>JAZBPS010000105.1:0-7366 GCA_036353375.1 Halieaceae bacterium | reverse complement strand
ACGTTGACGCCGTGCACCCACTTCCAGTCGTTGGGCGTGGTGTCCCAGACGTTGGCCGAGGGGGCTGCCACGCCGGCGTTGTTAAACAGCAGGTGGCACACGCCGTACTTCTGGTACACGCTGTCGGCGAGTGCGTCCACGGACTCCGGTTTGGAGACATCGCAGACGACGCCGCTGACTTCACCCTTGCCTTCCAGTTCAGCCAGTGCGCGGTCCAGCGCGCCCTGCTCAACATCAGCGATCACGACCTTCGCACCCTGCGCCAGCAACTGGCGTACCAGGGCAGCACCTATGCCGCTGGCACCTCCCGTGACGACGGCGACTTTATCCTGAAAATTATCCACGACGGTTCCTCTGCTTGTTTGCGGGCCATTGAGTCTAACGGAGCGGCGGGTGTAGGCGAGCATTTACCCCCTGCGGGGGTGGCGCGGTTCAATATGCCCGACTGCGGAAACCTTGCGGCTTTATTTCACCGCACCGCCGCCGTCCACCGAGAGCAGTTGGCCGGTAATAAAGGAGGCCCGGTCGGACAGCAGGAACACCACCGCCTCGGCAATTTCCGCGGGCTCTCCCAGTCGGTTCATGACCGCCGAGCGCTCCAGCCCCTCTTTCACGCCCGGCTGCTCATCGAAGTAGCGCTCCAGACCGGGCGTACGAATCACGCCGGGGGATACCGCATTGATGCGTATGCCCTTGCTGCCATATTCCGCGGCGGAGCTTTTGGTGAGAATGTTGACGCCACTCTTCGCTGCGGCGTAGGCCGTGTTGAACGCCTGGCCTCGCAGTGATGCATTGGAGGAAATGTTGACGATAGCGCCACCGCCTGTCGCCAGCATGGCCGGTATCTCGTACTTCATGCACAGCCAGGTATTGGTCAGGCACATGTCCAGGGTCTGATCGAACACTTCCCTTGTGTATTGGTGGATAGGCCCGGAGCCGCGACTCACCGCGGCACTGTTGCAGGCAATATCCAGCCGCCCGAAGGCGGATACGGCGGCGTCAACGGTGGCGGCGACCTGTTCCTCCTGGCTGACGTCGCCCTCGACAAACGCGGCCTTGCCGCCAGCCGCCTCGATGATGGCCACCGTCTCCCGGCCGCTGTCCGCATTGAAGTCTGCCACCATAACCGCGGCGCCCTCCCTGGCCATGGCTTCGCAGATAGCGCGACCAATGCCCATGCCGCCGCCGGTTACCAATCCGACCTTGCCTTCCAGTAATCCCATAACCCTGTGTCCTCGTTTTCCGGATGCGCCTATCTTGCAGCAGTTGGCACATTCCTACAGCGCTAAAAAAAAGCGTTCGGTTGACATATTAATCTGAAGCTGTCGACGCACCTGCCAGACAGGACTGCCTGCAGTCAAGCTGTGCCAGACTTCACCCATGAAATCGCACACAGACAGTCAGTCCGCAGACGCCAGCGGCTTCGATCACTTGCTGGGACAGCGGCTGGGCCCATACTGCGGTTTCAATCCGGTCAGCCGCACCCAGATCTGGCAGTGGTGCCAGGCCATGGGGGAGGGGTCGCCGCTGTACCTGGATGAGGCCTACCAGCGCGGGACGGAATTTGCCGGCAAGGGCGCAGTGGCGCCGCCCGCAATGATGCAGATGTGGACCATGCGGGACATCAACGACGCCTATGCACCCGGCTCCACCGACGCGCATCCCTACCCGCATATGCAGGCGCTGGAAGCAGCCGGCTTCCCGGATAATGTCGCCGTGGGGTACGACCTGCACTTTCATCGTTATCTCACTGAGGGTGAGACGGTACAGCACTACAAGTCAGTGGCCAGTATCAGCCCCCTGAAAAAGACCCAGCTGGGGGAAGGCCATTTCTTCACCGACCGCATGGAATACCTCGATGGCGAAGGCGCGTTGTTCGCCGAGGCATTCATCACCTATTTCCAGTATCGCGCGGCACCCGGAGAACGAGAGCAAGCCGGCAGCAGCGGGCAGGCCGCAGAGGCGGCCGCGGCGGATGGCTGGCACACTGCCTATGAAGACGTGGACGCGACGACCCTGCAAGAGGGGATGTCGCTACCGGAGCTGGTGATTCCGGTGACCCACCGGCTCATAGTGGGAGGCGCCATCGCCACCCAGGATTATGTGCCCGTACACCACAATCTGCCGGCGGCAAGGGCCGCCGGAATGCCGGATATTTTCATGAACATACTCACCACCTGCGGGCTCTCGGCTCGCTACCTCGGTGATTGGGCGGGCCCTGCCAGCCGGCTGCGCCGCCTCACCTTCAAACTGATGACGCCCAACCACCCCGGTGACGTCATGAGTTTCCAGGGCCGGTTGAAGCAGCTGGAAGAAGATCAGGAGGCAACGCTGGCCACCGTGGAGTTTGCCGGCAGCAATGCCCGCGGCCCCCATGTGATGGGCAGTGCGCAGCTGAAGCTGTCCCGGGCGTAGCAAGCATCGATTATTAACAGCAAGGACAAACGCAAATGAACAAACGCTTTGAAGGCAAAGTTGCCATCGTCACCGGCGGCAGCATGGGCATAGGCCGCGCCACCGCCGTGCAGCTTGCGGCCGAGGGTGCCACCGTGGTGGCCTGCGCCAGGCGCAAGCCCAAACTGGATGAACTGGAGCAGCAGGTCAGCGAGATGGGCGGCCACTGCCGCGGCGTCGTGCTGGACGTGAATGACCTGGAGGGTTTTGCAAAACTGATCCGCGACACCGCGGAAGAGTTCGGCCGGCTCGACGTGCTGGTGAACAATGCGCCATCGGTAAAGGGCGGCATGGTGCTGGACCAGTCTATAGATGACTGGCGTGCCAATTTCACCACATCAACCGAGAGCACCTTTATTGGCTGCCAGACTGCGCTGGCTATCATGCAGGCACAGCGCTACGGCTCCATCATCAACGTGTCTTCCGTGTCCAGTCTGCGCGCGGGCATGGCGGCCGGTGCCTACTCTGCCTCCAAGGCTGCGGTGAACCAGTTCACCATGTGTGCTGCCATGGAGGCCGCGCCCTTCAATGTGCGCCTGAACGTGGTTGCGCCGGGCTCTACCTTCACACCCGGCATGGAGGCCGCGACGCGCAAGGACAAGGCGGTGCAGGACGCCGTCGCCGGGTCTATCCCGATGCAGCGTCACGGCAGCTCTGAGGAGATGGCCGAGGCGATCTGCTTCCTGGCATCGGACCAGGCATCCTTCATCACCGGAGTGATACTGCCAGTGGATGGCGGCAAGACCCCGCAAATGTATATCCCCGGCTTCGATATCACTGCCCTGGACAATGTGGACGTCAGCGGCGAGCCCGGTAGCGCATGAGTCTAGAACTGGTCGGGGCGCAGCATCGCGTCGTGGCCGCCGTCGATGAACAGCACAGTGCCGCAGATGAAGCTGGCCTTGTCGCTGAGCAAAAACTCCACCGCGTCCGCCATGTCTTCCGGCAGGCCGGGGCGCGCCAGCGGAATACTCGCGACAAACGCGCGGATGGCATCGCCGTAGGTCGGGTCATCTGCCACGGCGGCGGTCATGGGCGTGTCTGTGTAGCCCGGCGCAATGGCGTTGATGCGAATGCCCTGGCCGGCAAAGGCCGGCGTATGGCGACGCATCCAGCGCGCCAGCGCCTGCTTGGAGCCAGAATACACGGTCTGCCCTTCCATGGACGCGAGCGCTGCGGTGATGCCCTCGGCGTCGTCCTCCAGCAGCGCTTCCACATAGGCCGGGTTGGTATCCATGGGCGCCGAGTTGGAGGAAATGAGCACGATGTTGCCCTGCCTGGCTGCCACCAGGTCCTTGAGCGCGTCCACCAGAACCACCGTCCCGTAGTAATTAACCTGCGTGATCAGCGGCAGGTTGCCCACATGGGGCGCGAGGCCGGCACAGGGAATCAGCCCATCGAGGCCGTCCGGCGCGGCGGCGCGAATTCCGTCTATCGCGGTCTGCCGACCTTCATCGGTAGACAGGTCGGCATCGATGTCCGCGTTCTTGAGGTCAACCACGATAACGCGGTGTCCGAGGTCCAGCAGCCGCTGCTTGATCGCAGCGCCGATGCCGCTGGCGCCTCCGGTAATGGCAAACGTTTTCATTGTGCTCCTCCGTCCGGCCAGGCCGTTATTGTTCTGGCAAATTACTCTAGCGATGCCGGTGGCGGCAGGCTAGCCGCGCCGCATTGCGAACCCGGACTGGTGCGACATACCATCCCGACATCACACGGAGACCGGCCATGACAGACAGCACACTCCTGGCGCGGCTTGACCGCCTGGAATCCATCGAAGAGATACGGCAGCTGGTGGCCAAGTACGCCTTGAGCCTGGACATGCGCGATCTGGATGCCCACGTCAACCTCTTCGCCGAGGACATACGCGTCAGTCGCGAGCAGGTGGGGCGCGCCCACCTGAAGCGTTGGCTGGACGATACCCTGCGGCTGCAGTTCACCGGCACCTCCCACCATACGGGTAACCACATCATCGAGTTTGAAGATGCCGATCACGCGCTGGGCGTGGTGTATTCCAAGAACGAGCATGAAACACCCTGCGAGAATGGTGACACGGAGTGGGTGATCATGCAGATGCTGTACTGGGACAATTACGAGCGCATCGATGGTCGCTGGTATTTTCGTCGGCGCCTGCCCTGCTACTGGTACGCGACGGACCTCAACCGGCCGCCGGTGGGCGAGCACAAGATGCGCTGGCCGGACCGCGAGGCCTACGACGGGGCGTTTCACGACCTGTTCCCCAGCTGGAAGGTATTCTGGGAGCAGGCTCCGACGGGCGATACGCCTGAGGTTGCAGCGCCCGCGCCCCTGGAGGCGTTTTTGAAAAGCATGCGGCGGGATGCCCCTGACCCCCGGATACGCGTACGTTGAACCTTTAAAGCAGGAGAGTTCCCTTGATCGACAGTCTTTTTACCCCGGTAACCCTGGGTGATCTGCGGCTTCGCAACCGCATTATCATGGCGCCCATGACGCGCAGCCGGGCCGATGCTGGCGCAATGCCCACTGACCTGATGGTCGAGTACTACCGCCAGCGCGCCAGCGCCGGCATGATCATCACCGAGGGTATAGGCCCCAGCGCAAACGGCATTGGCTATTGCCGCACGCCGGGCATCTATACGGACGAGCAGCAGGCAGCCTGGGCCAGGGTAGTGGACGCGGTGCACGACAATGGCGGCGTCATCGTGGCCCAGATCATGCACTGCGGGCGCATCGGGCACGCGGCGAACAAGCCGGAAGGCAGCGAACTGGTAGCACCTTCGGCCATCGCTGCGCGCGGTGAAATGTACACCGACGCCGAGGGCATGCAGCCCTTCGGCATGCCCCGGGCGCTGGAGTTGGAAGAAATTCCCGCGGTGGTACAGGAGTATGCGGACGCCACAGCCCGTGCGTACGCTGCCGGTTTTGACGGTGTGGAACTGCACTGTACCAGCGGCTACCTGCCGGCGCAGTTCCTGTGCACGGGCTCCAACCAGCGCCAGGATGCCTACGGTGGCAGCGTGCAGAACCGCGTGCGTTTCCCGCTGGAGGTGCTGCGGGCCATGGCCGAGGTGGACGGCCCCGGCCGCGTGGGTTTCCGGATTGCCCCGGACAATCAGTTCAACGACGTCTACGACGAGGACCCGCGGGATACCTTCGCCGCGTTTCTGGCCGGCGCCAGTGCCCTCAACCTCGCTTATGTGCACAGTATTCGCATGCCCGAAGGGCGCGTGGACAATCTGCAGATTGCCCGGGACCACTTCCCCGGCAGGGTGATTGGCAATGAAAGCTACAAACCCGAAGAGGCCGCCGACGCCATAGCGTCCGGTGCGCTGGACGCGGTCAGCTTCGGTCGACCCTTTATTGCCAACCCGGATCTGGTCGACCGCATCTGGCGCACCAAGCCGCTGGCGAAGATCGATTTTTCCACTTTGTACACGCCGGGGGAGCGCGGCTACACGGATTATCCGCCGCTGGGCGCCTGATCACTGCTGCCAGGGCACTGCATTCTTCGCTACACTGCTGCCCCCCAATGACATACGCGGGCATCAGCCCGCGTTAGATAAGGAGTTCAGCATGGCCGATACCGGGCTGCAGTTGCGCACTACCGTTACCCAGGACAATACCCTCCAGCTGTCGCTGGAGGAGGTCCCTGTTCCACAGCCGGGTCCCGACGAGGTGCTGGTGAAGGTGGAAGCCGCACCGGTTAATCCCTCGGATCTCGCGCTGCTGCTGGGGCCTGCAGACCTGAGCAGCGGACGGGTCAGTGGCAGCGCTGAGCGCCCTGTAGTGACCTACGACATACCGGCCGACTACATGCCAATGGTGGCGGCCCGGGTGGGGCAGTCCCTGCCGGTGGGCAATGAGGGTGCCGGTACCGTGGTAGGCGCAGGAGACTCCCCCCAGGCGCAGGCGCTGATGGGCAAGACCGTGGGCGTATTCGGCGGCGAGATGTTCGGCCAGTATCGCTGCGTACCGGCCTTTCTCTGCCTGGAACTGGAGGAGGGCACCACGGCTGTGGAGGGCGCGTCCTGTGTGGTTAATCCGCTGACCTCGCTCGCCATGGTGGAAACCCTGCGCATGGAAGGCCACAAGGCCATGATACACACCGCGGCGGCCTCCAATCTGGGACAGATGCTCAACCGCATCTGCCTGGCGGACGGTGTCGACCTGATCAATATCGTGCGCAAGCCCGAACAGGTGGAAATCCTGAAACGCCTGGGTGCGAAGTACGTCATCAACTCAAGTGAAGATGATTTCTACCCGGCGCTCACCACTGCGATTCGTGAAACCGGCGCCACCCTGGCCTTTGATGCCACCGGCGGCGGCAAGCTCGCCAATCAGGTGATGACCTGCATGGAGAACGCAGCCGCCAGCGAGATGAGCGAGTACAACCGCTACGGGTCTGACACCTACAAGCAACTGTATATCTACGGACGGCTGGACCTGAGCCCCACGGTGCTCACGCTCAATTACGGCTTCGCCTGGGGCATAGGGGGTTTCCTGTTGACCCACTTTTTACAGAAAGTGGGTCTGGAGAAGGCCGGCGAGATGCGGGCCCGGGTGGCGCGGGAAATCAAAACGCCCTTCGCCAGCCACTACGCCCGGGAGGTGTCGCTTGCGGGGGCACTGGACCTGGATACCATCGCCGAGTACAACCGCAAGGCCACCGGTGACAAGTTCCTGATCAAGCCCTGGGACTGACAGGCCGGCGCCATGGCTTGCCATGGTGCAGGGGGGTCGGTAGCGTTCCCAGTTTCGCCGATGTGGTTTTCTTCATGCGCCGTCCGCCCGGTATGACCCGTTGCCTGCTGCTCGCCGGCTGTCTCTGCCTGTTTTCGCTAGGTGGTTGCAGCAACCGCGAGGCCCAGCCGGCCCCGCCGGCAGCAACGGATCTGGCCTGGCCCGCCTGGGGCGGTGCCGCCGGTGGTGGCCACTT
>JAZBPS010000454.1:0-1142 GCA_036353375.1 Halieaceae bacterium | reverse complement strand
TATTGGTCTCGGCACAGCAATCTCAACTGAAACAAGGCATTTCCTCTGAAATGCCTCCGGGATTAATTCAAAAACATGATTTTCCACAGCAATTCCCCGGACAATCTCAAACACCGGTAGTTTCAAAAAACTTCAAATCCACTGATGTGGTTGATATCATCGACATCGGCACCTCAGCCAATGCTTTTGGATATGGTTATGCCGGCGGTCAACGATCGTTGGTTTGTGCAAATGATGAGCTTGGAATTGTAACCAATTTTCACAGGATGGGCGGCGAACTTGATCCCGGAGGCTCTTCTGGTGATTTGGGTTTTGATGTTTCTACAGATTGGGGAATTACCTGGAATACAATGGGAGAATGTTATGTAAATCAAAATTATGGGTATTATTGGCCTGAAATGGCCCGGTTTCCACAACATGGTATTTTCAGTCCACCTGGAAATGTTAACCCGGATAGCGCGTATATTGTGTTTTTTGCTCCTATTTTGGATTACACTAATGCCTGGGATGCCTGGGGAGGATATGCTTATGGTTGTTCACCAATTGGAAACCCCTCGGATACTACCAAAAATCTAATCTCAACCAATACCGATGATGGTTTTTATCAATATATTCCGGATGGCTTTATTGTTACCTCAACCGGTGATTTCTGGGCAATAGATTATAATATCAATTTCGTTGATTATCCCGACGTAGGGAAATGGCTACAACAATTGCTCATCAGTCACGGAACCTGGAATGAAGCAGAAAAAGACTTTAACCTCGAACAATTCCTGCTGCCCTGCCCAACCTACGATACTACGATGGTTCCGGTCTGCTCCCGGGTTGAATTCTCCAAAGATGGCCAATATGGCTACATCGTTACGCTTACTGATAATGGGAATGTTGGGATTTCAGCTGGGCAATCACTTTACCCAATCCTTTGGCGGACTGATGACTATGGTGAAACCTGGGTAGGCCCTATTGAGGTAGCGCTTGCTGGTGAAAACGGAATTACTGGTGTTCAGAACTTCTTGAGTGTGGATGAAGTAGAGGAGCTTTATGAGGGGCCAATTCCCGAACCTGAGGAAATACCTTTCACCACGGCCTTTGATTTTGACCTGACTGTGGATTATTTAGGGAATCCGAATATAGCCGTGGTG
>JAZBPS010000104.1:0-10091 GCA_036353375.1 Halieaceae bacterium | reverse complement strand
TTGTTAAATGCCGCCCATCAACAGGTACTTGATTTCCACGTAGTCATCCATGCCATAGATGGACCCCTCGCGGCCCATGCCGGACTCCTTGACACCGCCAAAGGGCGCCATCTCGTTGGAAATCATGCCCGAGTTGATGCCGACCATGCCGTATTCAAGGGCTTCTGCCACGCGCCAGATACGCCCGATGTCCCTGGCGTAGAAGTAGGAGGCCAGGCCGAACTCGGTGTCGTTGGCCATCTCGATCAGTTCCGCTTCGGTGGAGAAGCGCAGTACCGGCAGTACAGGCCCGAAAATCTCATTGCGGAACACGGCCATATCGGGGGTAACGTCGGTGAGAATGGTGGGCTGGTAAAAACAGCCACCCAGCGCGTGTGGGCCGCCCCCCAGGGCGACCGTAGCGCCCTGGCTGATGGAAGTTTGTACCAGCGCGTCGACGTCGTTCAGAGCGCTGCTGCTGACCAGCGGGCCTACCGTTACGCCCTCGTCCATGCCGTTGCCTACCACCAGTGTTTTTGCCGCCTCGACAAATTTTGCGACGAACTCATCGTACACGTCGTCCTGCACAAACAAGCGGTTGGTGCACACGCAGGTCTGCCCGGCGTTGCGGTACTTGGAGACCATCGCTCCCTCCACTGCGGCGTCGATGTCGGCGTCGTCAAACACCACGAAGGGCGCGTTGCCCCCCAGTTCCATGGACAGCTTTTTCATGGTGGCGGCGCTCTGTTCCATGAGCTTCTTTCCCACCGGCGTGGAGCCGGTGAATGTGAGCTTGCGGACCACCGGGCTGGCAGTCAGCGCGTTGCCAATTTCCGAAGAGCTGCCACACAGCACATTGAGCACACCCGCAGGCACACCGGCACGCTGCGCCAGCTCTGCCATGGCGAAGGCGGAGAGGGGCGTTGCGGTGGCGGGCTTGACCACGATTGAGCAACCCGCAGCGAGGGCGGGGGCGGCCTTGCGCGCCAGCATGGCATTGGGGAAGTTCCATGGGGTTATCGCGCCCACCACGCCCACAGGTTGCTTGATACAGACAATGCGCTTGTCGGCGGAGGGGCCCGGAATCACATCGCCATTGATCCGCTTCGCCTCCTCGCCAAACCATTCAACAAAGGCGGCGCCATAGGCGATTTCAGCGCGCGATTCCGCCAGTACTTTGCCCTGTTCTGCGGTCATGATCACCGCCAGATCTTCCTGGTGTTCCATCATCAGGTCATACCAGCGCCGCAGCACCTGCGCCCGGGCCTTGGCGGGGCGGGTCTTCCACTCCCGCATGGCCTCGTCTGCGGCCGCGATGGCGCGTTCAGTCTCGGCGGCCCCTACCATCGCCACATCGACGATAGTCTCACCGGTGGCCGGGTTGGTTACGGCGGTGGTGGCGCCACTGTCGGCATCCACCCACTCGCCATTGATGTAGGCCTGGTGGCGCAGCAGGTCAGGGTCGTTGAGCTTCAATGCCATGGGAGTCTCCGGTTTGTTGGCGGTTACGTGTTGCGGTGGATCACAAGGGTATCACGCGCTTTTGCGCCTTCTGCGGCTACTCAACAGCTTGTGTTTGCGCAGCAGCCCGCGCAGTTGATCATAGCTTAAGCCCAGTGCTTTTGCGGTCTTGCCCTGGTGTTGCTGGTGGTCTGCCAGGGCGTTGCGCAGTAATTCCTTCTCAAACTCAGCAACGGCTCGCCGGAATTTGACAGGGCCCCGCGCAGAGGGGGGCGCCGTCGCTGCAGGAGGGCAGGGCATCGAATCGTTTTCATCGGGCCCGGTTGGCCAGTCCTCGAAGGGTGACTCGAAAGGATCGAGCACCACCTTGTCGAGTGGGCGCTCCGGGTGGGGCCAGCGGGCGACCGAGCGCTCTACTGCATTTTTCAGCTCGCGCACATTGCCGGGCCAGGGGTGTTGCAACAATTGCCGGGCAGCGCGGTCGGTGAACCCCGGGAAGTACTCGCGCTCGAGAGCGGCGCACATCTGCACGGCGAAGTGATGGGCCAGCTCCGGGATGTCTGACAGGCGATGACGCAGCGGGGGCAGGTGAATTACGTCGAAGGAAAGGCGGTCCAGCAGGTCCGCGCGGAATTCGCCGTCGGCGACACGCTGCTGCAGGTTGGCGTTGGTGGCTGCAATGACGCGCACATCGACTTTGATGGTGGTTTGCCCGCCGAGGCGCTCGAACTCCCCGTACTCCACCACGCGCAGCAACTTCTCCTGCAGGCCGGTGGACATGGTTCCCAGTTCGTCGAGGAACAGGGTGCCGCCGTCGGCCCGCTCCAGGCGCCCACGGTGGGTGCGGTTGGCGCCGGTGAACGCGCCGGGCTCGTGCCCGAATATCTCGGATTCCAGCAAGGATTCACTGACCGCTGCGCAATTCAGCTTCAGGAACGGCTGGTCCCAGCGCGGCGAGAGGAAATGCAGGCGTGCCGCGGCAAGCTCCTTGCCGGTGCCGCGCTCTCCGAGCACCAGTACAGGCCGGGGAATGGGTGCCAGCCGGGATATCTGCTCGAGGGCAGTGTTCAGGCTGGGAGCATTGCCTATGATTCGGTCGCTGTCGCGCATTGGCGAAATATACCATTTAATCTGTAGAAATTACCTATGATTTGGCATAAAGAGCCAATTATTGCGGGATGATTTCTGCCGGGATGAATAAATATCTAATAAAAACAGAAGCTTACAAAGTTGGCACAAAAACTGATATGACTCCGTTGAGTTTGCAATTCGCCCATCAGGAGAGGCAGAGCCATGAGTATTTTTTCCCGTATGACGGACATCATCAATTCCAACATCACTGCGCTGCTGGACCAGGCGGAGGATCCGCAAAAAATGATCCGCCTGATTATCCAGGAGATGGAAGACACCCTGGTGGAGGTGCGCAGTTCCTCGGCCAGGGTGCTGGCAGAGCGCAAGTCAGCAGAGCGTCGCCGCCAACAGATTGCCGATGACGCGGCCGCCTGGGAGGCCAAGGCGAAACTGGCCATTAGCAAAGGGCGTGAGGACCTCGCCCGCGCCGCACTGCAGGAAAAGCAGTTAATCGAGGAAGAGCTGGCCGCGGTTGAGGCAGAACTGGCTGCGACCGACGACCATATTGCGCACCTCAATGAAGAAATAGGGCAGCTTCAGCAGAAACTCACTGATGCCCGCGCCAAGCAGAAGAACCTGGTAATGCGCAGCCGCACGGTTGAGTCCCGCATCAAGGTCAAGCGACAGATGCACCGGGAGGCGCTGGACGAAGCCTTTGCCAAGTTCGACCAGTTCGAGCGCCGCATGGACACCATGGAAAGTCAGCTTGAAGCCATGGACCTGGGACGCGAGACCGGCGACCTCGCCACCGAGATTGATGCCCTGGTCGAGGACGAAAAGATCAATGAAGAGTTGGCGCGCCTGAAACAGGAGATGGGTGGGTCACAAGCTGACAGCAGCACTGCCAAGGTGCAGTGAGCTGCCAGCGATAACAGGGGGAATTAGCCGATGAAATTTTTCGATTTTATGTTCGTGCCGACCATTCTGTTCATGGTCATCGTGCTGCCGATCTGGATCAGCATGCACTATTCGTCACTGCGTCGTTCCGCGAGAAGCTTAAGTGACGAGGACCGGGAAACCGTGGAGCACATTCTGGAAACAGTCGACAAGATGGCGGATCGGGTGCAAACCCTGGAGACGCTGCTGGATTCCAACTATCCGGACTGGCGGCAGCAGCAGGATCGTCGCGACCACTATTCGGACGGCGCTCAAGGCAACGGCACAAGGAGTTACTGACATGGGAAGACAACACTATCGCGGTCGCCACGAGGGTATCCGCAGGAAGCACCAGCACATCAAGCGCCGCAGGAACAATGGCTGGGGCATGGGTTTGTACCGTAACACCCGCACAGGAAAAATCGCCGGGGTCTGCGCCGGACTGGCCGACTACTGGGATGTGGATAACTGGGTGGTGCGCCTGCTGGCCATTGCCGCGTTTCTGTTTACCGGATCGCTCGCCTTCTGGGCCTACATCGCCGGCTGGATATTGCTGGCGCCGCGGCGCCGGGCCGAAGACATGGACGCCTGGTCGCGACTGGACGACGAAGAGCGTGAAGACATCGACCTCGAATACGACGAGCGCGCCCACGATTACCGTCCCAGACGCATGTTTCGCTATGGCGAGAGCGCCAGCGTGCGCCTGCAACGCGCCCGCGAACGCCTTGACGCTGCGCTGCGCAGGGTGGAAGACATGGAGTCCTATGTGACATCCAGGCAGTTCGAGCTGAACCGCAAGATATCTGAGCTCTAGTTGGCTCGCCCCTCTGGTCGAGGTCGCTTACCCCCTGAGCGCTTCGAGCAGCCACCCCGGTGCCTTGCACCGGGGTTTTTTTGTTTGTGCAGGGTCCAGCCGCCGCCGAAGGCGCGTATAACCGGCGAGGTAAAGGCCATCGGGTCGATAGAGAAACCCACTGGAACTGGCTACACTGCCGCAAAACAATAACAACGAAGCTTATGAGTCGATTGTCACTACTGGACCTCGCGTTCTTCCTGACCGAGTCCCGGGAAAGCCCCAAGCATGTCGCCGGGCTACAGATATTTCGCAAGCCGCCCAGGGCAGCTGCAAACTGGGTGCGCAAGCTCGCCGAGGAATATCGCAGCCATGATCAGCCCAATGCGCCCTTTGACCGGGTCATAGATTTCCGGGCGCTGGGCGGGCCCCGCTGGCGCAAGGCAGCCGCGTTCAATATCGACGAGCATCTCTTCTACCATCGCCCCGCAGCTGCCTTGTCCGAGCGCGAGCTGTTCAAGCTCTGCGCCCGGCTACATGAGCCGCTCATGGATCGCAGCAAGCCCATGTGGGAGTTTCACGTGATTGATAACGTGGAGGGTGGGCGCTTTGCGATCTACTCGAAGATGCACCACGCCTATGCTGACGGCGTTACCATGTCCCGCTGGAACGTGCAGTCGCTGCACACCAGTGCCCGCGCTCGCCGCCTCAAGGTGATCTGGAATCGGGAGGAGGCGCCCGAGGATCGCAGTGAGGCAACCGCGAAGCGCGCGCTGTTCGGCAGGATTTTGCGCAGCCTGCACAATTGGCGGTTGATTCTGGGTGGCACCAGCAAGCTCACTGCGCAGCTGGCGCTGGAGCAGGTGGGTCTGACCCGCAATGCCGTGGCGCTGCCGTTCAAGGCGGTTGAGGATACCCCGCTCACGGGGGCGGTCACGGCCGGGCGGCAGTTTGCCACGGCACACGTGCCCATGGAGCGCATCAAGCGGCTGCGCGCCATGACGCGTTGCACGCTTAACCACATTGCCCTGACCTGCCTGGACGGAGCCCTGCGTCGTTATCTTGCCGACGAAGGGATAGAGTTGCAGCGGCCCCTGAGCATTCAAATGCCGGTCAGCCTACGGGATGAGAACGACCGCGTCAGCGGTAACAAGATAGGCATCGTGCTGGTGGACCTGGCACCCTGCAACAGCGATCCCTACACCCGGCTGCGGGAAATTGGCTTCACGCTGCGCAGCGTGCGCAACCAGATTGATGGGGTGCCGGCCATAGCGGTTGCGCAATACACGGCGGTGCTGGCGGTGTTGATAGAGCTGATGCAGCTGCTGCGCCTGGACAGGTTGCTGCCGGCCATAGCCGATACCCTGGTGTCCAATGTGCCCGGCCCCAGCCAGCCGCTGTACCTCAAGGGGGCGCGCCTGGAGCAGACGTTGCCCATCAGTACGCTGCCACCGGGCAACCAGTTGAATATCACCCTGTACTCTTACTGCGGCACGTTGCATTTTGGCCTGGTGGCAACGGAGCAGGTGGCAGGCCTTGAGCGACTCGGTCGCTATATCGAGGAGGCGTTCGTGGAGCTGGAGGAGGCGGTGTTCGACCCGGCGGCCTGAAGCGGGCCAGCGTGTTGCGCTAGCGTTGCTCCCAGCCCGACACGGGATTGCGTTGGGGTTTGCCCGGGTACCACAGGTCGGATTGCTTCACGCAGTAGGTCCAGGCGTCTTCCACCGCCTCGGGCATGATCATCAACTGGCGGTTATTGAACATCGCGTGATCGCTCATGCAGCGGCCGTGTTGCGGGTTGTCCCTGGCGCTGTCGAAGTGATTTGCGAAGCTTGCCGGTATCGGTGAGCTGGCACAGCCGCTGACGGCCGCGAGCAGCAGCATCAGGAAGGTGGCGCGGGCCGCGCGCAGGGTTGGGATACAAGTACACATGCACATAGTAAAGCCCAGCTTGCCCGCGCTCACCATGACGAATGTCTGCAAAAAGCTGCGAAAAAGTAACATTGCCGCCCATTATGTGACCCCGGTCACCACGGGGAGGTGTGTTTCAGGCTTTAAGCGCCTTGCGCCGGGAATACTCCATCAAGGCCCACAGCATGTTGCTGCTGCTGACCTGGCCCACCAGGCGGCCATTTTCAATCACGGGTCGGCGTCGCTGGCGGGTGCGCACCATATCCTGGGCAACCTCGACAATGCCGTCGCCGGGCGCGCAGCTGTTGACGTCGGTCTGCATCACCTCGCGCACCAGTGCACTCTCTGCGTCACCGTCGTTATAGATGGTGTCCAGAATCGCCTCCAGGCATTCAATCTCGGACAGGATTCCCACCACGCTCCCCGCGTCGTCGGTGACGGTGAGTCCTGTGAGTTTATATTCGACGATAAGCTCAACTGCCTGCAGGATGTTCGCATTCTGGTTGATGGTGAGTGGGTTTTTCCGCATGCAGTCTGCGATGGCCGTCGGTCTGTTTGGCATGGCCGTTGCTCCTTATCTCTGGTGGTGGCGTGCGTCAGTGTGTCAACCGTGACGCACTGGCTGCGTTATAAACACGGGATAGTGAGCTTACACCAGAGGAGGCAGAATGCAGCATGCATGTGCACGATATATGTGGGGTTTGCTGCTGGCCCTGACGCTGGCGGCCTGCTCATCGGCGCCCGGTCCCGTGGTAGACACGAAAGGGGTCGACCCGGTGCGCTACCAGGCTGACCTCGCGGATTGTCAGCGGTACGCAGAGCAGGTGCGCATCGAAACCGGTGTGTTGCGGGGCGCAGCCGCCGGTGGTGCGGCGGGCGCTGCCACCGGCGCCGTACTGGGACGGGATGTAGCAGAATACGCCGGTGTCGGCGCCGTGGCAGGTGTAACCCAGTCGGCGATCCGGGGCGACCGTGAAAAGTCACAAGTGGTCAAGCGCTGCATGCGTGGTCGCGGCTATAAGGTGCTCAATTAGCGCAACGATATTTTGATGCCCAGCTTCTTCGCCTGCAGCCGCTCCTGCTTCAACTCGTAGTGGGTCAGGGGGTGCTTGTCCAGCCAGTCTTCGGGGAAACTGAGTTTCAGCCGCCTGCGGCTGGCGGATACCCGAAATTCCGGTAGTGATTCCAGTTGTTCCACATACTTGAAAGCGCAGGCAAGTCGCAGCAGGGTAGTGAGTCGCAGCAGTCGCATGCGTTCCTGTTCACCATGGCTATCGAACACCTCCAGCGGGACTTTGCGCCGGTGACACAACACCAGTAGCGCCAGCGTCTCCTGTTCGTTCTGGGAAAAACCGGGCAGGTCTGCGTTGCGCAGCAGATAGGCCCCATGCCGGTTGTAGTGCTTGTGTGAAATGGACATGCCGATTTCGTGGCCGCGGGCCGCCCAGCGCAACAGGCTCCAGTCGTCGCTGGTGAGTTCCCATGGCCCGCTGGTGCTGTCAAACAGCGTGCGCGCCCGGGCCTCAACCGTATCGGCGATCTGCAGGTCGGCGTTGTAACGCTGCAGCAACGCGTTCAGGGTGCGCTCCCGGACATCCTCGTGAGACAGCCGGCCCAACAGGTCGTAAATGACGCCTTCCCGCAGTGCGCCCCGGCTGGGGCGCATGATGTCTACCCCCAGTTCATCGAAGATGCCAGCGGTGATCGCCACGCCGGACAAAATCACGTTGCGCCGGGTGTCTGACAATCCCTGCAGGTCGATCTTGTCAATGTGGTCGAAGGTAAGCAGGGCTTTTTCCAGGCTGGCGAGGCCGCTGCGATTTATGCCGCCCTCACTCCAGCCAGAGTTAACCAGAATTCCCTCGATTGCCTGCAGGGTGCCGGAGGAGCCCACACAGTCCTCCCAGTGTCGCGCGGCGAACCTGTGGCGGATGTGGGATACCTCCAGTCGCGCCGCGTCGTAGGCCTTGCGGTAGCGTCGCTCGGTGATACGACCGCGCTTGAAGAACTGGTTGGTGTAGGAAACACAGCCCATCTGCAGGCTTTCCAGTCGCTGGGGTTCGAAGCGCTGGCCGACGATGAACTCGGTGCTGCCGCCGCCGATGTCCACCACCAGGCGGGAATGCTCGTCGTCCGCCAGGGTATGGGCGACGCCAAGATAGACCAGCCTGGCCTCCTCGCGACCGTAGATCACGTCGATGGGTACACCCAGCAGCGCTTCCGCAGCCTGGGTGAAATCCCGGCGATTGCGAGCCTGGCGCAGGGCGTTGGTGCCGACGATGCGGGTGCGGTGAGGGGAGACGCTGTCCAACACCTGCTTGAAGCGCGCCAGGCAATCCATGCCCCGGCGAATAGCGGCTTTGTCCAGCACGCCGTCCTTCAGGCCCGCCCCCAGCTGTACCTTTTCAGACAGGGTCTCGACGGGCCTGATCTCGTCGTGTTCGACCCGGGCGACAATCAGGTGGAAGCTGTTGGAACCCAGGTCGATAGCCGCAAGGACCGCACCGTCCTGCAGGGTTTGCTCAGTCTGCGGGGATGCTCGGTTGGCGCTGGAGACGGCTTGCTGCATTGTTTGACGGGACCAGGGTGAACCGGAAAGCGGTGATTTACGGGTATAGTAACAAAGATCGCACCCTGTGCTGGGCGCGCGATATTCAGCGACTCAGGAATTGCCACAGCAGTACGGCTGCCACGGCCACGACGCCTGCTCGCTGCAGGACGCCCTGATCGATCCGCGACAGCTCGGCCAGCGGGTCACCGCTGACCTGCGCGCGTCGCAGCGGCGGCAGTTCTATGTAACCCGCATAAACCGCAGCACCTGCGGCGGCGCTGACCAGCATGTCCCGACCCGGGTTATCGCCCGGAATCAGCAGGGCAAGCGCGAGCACGCTGAGCCAGCTGCCCGCCTGGCCTGCCAGACTCATTTTGTTGAACTGTGACAGGGTGTTGCTGGCGTAGTCGTAGTCGTAAACGAACAGACCGGGTTTGTCGGGAATGCGGTAGGCAGCGCCGCCCAGTTTGGCCCCCAGCAGGTGAAACCACTCGTGCACAACGGTTGCGATGGCGACGCCAGCAAGAACCGCCAGCAGCAGGGACAGGGCGGTGGCCACGCCAAGCCCCGTGACGGTGTACCAGGCGTCCGCGGCTGCCCAGAGGGTAAACAGGAGCAGGGCAATGCCGAATTGTACCCCGGCGTGTTTGATAAGCATGGCAAGCGACCTCGTGTTTGCCGGAGTATACACAGACTGCCGGGCGAGCGGGGCAAGCCTGCGCGGCTGCAGTATACTTACCCCATGAGCGAGCACTCCGATTCCACAGACAACCCGCAAGTCAGCGTCCTGAGCTGTATACAGTGCGAGGGCCCGGTGGCTTCCACCGCCGGGAAGTGCCACGCCTGCGGCACGCCGTTGACAGGCAAGGAGTTCGCCTACATCCCCCGGCAGCATGGGGGCAGCCCCGACATCGCTGGCATGGTCAAATGGTGGGCGGTGCTCAGCGTCGCCATATTTGTCTTCAGCGGCTTTTCCATGGGCATGGGGTCCTCCCTGTTGTTTACGGCGGTGACGGCGTTTTATCTGGTGCGGATTTTGCGGGCGTATTATTTATAAGACCGCTATTGGTTTGAGCAGCCTCGGGTTGGGAGGCGCTAGTTCTCGCTCGGATTGTTCGTTCCTCTGGTTCTGTGCGGCCTTGGGTTGAGGCGCTGGTTCTCGCTCGGATTGTTCGTTCTTTTGGTTCGGTGCGGCCTCAGGTTGGGAGGCGCTGGTTCTCGCTCGGATTGTTCGTTCTTTTGGTTCGGTGCAGCCTCAGGTTGGGAGGCGCTGGTTCTCGGTCGGTCTGTTCCCGTACTACGCTGCCGGGGCGGGTCTGGGTGTGGTGGTGCGCAGGGGGGCTTCGCTGGCGGGTTGATCGTCGGGGCGGCAGGCGAGGGGAGAGTTGC
>JAZBPS010000103.1:0-14924 GCA_036353375.1 Halieaceae bacterium | reverse complement strand
TGTGCTGCTGCTGCACGGCTGCTGCCACAACCCCTGTGGCGCCGACCTCAGCCAGGAACAGTGGCGGGAAGTGACTGCGCTGGTGGCGGAGCGCGGGTTGCTGCCGTTTATCGACATTGCCTACCAGGGGATGGGGGCGGGGCTGGACGAGGATGCCTATGGCCCTCGCTACATGGCGTCAGAACTGCCGGAGGTACTGGTGGCGGTGTCCAACTCCAAAAACATGGGCCTGTACCGCGAACGCACAGGCGCCATGCTGTTCGTGGGCGCCAGCCAGGACGCGGCTGAGATCATCACCTCCCAGGGCACCCGCGCCGCGCGCAAGATCTACTCCATGCCGCCGGCCCACGGGGCTATCCTCGCGGGGATGGTGCTGACCGATCCGGCTCTGACGGCAGGCTGGCGTGCGGAGCTGTCCGGCATATGCAGCCGCATCAACGGGCTGCGCGATATGCTGGCGGAGAAGTTGAGTGCCGCCACGTCGAAGGATTTTGACTTTATTCGCCGCGAGAACGGCATGTTCTCCTTCCTGGGCCTGACGCCGGAGCAAGTGCAGCGGCTGCGAGAGGAGTTCAGCGTTTATATGGTGGGGTCGTCGCGCATCAACGTGGCGGGCGTGAACAGCGCCAACGTTGACTACCTGGCCGAGGCGGTGGCGAAGGTGCTGTGAAATTGGGGTCAAGATAAAGGGGATAAAGGGGGTCTAAAGTGACTCTGACCCCCTTATATCGCTCACTCCGCGCTTTCTTCCTCTTCCTCTTCTTCCACTTCCTCCTGCTCAATCTCCAGCACGCTGCCATCCGCGCCTATCTCGATCTCATATTCCTGCCCGTCGGCCTCGCCGGTGAGCTCGTAGATCATCTCGCCGTCGTCTTTTTCCAGTTCGGCTTCCGTGATGGTGATACCCGGCACGGCGTTTTGTGCGGCCTGCATGACCACGGGCGGGACCTCGGCCAGGGGAATGTCCTCTTCCTGCTCAAACAGGGCGCAGGCGGGCAATACTGCGGCCAGCGCCAGGGGTAGCAGGCGTGCAGGGCGTTGAAGGCGGAACAGCGTGGACATGTTGTCGATCTCCTGAAGCGTCATGTGGGCCCGCGCCTCGCAGGGGGGCGCAGGTGCCTTGAGTCTAGATCAGTTCGTGGCTTTTGCGAGCAATACAATGCGGGCGCCCTCCCAAAGCGCCGCCAGCTCGCGGTACACCGTGCGCTGTAACGCGAGCCGCTCCACGTCCTCCTCGCGGGGTGGCCGCGAGAGCCAGCTTTGCAGCAGCGTGTTCGTCGCCGCGTCTGTCCAGGCATCGCCTTCGACAATCACGGCCAGGTCAAACCACGGGTCGCCCATTGCGGCGTACTCCCAGTCAAGCGCCCGCAGCCGCCCGCCGGATACCAGCCGGTTGGCTGCCAGCAGGTCATTGTGGCAAAGCGTGTTTTGTACCGGCAGTTGTCCCAGCCGTGCATGGGCGCGCCGCAGGGGCTCGGGCAAGACATCGCCGCCCGCCAGTTCGAGATAGCGTTGCGCGCGCGCCAGGACATTCAGTTGCGCGGGAAGCGGGGGCAGCGCGTGTATGCGCTGCAGCAGCTGCGCCAGTTGCTGTGGTGTGTGCTGCTGGTCCTCATCGGGCGGCAGATAGGCGCATACCAGTGCGCCCGTGTCTGCGCACTGGAATACCGGTGCCGGTGCCAGCGCATGCGCCGCCGCCTTTTGCAGGGCTGAATATTCCAGCGCGCGATTCAGGCCAAGCGGCTCGGGTGGCAGACCGTCCAGCCGCACCACCCACTGGTCGCGACCATCGCTGACGCGAACGCTGTGGTTGCTTAACCCTTCGGAGAGTGTCTCCTGTGGCGTTGGCCGTTGCGCGGGCGCGGGGCACCAGCGCTGCCACTGGTCCAGCACATGCTGCAGCCTCAGCACGTCTGGGCGCGGTAGTGACGGGTCCATGCAAGGAATCCGCAAACAACAATCACCAGATAGACCGCAAACAGTCCGGCAGTAAGGTACAGCTCCCGGTCCAGGTAGAGGGCGATGGAGGCGCCGTCTACCGCGATCCAGTAGAGCCAGTTTTCCAGAATCTTCCGGGCCACCATCCAGGTGGTCAGCACGGCGCCCCAGGTGGTGAAGGAATCGAGGTAGGGCAGTGCGGCGCCGGTATAGTCCGCCAGCAGGCTGCCGCTCAGCGCCGTGGCCAGCAAAACCGTGCCGATCGCCAGCAGGTGCCAGCGCAGGGGGCGCCTGCTGATCGGCAGCTCCCGGGCCCGCTCCAGCGTGTCGCTGCCGCCGCGCCACTGCCACCATCCGTATACCGCCATGGCCAGGTAGTACACCTGCAGGGCCGATTCCATCAACAGGGCCACATCCCAGAACAGGAACAGGAAGATCAGGGTACTGGCAAAGGCGGCATACCAGCAGCTGAGTCGCTCCTGCATCGCCAGCAACAGGTAGAGTATGCCCAGGCCAACGGCTACCGCCTCCAGCAGGGTCAGCGTATCCATTCGCCCACATCCCGCTCGCCGACAAAAAACTTGCACACCAGCACCTGCATGCCGTGCTTCTCTGTGCTCTGCCGCAGGCCCTGCTGTACTGCCTCGAACACCGTATCGTAGTCGCCGCACACCAGGGTGCTGCTGGCGGTGGTGGCAATCTCCAGACCCTCTCTTTCCCGCAGTGAGGCGATAAAGTCATCAATCACCGGGATGTACGCCTCCCGCTGTGGATAGAGGCTGATATCGGCTGTCAGTTTCATGATCTAGAAGCTCACTCTGGCGCTGACACCCAGCATACGGGGTTCGCCAAGCTGCACATACTCTTCCACCGCGTAGTCCAGTCGCGGATCGTTGCCAAAGCTGCCAAAACCGCGGATGGCCACATCCTCATCGGTGAGGTTGCGACCCCACAGCGCGACGGACCAGCGATCCTGGCTATAGCCAAGTCGCGCGTGCAGCAGCTCATAGGCATTGGAGCGTGCTTCGTGACGGTCCGAAAAGAAGAATGCATCCTTGCCTTCCAGGTCCACCCGCAGGGAGAACCCGTGGCCCAACTCCAATCTGCCGCCCACCGCAAACTGGTAGTCCGGCGCCTGGGACTGGGCGCGTCCGGACAAGTCTTCGCCGGCTGCATTCACGTACTCGGTAAACTCCGTCTCCAGTAAGCCGAGGTTGGCCCACAGGCGCAGGCGATCTGATACCAGCCAGTCCAGCTCCAGCTCTGCGCCGACATTTTCGCCCTCGGCAGCGTTGCTGGTGTAGTCCAGGAAGGTGGTAGCGCCGCCGGGCCGGGGAATGAGGAAGGCACCGCGCACCTGCTGGTCCTCCCGGTCCATGTAAAACAGCGCCAGCCGGGCCTGCAGCCTTTCGTCCAGCAGCGAGGCTTTCCAGCCCAGCTCATAGTTGAGCAGGGTTTCTTCCTCGAACTGGCGTACCGCATTCAACCCGGCAATGATCGCCGGATCATCCGAGGCGTCCAGGGATGCGAGTATGCCGCCGTTGACGCCATCGGCGCGGTAGCCCCGGGAGAGACTAGCGTACAGCAGACTGCTGTCACTGCGCTGGTACTCCAGGGCCAGCTTGCCGCCCCAGAGCCGGTTGTCCGGATCGAAGGCGACGGTATTGCTGTCACGGTAGTCGGTTTCCCGCTGTTCAAGCCGCAGGCCTGTCACCAGGTTGAGCCGCTCGCCCAATGCGGTATCGAGCTGGCCAAAGGCGGCGATGGTGCGTGTATCGAACTGGCTGTCGAAAGGGCCGGCGAAGGTGTAGCGGCGGTCCAGGTCTTCCCGGTTCTCGAGGTAATAAAGGCCCGCGACCCAGTCGCTGCGCCCGCCGAACAGGGCAGATTCGGGCGCTGATACCAGCCGCAGCTCCGCCTGCAGGCTGTCGCGTTGCCGCAGGTACTGGTCGGTGGAGCTGTAACCAAACGGATGAAAGCCCTCGAAGGTCCAGTCCTCGTCAAAGCTGTACTCAATGTCGCTGTGTGCGTAGCTCACCAGCGTCTGCAGCTCGAATGCCTCAAAGCTGGTGCTGCTATTGACTGACAGGGCCAGGGATTCCTGTGCGTCCCGTCCGGGCTGGTCGGAAATGGTCCGGCGGGGGTTGTCCAGCGAAAAGGCATCGTAGCCATTGTCCACGTTGATGTAGTTGACCCCGACGTCCAGCGTATGGCGCTCGTTGACCAGCCAGCGCAGCCGGCCGCGCAAGGTCAGCTCGTCGCGCTCCTGGCTGTTGTCTATCCCCAGAAACCGGTTCTCGGTGTAGCCGTCGCTGCGGAACTGCTCCGCCGCCACCCGGTAGCGTAGCTGCGGCGTTAACGGACCGCTGCTCACAGCGCCCAGGCTGAAGCTGTCGTAATCGCCGGCCATCACATCCACGCGGTGGTAGAAGTCCTCGGTGGGTGCATTGCTGCGAAGGTCGATCAGCCCGGCGAGCGCATTGGCACCGTGCAGCGTACCCTGGGGGCCGCGCAGCACTTCCACCTGTTCCACATCATAGAGTGTGCCCATGCCGCCTATGCCGCTGAAGTCCACGCCGTCCAGGCGCAGACCCACCGACGGGTTCAGCGGTTCCTGGAACTGGCTGCGATCACCCACGCCGCGTATCTGTACATAGCGCGCCCGGGATGTGCCGCCGGCGAAATTGACATTGGGCGCGAGATTGAGGACATCCTCCAGGTGTTGTGCAGCGCGCTGGCGTATCGCGTCTCCGCCCAGCACCGAGGTGCTGTTACTGGTCTGCAGGATGGAGGTTTCCCGGAGCTCAGCCGTCACCAGGATTTCGGGCAGGGTCTCCGGCGCTGCCAGGGTCTGCAGTGACACCAGCAGCGCAATACCGCCGAAGCAGCAGGGCAGCGTCCGGCGAAAAACAGGCGTCACTGCGCAGCTTTCCAAAGGGCGGCAAGGTATATGGGCCGGCCGGTTGCTCCATTGCAACGGATTGTTTTGTGGTTCATGTAACACAGAGTCTCTCCAGTCATGCAAGAGACCCGGTTGACGACGTGCTGTAGCGTGACGTTCGTGCAGCGATGCGTATCGCCTGTGCCGTGGCCAGCGGGGCAGGGTACTGCGCTCCACTGTGGCCCGGCGGGGCCACCTATTCCTACGCCGGTACTAACCGGATCAGGTTCAAAGGGTTCGACCGACTGGCAGCGTTTGCTGTCGCGGGCATCTCAGGCCTAAGCCACCCCTCAGGTTGTGTGCACCAAAGTGCGGGGTCAGTGTACCATTGTCCGCTACGCTGCAACATCCGGACTCGCAGGACGGCCGACGGGCCGCAACGATATGTCTTCAAGCAAACCGCCGGAGAAACCGGCCGCGAAAAAACATCCAGGGAGCCCCGGGGGCTCAAGGGAAGGTTTTGCCTATCGCGACGTCGATTCCCAGATGGGCGAGTTCACCCGCACGGTGGAACTTAACGAACGCATCCTGCAGCGCCTGCAGAGTTATGAACTCATGCTGCTGGATGCCGTCAGTCTGGCGGCCCTGCTGGATGTGCTGCTGGATACAACCCCGAGTCATTTCGGCCTCAATGGGGTGAGCCTCAGCCTGTACGATCCCAACGGTGAGATCGGTGCACTGCTGCTGGAGGAAGATGAATACGGCGTGGACCTGAGCCTGCAGCGCGATTCCTTCGATATGCAGCAGCTCTACGGGGCGCGGCCCCAGGTAGAGCTGATTGTCTCGGAAGACCCACGTGCCCTGCGTGCCATCGCCAACGTGGACAGCGGCCAGAGTGCCATCCTGTTGC
Organism: Halieaceae bacterium; assembly: GCA_036353375.1. Taxonomy (GTDB): domain Bacteria; phylum Pseudomonadota; class Gammaproteobacteria; order Pseudomonadales; family Halieaceae; genus JANQIO01. The sequence goes on along the minus strand of JAZBPS010000103.1, from coordinate 9,195 downwards.
CGCTGGTGCGCGACGGTATTCTGGTGGGGAGTTTCCACTGGGTGTCAGAAGAGGCTGACGCGTTTAGCAGCGCCACGGAGCTGGACTTCCTCAACCACCTGGCCGCCATCATCGCGATCTGTCTGGAAAACTGCGTGAACTCGGAGCGGCTGTCGCAGCTCAGCCTGCTGGATCCGCTGACCCGGCTCAGTAACGGGCGCGCCTTTGAAATGGAGTTGCGCAAGGAGGTGGCGCGCGCTCACCGCAACGCAAAGCCCCTCACCTTGATGATGCTGGAGGTGGACGACTACCAGTCTATTTCCGACAACTATGGACACCTGTCCAGCGATTTCACCGTGCGTGCGGTGGGCCAGGCCATAGGCCGCGCCCTGCGGCGCACTGATCACCTGGCCCGCATAGCGGGTGCCCACTATGCCCTGTTGCTGCCTGGCTGCGGCGAGTCCAAGGCCCAGGAGATTGCAGAGCGCATGCGCAGCGATACGGAGTTCATGGAGATCGACGACGGGCGTGGTGCGAACCTGTTTGCCAGCCTGAGCATCGGCCTGACCTGCTGGTCTCCGCATAACTATCCCGCGATCAACATGGAACAGCTCGCCGAACGCATCAAGAACAACGCGAAGAAGGCCCTGGACCGCGCCAAGTCCCAGGGAGGGAACCGGGTGTCCTTGCTGCGGCTGGCCGCCGTGCTGACCTGATCTGCCTGCCGCCGGCTTCGCTGCGGCAGGCGCTAACCGATACATGCCAACCATAACGAGAAGGAGTAAGGCCCGATATGATGACCCCCGTAGACCTTAAAGGCGCCCGCATACTGGTAACCGGTGCTACCGGCCAGGTGGCGGTGCCGACAATTCAAACCCTGGCCCGGGACAGTGAAGTCATCGCGCTGGCACGGTTCAGCGATGAGAACGCGCGCAAGGCCCTGGAAGCACAGGGCGTGCAATGTGTCACCGCGGATCTCGCAAAGCCCAACGGCTTCCCCGGCTTGCCGCAGGATGTGGACTACGTGGTCAACTTCGCCGTGACCAAAACCGGCGATTTTGATTACGACCTCGCGGCCAATGCGGAGGGTGTCGGGTTTTTGATGCAGCACTGCCGGAATGCAAAAGCCTTCCTGCACTTTTCCTCAACGGCGGTGTACGAGTACGCGGGCCAGGCACCGCGGGCGGAAAACGCCCCGCTGGGTGATAACCACCGCATGATGTTTCCCACCTACAGCATCTGCAAGATCGCCGCGGAAACCGTGGCGCGATTCAGCGCGAAGGCGTTCGGTATTCCGACGACGATCGCACGTCTCAGCGTTCCCTACGGCGACAATGGCGGCTGGCCCTACTACCACCTGCTGATGATGAAAGAGGGCATTCCCATCGACGTGCACCCGGAGCGACCCAACCAGTACAACCTGCTGCACAGCGACGACTACACCGCAAAGATCCCCTACCTGCTGGCGGCTGCCAGCACGGAGGCCACGGTAGTCAACTTCGGGGGCTCTGAGGCCACCAGCATCGAGGACTGGTGCGCTTACCTCACGGAGCTCACGGGTTATGAGCCGATTTTCAACGAAAACCCCCAGGCCTTTGGCAGCCTGCATATCGACACCACCCGTATGCACGAGCTGATCGGACCCACGGAGGTTAACTGGCGCGACGGTGTGCTGCGCATGGTCAAGGCGTTGGCACCGGATATGTTGCGACAGGCATAAAAAAACCCGGGCCGAAAGGCCCGGGTTCTCTGCGGGGGCTTGCGCCTCCGGTTACATGAACGCCTTAGTTGGCGAAGCTGTACAGCACGTCGATACCGTAGGTGCGGACCCTTCCGAAGGTGTTGCCGGCGAAGCCCAGGCTACCGAAGTCGATCCCCCACTCTTCAAACTCCTCATCCGTCAGGTTCTTGCCCCAGGCGGAGATTCGCAGGCTGCCAGCGTCACCCAGCTGGACGTCGTTCAGGCTTACCCGCGCGTTGATCAGCAGGCGGTCCTGGGCCGAGTCGAACTGGTTCTGGAAGGGGTGGAAGGTGAACTCATCGGTATAGTTCGCGTCCACCCGGGCGCTGAGTGCGCCAAAGGTGAAGGGTGCAAACTCGTACTGGATACCGATGTTAGCCGTGTGCTCCGGTGCGCGAGGTACCGTGGTGATTCCCGAGATATCGACCTGCTGGTTGGTCGCGGGATCCAGGGCGAAGTACTCGTCGTAGGACGCATCCAGATAACCGTAGGTGATGTCCAGGGTCAGGCCCTCTGCCAGTACCGCGATGGCGTCCAGTTCCAGGCCGTAGTACTCGGCTGCACCGGCATTCACCAGGCGGCTGGATGCACCACCGGTGCCCGCTTCAAACTGGGCAATCTGGATGTCGGTGAACTCGTTGTAGAAGATGGCCACGTTGGTGCGCAGGCGGCTGTCGAACCAGTCAGCCTTCAGGCCCAGCTCGTAGCTGTCTACTGTTTCCTCTTCAACGGCGTCCTCCCAGGCTGTCAGCGTGGAGGAGCGGGCGTTGAAGCCACCGGAGTTGAAGCCGGTTGACCAGGTAGCGTAGATGTTCATGTCCTGGTTGACGGCGTAGTTAACGTTCAGCAGGTAGCTGATGTTGTCCCAGCTGTCCTCATTGGTCAGCCGCTGGCTGAAATCGGTCAGGCCCAGGTTTTCGTTGAACAGGAAAGCCTCACGATCATCCTCCGTGTAACGAATGCCCGCGGTGATCTCCAGGTTTTCGGTCAGGTCGTAGGTGAACTGGCCATAGGCAGCGAAAGACTCGGTGTCCTGTCCATAGGTCAGGTCCACAGCGCCGTTCAGGTTGGGGTCAGCACCGGGTGCGGGGAAGGGCAATGGCAAGCGCTGGCTGCCGATACAGATTGGACCCTGTCCGGGTACGTCGTTACAGAAACCGGCTGCGGTGTAGCCTGCCAGCAGGCCCGGATCAGCGGGTCCGATGAACTGGATCGGAAGCGCGAAGGTCTGGGGATTGTCCTGGAACACTTTCTCCTCGTAGAAGAATACGCCCAGGGTGTAGGTTAGTTTTTCGTCAAACAGATCGCCCAGGGCTTGCAGCTCGTGGGTGGTCATGTCGATGCTGCCGTCCGTAATCGCCGCGTGGAAACCCGGCGTGGGAATAACCTGGCCGCCGCCGTAGAACAGGTCTGCGGTGTTCAGGGCGCCGCCGTCGAGGTCGGTCGCGGCATACGTGGAAATGGTTTCACGATCACCGAAGATGTACTTGAAAGTGACGTTGTCCAGTTCCAAAGCTGCGGTGAACGTGTGACCTTCTACTTCCAGTATCTCCGTGGATACGGCGTCAAGGTTGTAGTCTTCCCGACGTTCATCGGGATCACCGATCAGCCCCGCCATTTCCTGGTACAGCTGGCCACCCAGGGTGGTGAAGGGGAAAGGCGTGGTGGTCAGGCCGTTGAACAGGCTGTCCTTGACCGCCGTGACCTGGAAGGGCGTGGGCACGCCTTCGTTGTCGGTCTTGTCGTAGGCGTAGTCCAGGGTCAGGTTATCGGTGGGTTCCAGTCGCAGTGCTATGCGGTAGCTGTCGTTGTCCTCGCTGGCGAGGTCGGATTCCTGGCCGGGGAAATCGTTGTCTGCCCAGCCGTCCCACTGCATGTGGGCGCCACTCAACTTGACCGACAGCATGTCGAACATTTTGGGCAGGTCGACGCTGGCGCGGTAGCGCTGGTAGCCCTCGTTACCCATGCTGGCTTCCAGCGTGCCGCCGAGTTCACCCGTGGGCTTCACCGTGGTGACGTTGATCGCGCCGCCGGAGCTGTTGCGGCCGAACAGGGTGCCCTGGGGGCCGCGCAGCACTTCAATGCTCTCCATGTCGACAATGTCGAACACGGCGCCCACGGTTTTACTCATGTAGACGCCGTCGATGTAAAAACTCACTTTGGGGTCTACGGTGATAGCCGTCTCGCCGCTGCCGATACCGCGAATCGCGATCGACATGTTGGAGTTTGAAGACGGTTGCTTCTGGATATTGGTGTTGGGCGCCATGCTGCTGACATCGGTGATGTCGAAGATGCCGGCGTCACGAATCTTCTCAGATGTGAACGCGGTAACGGCGATCGGGGTGTCCTGCAGCAGCGTTTGACGACGCTGTGCCGTGACCACGACTTCTTCCAGTGCCGTCGCGCGATCCTGGGCGGATGCGGGAACGGAGAGACCGGAAGCCGCCATGACGGCCAGTGCCAGCGGGGCAAACGGATAGCGATTGTTGCGGATCATGCGGTTCATGCCTTACTCCTGTTATTTTGATGGTATGCGGAGAATTCGCACTATAGGTGCGGTCTGTGGCCCTGTCCTAGCCCAAATGGGCTATATGACGCATAGCAATTATTCATTAAGAAAACGGTTGTTTATTTTAACCACGGCCAAAAAGTTGTTGAGGGGATGGCCGGCAGGGCTGAAACGGGTGAAGGCGGTGTTTTGTTCCGGCACGCTTCTCTGTGCGAGCATGGCGCTATGAGAAGTCATCGCCACAGCTTCCGTAGTCCAGGATCCGTTTGCCCTTTCGCGCCAGCCGTCTGTCCCATGCCGGCGAGCGTGGCGCTCGGTCGATTGACGCGCACCCGCAGGGCACAGGCATGACGCCGGAGCGACTCGCCCGATTGCAGCGCGCGCTGCAGGCGCGACAGCCTGACCTGACGGTCGTTACCCACTTTCTGCATAAACAGCGCAATACATCCGCGGTGGTGCGTATCTGCGATGCGGTAGGCATACAGCGCATGCATGCGGTGGTGTCAGAGACGGATTACAGAGCCTTTCGCGGCACGGCCATGGGTTCCCACAACTGGGTTGAGGTTGAGCAGCACCGGTGTCTTGCGGATGCATTGGGCGCACTGGAGGGCTATCAAATTCTGGCGGCTCATCCTGCCGCTGATGTGCTGGACTATCGCGACGTGGATTACACCCTGCCCACGGCCCTGGTACTGGGCACGGAGAAGGCGGGCCTGGATGCGGCGGCGCTGGCAGCCGCCGACCACTGCATTGCCATTCCCATGTGCGGCATGGTGACGTCCTACAATGTCTCCGTGGCGGCCGGCATCATACTGGCAGAGGCGCAGCGCCAGCGGGAGGCGGCCGGGCTGTACGATCGCTGCAGGCTGACGCCCGCGGAGTATCGGCGCCTGCTGTTTGAATGGGCACACCCCAGGCTGCGGGATTTCTGTCAGCAGCGGGGTATTGCCTATCCCCCCATGGACGACAACGCCAATATCGTGGATGGTGCGGCGTGGTATGCACGGGTGCGGGAAGGGCAGGAGGCAGGTACAGTCCCATGACGCTGATGACGATACTGCTGTTTATCTTTGTTGGCGTCGCCCTGATGGTCGTGCTGGGAGAACGCTTTGCCGCTCCCATGGAGCCGGAGAAGATGCAGCGGCTGTCCCGGTGGATACTGCCGCTGGTGGGGCTGGCGCTGGTGCTGTCCATCATCAATAATTTTTTGTAGCGGGAACAGACAGTCTGACGCGGGCCTGCGCTGTGTCGACAGGCGCTCTGTGCTTCAATAGCGGACCGGGCAAGGGTCGCCCGCTCGGATGGAAAAGGGGGTAACAGTGAACTGGGACGCAGATAGCCTGATCGCCGATGCCTGTGCGGTCGATGGACTGCAGGACTTTGGGGACGACACATTTCGTGAGCCGCTGCACAGGCTGCTGACCTCGCTTGAGGAGGAGGCCCGGCTCAATGCGGTAGGCGAGCAGGTGCTGCGCCAGCGGGTGGTGGATATTCTCGCCAATCGCCTGCGCGTGCAGGCCTGGGTCACCCGGCACCCTGAGATTCTCGACGAGCAGATTCGCGAGCCGCTGGTGATTGTGGGCCTGCCCCGCACCGGCACGACCATGTTGCATCGCACCATCGCCGCAGACCCGCGCATGTATGCGCCGCTCTGGTACGAAACGCGTTACCCCTGTCCACCCCTGGACTGGGACCCGTCCACGGAAGACCCGCGCAAGATTGCCGGGGAAGCCGAGGTGGCCGCCATGCTCGAGGCCAACCCGGACCTGCTCAGCGTGCACCCCATGGACGCCACCGGCCCGGACGAAGACATCATGCTGCTGGAGCAGAGTTTCTACAGCTACAACATCCAGTCCTTTGCGCACCTCCCCAGCTTCGATGCCTGGGTAGAGGCACAGGATCACCGCCAGGGCTATGCCTATCTCAAACTGCTGTTGCAGTTCCTGCAATGGCAGAAGCGGCAGACCGGACAGGAGGGCGAGCGCTGGGTGTTGAAGGCGCCACACCACTTGCATTTCCTCGATCTGGTGTTTGAAATGTTTCCCGATGCGCGGGTGGTGCAGTCCCATCGCGACCCGCTGGAAACCATCCCGTCCCTCGCCAGCATGATTTTCGAACTCTGGCGCATCTATTCTGACGACGCCAACCCGGAAACCGTGGGGCGGCAGTGGGCGCGGAAGTTTGCCGAGGGGATGCAGCGCTCCATGGCGGTGCGTGACAAGCTGGGGGAGGCGCGTTTCCTGGATCTCTGGTTTGCCGACACGGTTAGCGACCCCCTGCGTGAAATAGCGCGGGTCTACGACTTTATCGGTATGGACCTGACGCCCGAGGCCGAGCAGGAAATGCGGCAGTGGCAGGAGTTCAATCGCCGCGAGCTGCGCCCGGGTCACAACTACAGCCTGGACACCTTCGGTTTCAGCGAGGCCGGGCTGGCAAAACAGTTCGCGGGCTATCGGGAACGGTTTATCCTGCGCTAGCGCGCTGCACGGGCCCGCGTATTTTACAGGCGCGCGCTTTCACAGTACTCTTGCGGCCGTTTTTTCACCGATGGAGAAAGGCTCCCATGGCAGAGCAAAAAGCCACCAATGTGCACTGGCACGAAGGCGACATAACTCGTCAGCATCGCGAAAAGCTGCTGGGGCACAAGGGAGCGACACTCTGGTTTACCGGGCTGTCCGGCAGCGGCAAGAGCACGGTGGCGGTGGAGCTGGAGGGCACACTGTTCGAAATGGGCATCACCTGCTATCGCCTGGACGGCGATAACGTGCGCATGGGTATCAACAAGAACCTTGGCTTCTCCGCTGAAGACCGGGCCGAGAATATCCGTCGCATCGGCGAAGTGGCCAAGCTGTTTGTAGACGCCGGCGTTATCGCGCTGTCGAGTTTTATCAGCCCCTATCGCGCCGACCGGGACGAGGTGCGCAAGCTGCATGAAGAATCCGGCATGGATTTTATCGAGATCTTTGTCGACTGCAGCCTGGAATCTGCCGAGGCGCGGGACCCCAAGGGTCTGTACAAGAAGGCCCGTGCCGGGGAGATTAAAAACTTCACAGGAATCGATGATCCTTACGAGGCACCGGAGAATCCTGAAATCCATCTGCACTCGGACCAGCAAACCCTGGCAGAGGAAGTTGCCGCGATTCTTGAGGTGCTGCGCGAGCGGGGCATAATTCCCGCCTGAACAGACCACGGCGGCGCAGGGCCGTTGCACAGCAAGTCTGCGCGCTGCAGGGCCCCGTGCCCGGTACCAAACGCTATTCAAAACAGGACGCAAGACCATGATCAAGCCCCACGGCTCTGATGAACTGAATCCGCTGTTTGTCTACGACTCCGAGAAGCGCCATGCGCTGCTGGCCGAGGCGGAGGGCCTGCCTTCATTGATGCTCAATTCTGCAGCCGCCGCCAACGCGGTCATGCTGGGCGGCGGCTATTTCAACCCGCTGCGTGGCTATATGAACAAGGCCGACGCCCTGTCCGTGGCGGAGACACTGCACACCACTGACGGCCTGTTCTGGCCGGTGCCCATTGTTAACCTGACCCACGAAGCCGGCGTTGAGGCGGGTACCCGTATTGCCTTGAAAGATCCCAACGTCGAGGGCAATCCGGTGTTGGCGATCATGGACGTGGAGACGGTGGAGACGGTCACCGACGGCGAGCTGCGGCATATGGCGGACAAGATCTTCCGCACCACCGATGAAAATCATCCCGGGGTGGCGACCTTCACCGGGCTGGGCAATACCCTGCTGTCCGGGCCGATTCAGGTTCTGAGCTTTTCCTACTTCCAGACAGATTTCCCTGACACCTTCCGCACGGCCGTTGAGATTCGCAACGAGATCCGCGAGCACGGCTGGGAGAAAGTGGTGGCATTCCAGACCCGCAATCCCATGCACCGCGCCCACGAGGAACTGTGCCGCATGGCCATGCAGGATCTGGATGCGGATGGCATCCTGATACATATGCTGCTGGGCAAGCTGAAGCCGGGCGATATTCCCGCAGACGTGCGCGACGCTGCGATTCGCAAGATGGTCGAGATCTACTTCCCACCCAATACGGTGATGGTGACCGGCTACGGCTTCGACATGCTCTATGCCGGTCCGCGGGAAGCGGTGTTGCATGCGGTATTCCGCCAGAACTGCGGCTGCACACACCTGATCGTGGGTCGCGACCACGCCGGTGTGGGAGATTACTATGGCGGCTTTGATGCGCAGACCATCTTTGATGAGGAGGTGCCTGAAGACGCATTGCTGCTGGATATCTATCGCGCCGACCACACGGCCTACAGCAAAAAGCTGGACAAGGTGGTAATGATGAAAGACGCGCCCGATCACAGCAAAGAGGATTTCGTGCTGCTGTCGGGCACTGCGGTGCGCGAAATGCTGGGTCGCGGCGAAGCGCCTCCGCCGGAGTTCTCCCGGCCCGAGGTGGCAAAAATCCTGTCCGACTACTACCAGTCGCTCAACGCCTAGGCGAGGCCCGCAGCGGGCACCACTGGCAGTGACTCATCCATCTGCCGCGGAGGCTGCGTAGCTATTCCTGACCTCTGCCGCGTCGGCATGGGGCGAGAATCACGGGCAGCCTATGCAGCAGGGATCACCCCGGCCCATGGCCGTGGCGTTGGTGGTTTCAAGCATCCTGCACCTGGTCGCAGCGCTTATCTACTGGCCGCGCTGGGCGGGGGGTGGGGGAGCCGCCAGCGCCAGTGATGCGCCGCAGCCGCTCTCCCTTGAGCTTGCCGGCTACCAAAGCCCCGCGCCAGTCAGTCAAGCCACGTTAACTGCAGTGGAACATGCGCCTGCTGGCGCAGCGTCTCAACAGACAACACCTGACCGTAGCGATCCACAACCGATGGCACAGGCCGCCATGCCGCCACCGGACTCCGGCCAGCCCGCCATCCCTTGCACCGCATCGCCGCAAAAGCAGGCCGCTGCATTCAGCGCACGCGATATCGACCAGTTACGCGATATTG
>JAZBPS010000102.1:0-2141 GCA_036353375.1 Halieaceae bacterium | reverse complement strand
TCGACATCGGATACAGGTATCGAATACCGCGCTTTCTCTTGCGCGAAGGGATCAGAGAGAAAGCGCTTGTCCTCAGGTGATATCACCAGGAAGTTGAAGCTGATCGGGTCGATAGGCACCTCTCCGCCGGTGATGCTCGCAATATCCACCTCCATGCCTCCATCGAGGAAAGTGTAATAGGGATGGGTCATCTCGGAAGCAAAAACACCGGTTGGCGGGCCTTCTGTCTGACCTGGTGCTGAGAGCACGCCGTGGCTAGTGGTAATGATGAGCGCCCGCTTACCCGGAAGCTTGTAGCTGGGCCCATGGTACGCGGGATGTACGCCTGCCCATGAGATAAGAGTCGGCAGCGAGAGAACGAGTACGCCAATCAACGCCAGCAAGCCGAATGAGAGCCAGACGATCTTTTTCATGAGTCGCGTTCCGCTTCGATACTCTTCAAGATTAGCAAAGTTCCGTGAGGCAGCGCGCAGGAGTATGCCTGCCCGACAGCGTCTAACAGATCATCCTAAGGTTGGTGTCTGTTCCCAACCCAAAGTCGCATTTTTGCTCCACAAACATGCGCCCATTTGATAGACAGGGCAGAGGTGGCTAACGGGGCGGGATCGGTATACCGTCGCTGTTGAACAAGGTCCAATCGGAGCAAAGCCCTATGGAGCGCAAGCGGCCAGTCATCAGTTTGATCGCCATCAGCCTGGGGGCCGCGGCACTGATGCTCGCCATCGTTCATTTCTGGGCTGGTCCTTTCTCACCGCAGCCAAAGTTGGAAACGACGGTAGCTGAAAAAGCAGTCGCAATTCGTGACGCGACAATCGCTGCGCTGAAAGGGGAGGGAAGCCCCGCTGCAGAGGAAGTTGCCGTAAAGAAGAACTGGGACCTTGATAAGGCAGCTCGCCTTGCAACCGGTGTGTTTTCGGGCTTGGCGATAATACTCGCCGTGGTCAGCCTGGCATTTCACGAACCTGTCAGGGCCGCCGCAGGCGGCGTGATACTTGGCGGAGCAGCATTAGCCTTCCAGTTCGCGATACTGGCGATTGGCGCGATATTCGTCGCGATGTTGATCGCTGCTGTGCTCGGTGAGATTGGGTTCGATTAACCAGACGATCTCACTGACCACCGCGCAGGATCGGCTCACAGCAATGGCAAACAGACCTGAGCGGATCGTGTGCTGAGCACGGTGTTCGTCTCGATGCACTGAGAGGCTCAATGAAGTGCTCAAGCTGTTGTTTATCTGCACCCACAACCGCTGTCGCAGCATTCTCTGCGAAGCGTTGACTAACCACCTCGCGACCGGCCGCCTACTCGCAAGCAGCGCCGGCAGCCAGCCCGCCGGTGAGGTCCATCCCGCGACGCTGGCGGCGCTCGCGGCTCGGGGTATCAACACGACCGGTCTCGAGAGCAAGTCCTGGGACACCTTCGCAGGGCTCGACCCGGATGCGGTGATCACCGTCTGCGACAGCGCCGCGGGCGAGCAGTGCCCGCTATGGATGGGCCGGACTCCCCGGGTGCACTGGGGCCTTCCGGACCCGTCGAAAGTGGAGGACGCGGCCGAGCGGGATGCCGCCTTTGCCACGGTCATCGAAATCATCGAGGACCGGCTGCAGCGCCTGCTGGCACTGGAGCCCGAGCGGCTGGACCGCCAGGGCTTTGTCGAGGCGCTGTCATCACTGGCGCGCGGGGAGCATTGAGCTCATGGGATTGTTTGAGCGTTATCTGAGCCTCTGGGTAGGACTCTGCATAATCGCCGGTGTGATGCTCGGCAACGCCGCTCCGGGTCTGTTCCAGTTCGCCGCCAGCCTCGAGGTGGCCAGGGTCAATCTACCGGTCGCCGTGTTCATCTGGCTGATGATCTACCCGATGATGGTGCAGGTGGATTTCTCTTCCATCCGCGACGTCGGTCGCCGGCCCCGGGGTCTGGCGCTCACCCTGGTCGTGAACTGGCTCATCAAGCCCTTCACCATGGCTGCACTGGGCTGGCTCTTCTTCCGGGTCATCTTCGTCGACTTGGTCGATCCACAAACTGCGGGAGAGTACATCGCCGGCATGATCCTCCTCGGCGTTGCGCCCTGCACAGCGATGGTATTTGTCTGGAGCCACCTCACGAAGGGGGATGCCAACTACACATTGGTGCAGGTGTCGGT
>JAZBPS010000101.1:0-3831 GCA_036353375.1 Halieaceae bacterium | reverse complement strand
GCGGGGCCGTGATAGGCATCCACATAGTTTGCATCCAGGTGGCCAAACAGCAGCGCGAGCCTGACATAGTCAGCGGCGATCTGGTCCAGCGGCGAGGCAAAGACATAGTCCTTTCCCGCAGCCTCTGCCTGCTCGATTTGCTCCACCACGGTCGGGCTCGACGACAGTGGGGCGTTGTCCGACACGCTCTCGGGCTGTTGCTCGCTACAGGCGATGAGCCCGAGGGTGACCAGAAAAATGACAAGTATGCGCATGCGGGCTGTTCCCTGTTTATGACGACGGGTGACACAAGGCAGGATAGTATCAGTCGGGTCAGTTGGCGCGCACGATCAGCGTGCAACTCGCACCATGGACTTGCAGCTTCTACTTGATGTGCTATGGTGGACTACAACACCATACCTGTGGCGCTGTGCGCCCCGTTTACAGAGGCAGCTACTATGAAATTCCTGTTCCTGATGTTCACCGCCCTGGCCACCGCCATCACCCTGTCCGGATGTATTATTGTCAACGATGAGCATGGCTGGTACGACAGCTGGGAACACGACCAGGAGAACAACCGCGAGGCAATCGCCGAACTGGATATCGGCATGCACCGCGAGGACGTGCTGGACCGGCTAAGCACGCCCGAGTTCTCGGAGGCCTATTCCCGCGACGGCGAAGAATACCGGGTACTGTTCTTCCGCACCCTGCACCGACACTCCGACGGCGAGACCACTCGCGATGAAACCACCCCGCTGGTGTTCCGCAACGACATCCTGATTGGCTGGGGCGACGAGGTCTACGTCTCGGTACGCTGAGTATCGCATTGGACGCCGGGACGGGACTGATACTGTGAAGGCCAGCACCCTGCACACTGCGCTGGCAGCCATGCTACTGGTGGTTGTCAGCGCCGCTGCGGCAGGCGCAGATTGCGAGGAGCCCTCGCTGCTAACAGCGGCACAGTGGCGGGAAGATGTGATCGCCACCCATGATGCCCTGCGCACCATCCACCCGCAGCCTTTCGCGGAGGTCGCTGAAGCGTCACTGCAGACTGCGGCCGAGTCCCTGCTGGCCGACATTCCCTGCCTGTCCGACCAGCAGGTTTTCGCGCGCCTGGCGCAATTGGTGGCCTTGTTGCGGGATGGGCATACCCGGCTCGCCATCCCGCGGGCGGATCCAGCCCGGGGCCTGGATATCGGCCATACGGGCACGCCGCCACCCAAGATTCCCCTGGCTTTTGCCCGCTTGCCGCTGGAATTCTCGGTGTTCGAGGACGGCGTATTCGTGACCGCAACGACTGCAGAGTACGGCCAGTGGTTGGGTGCGAGACTAAATACATACGACGGCGTAGCGCTCGCACCCTTGCTGGAGGTCCTGGCGTCAATTGCCTTTGCCGAGAACGACAGCGCCACGCGACTGAAAGTGGCCGACCGCCTGTCCTACCCTGAGTTGGTCAGCGCGCTGGGGCTCACGGCAGACAGCCCGGATACAACGCTGGAACTCGAGCCGCCCGGCAAGCCGCTCACCCGCCTGGTGGTCTCAGCGGCAACACCGGGCAGCGATTGGCTCGACGGTTTCGGCGACCGGCCACCGCTGCACCTCAGCCAGCCCGATACGAAATACCACGCCGACTACCTACCCGAGCTGGATCTGCACTACGTCGCCATCAATGAAATCGGCGATGCTCCCGACGGGCCGGGCCTGGTGCCTTTTTTTGCCGCGCAGGTGGCGCTGGCGGCGCAACGCGATGCGCGACTGGTGGTCGACCTGCGGCACAACTTTGGCGGCGCCGGCGACCTCAACCGCGGTCTGTTACTCGCCCTGCTGAACAGTGAGGAGATCAATCGCTACGGACGCAGCTACATGCTCATCGGCCGGCGCACCTTTTCCGCGGCGCAGGCGCTGCTCAACGACCTGGAGGCCTACAGCGAAGTGCTGTTCGTGGGCGAGGATTCAGGCTCGATGCCGGATCATTACGGCGATTCGAAAAAGCTGCAGCTACCCAATAGCGGCCTGACACTGCGTGTTTCCGCCCTGCACTGGAGTAGCTGGCTGGCCGGGGATGCGCGCCGCCATACCTCACCGTTGATCGCCGCGCCCTGGAATTCGGAGCTGTGGTTCGCAGGGCGCGACCCGGCGCTGGAAGCGATAGCGGCGCTGCCCGCCGACCTCAGCCCCCTGGAGGTGCTGGAGCGCGGATTGCTGCGAGAGGACCAGATCACCGTGTACCGGGTGCTCGACCGGCTGGTCAACACGGCAAGCCCGGTGCAGGAAGAATTCTGGCAGGCGTTACTGGCTCTGGGGCATGAGCTGCTTGAGCGCGACGAGCCAGGGGCTGCGCGCCTGTGTTTTCTCTATGGCCGCTACTATTACCCGGCGGAGGAAGGCTTTGCGGCAGCGCTGGAGGCGCTGCCAGGCGCTTGAACCGCGCCTAGGGCATTCCCAGCCCGGGTATTTCCACCAGGCAGTTCTCTCCGTCCAGGCTTGCCGCCTGGAATACCTGATCGTAATCCTCACGGTGTTTCGCCATGGATTCCTTGTACCAGGTGCGCAGCTTCTTCCGCATGATAGCCTCGGCAAAGCGCCGCAGGTCCTCGGTATCGGTCAGGCGCAGGCCGGGCACCTCGGCGGTCTTGCCGTCCTGCCCCTTGGCGACCATGGTGAAGTAGGACGTGTTGGTGTGCTTGACGAAGCGCTCCTGGAAGTTCTCCGCTGTCACGCGAATGCCCACCACCATGGAAGTGCTGCCCGTGTAGTTCACCCGCGCCTGCATACTGACAAGGTCGCCGACGTCGACCGGCTGCAGGAACTCCACGTTGTGAACCGCCACCGTTACGCAGTAGTTCTCTGCATGCTTGGTGGCACAGGCGTAGGCCACCTTGTCCATCATCGACAGCAGCAGGCCGCCATGAATCTTGCCGCCGAAATTGGCATAGGCGGGTACCATCAACTCGGTGATGGTGGTATCGGAATCCGAGGGCTTCTTGTAGTTATCACCCATGCGGTTGCTCCTGTATGACTCAGTGTAAAAGTAGCGCCTGCCGCGCAGTTGCGCGACCGGCGGCTGCGTGCATCTACTCGGGCGTCTCGGCACCGCGCTGCGCGGCGAAGGCGGCGCAGGGATCTTCCCGCGGTGCCGGCTCTGCCACCAGCCAGGTATCGAAAGGCGCGCCGTCCTCCGGCTGCGCTTCCAGCTGCCCGAGACTGGCCACCGTTACCGCCGGTGCCGCCACCGCCAGTGCCGCCGGCATGCCCCAATCGCGACGGGCGTGGCCGCTGCCGGTAATCACCACTACCGGGCCGCCGGTGTCCTCGAGTGCCTGCAGTGACGTGCGCGAAAACGCCGCGTCTCGCAGCCGTTGGGCCTGCACCATGCCGGGCAGCAGCTGCGCCGGAAGCATGTCGCAGTGTGCCGCCAACTGGTGTGCTTCGCGCTCTGCCTGCTGCGCTTCCGGCAGCGGCGTGGTCAGGCCGAAACGATCGGCGCCCTCACCGAAAACGGCGGCCGCGCCTTCACTCACTGCGCGGTTCACTTCCCGCCCCGGTAATGCCATCCCGTAGACCGGCGTGTCTGCCAGCGCCGCAAACAGAGGTTGGTACAGGGACCAGTCCGGCCAGCCGCTGTCATCCCAGCCCAGCGCCTGTCTCAAATCATCACCGCGGTCGTCGGTGCGATTGACGATCTCGGCTTGCGCAGGATTCAGCATTTCGAAAGCCACTGCGCTGGGCGCCAGTGCCGTGATCAACCCTGCCTGATTGCGGTGATGTGTCGGGTTGTCGTGCACCTCGCCAAGAATCACGATATCGGCACCCCGCAAACTGGCAGACACGTCCCCGCTGGGCTGTGAATTG
>JAZBPS010000100.1:0-2729 GCA_036353375.1 Halieaceae bacterium | reverse complement strand
TCAAACGGTTGGCTCATCATAAGCCAGCCGTTTTTTGTGTGCGCCAGGCATGGCGCGTAGCGCCGTGACTGGCGCTGTTCCGGTTCAGGTGGTGCTGACCGGATGACTTGGTGGTGAAAGTCCACTATCGGCCCGGCAAGGGGAACGATTAGCTGAACGGCAAGGGTGCCCACCGCGAGGTGGGATCTGAAGGAAGCCGAAGGCAAACCACTGGCCCGACGAACAGGAATCGCATAGGAGGCGGCCACCGTGGGTAAGAAGGCAAATATCTTCAAAGCCCTGTACTTGCACGGAAACGGTGTACGTATATGCGGCGGGTATAAGTGGGAAGGTCACGCGCATTACCCTGGGAGGTCTGATGTCCTGCCTTTGGCTACCGCCACCGCGAGGTGATGGGATGGGGGATCAGAAGTCAGCAGAAGTCATAGTAGGTGGCTTACCGGTCACTGAAGGGCGGAACACGTGAGTACAGGGTTGCCTGAACTTCGATGACGACGGAAGCAGCAGAAGGGCCGGAGACCCCGGTACTCGGTCCCGGGCAAGGCGAGCGGAACTCGCTGTGCGCCGCCACCGAGGCAGCAAGCGTCACGGCGGTGAGGGAAGCGAACCCTGAAGAGGCGCCGGCGTCGCTGATGCAGGCGGTGGTAGAACGCGAGAACCTGAAGCGGGCATACACCCGTGTGTGCCGCAACAAGGGCGCAGCGGGTGTGGACGGGATGGAAGTCACTGAGTTGGCTGATTACCTGAAGGCTCACTGGCCCAGGCACAGGGAGGAATTGCTGGCAGGTCGTTACCAGCCCCAGCCGGTGCGCCGGGTAGAGATACCCAAGGCTGGCGGCGGGAAGCGTGCGTTGGGGATACCCACGGCGCTGGATCGACTGATACAGCAGGCCCTGCACCAGGTGCTTAGTCCACTTTTTGAGGTGGGCTTCTCGGAGTCCAGCTACGGTTTCCGACCGGGACGGAATGCGAGCCAGGCGGTACAGAAGGCACGCGAGTATGTCGAGACGGGTTACCCCTGGGTGGTAGACATCGACCTTGAGGCGTTCTTTGACCGGGTCAACCACGACATGCTGATGGCACGCGTGGCGAGGCAGGTGAAGGACAAGCGGGTATTGAAGGTGATACGCGCCTATCTCAACGCAGGAGTCTGCGAAGGTGGCTTGGTGACGGCAAGACGAGAAGGCACACCGCAGGGTGGGCCGCTATCGCCGCTGTTGTCCAATATCCTGCTGACGGACTTGGATCGGGAGTTGGAGAAGCGCGGGCACCGGTTCTGCCGCTATGCGGACGACTGCAATATCTATGTTCGAAGCGAGCGGGCGGGGGAGCGGGTGCTGGAATCCCTCACGGCGTACCTGGAAACGCGGCTGAAGCTGCGGGTCAACCGCAGGAAGAGCGGCGTGGGTCCTGCCGGGGAGCGTAAGTTCCTGGGTTACCGTATTGCGCACCGCGAAGATCGCGCCTGGCTGATGATTGCTCCGGAGGCGCTGATGCGTCTGAAGGGTGATCTGCGGCAGGTGTTTCGACGCGGGCGGGGTCGTCGCCTGGATCGGGTCATTGCGGAGCTGACGCCGAAGCTACGTGGATGGGTGGCGTACTTCCGCCATGCGCGTTGCGTCGGGGTACTGACGGATCTGGATGGCTGGATTCGCCGTCATCTACGTCAGATTCTATGGTTGCAATGGAAGCGGTCCTTCACCCGAGCCCGTCAGTTGATGCGCCTGGGTTTGAGCGAGGTGTCGGCCTGGACGACGGCGCAGTGCGGACGTGGCAGTTGGTGGTGTGCGGGCAGTCAGTACCTGAACCGTGCGCTGCCGACCACGACCTTTGCCCAACTGGGTCTCCTCTCGATGGTCGCGTACCATCGTCACCTTATTAAATTTACGTGAACCGCCGTGGTACGGAACCGTATGCCCGGTGGTGTGGGAGGACGGCGGGAGCAATCCCGCCTCCTACCCGATGCGTGTTCCGCTCGGCGGATCGGCGTCCTGTGGGGTCGCGCACGTCGCTCGCGTACAATGCGCGGTTTGCGACGCAGGAGGTGTGTGAGTGAAGCTGTCCCGGCTCGGGCTGGTCCCGCGAATCATCATCGGCGTGATCGCCGGCGCTGTCCTCGGCATTCTGCTGCCCGATCTGGCGCTGCAGCTCGGCCTGCTCGGCCAGCTGTTCGTCGCCATGCTCAAGGCCGTGGCGCCACTGCTGGTGATGCTGCTGGTGATGTCGGCGATCGCCAATCGGCACGAACGCGCTGCCGATTCCCGGCGCATCCTGCTCACCCTGGGTCTTTACTTCGCCGGCACGGTGAGTGCCGCCGTGGTGGCGCTGCTGTTGTCGACGGCCTTTCCGCAGACGATTGCGCTCACTGGGGGTGCCGAGGGCAGCCCGCCGGTGGCGGTGGGTAGCGTGCTGCGGGACGTGCTGTTCAAGCTGGTGGACAATCCGATCAACGCGCTGCTCACGGCAAATTTTCTTGGCTGCCTGACCTGGGCAATCCTGCTGGGGCTGAGCTTTCGCCGTGCGTCCAGCCTCTTTCGCGAGCAGCTGCAGACACTGGCCGACGGGGTCGCGGAGATCGTGCGCTACGTCATAGCGCTCGCGCCGATCGGGATTTTCGGACTGGTGTGCCAGACCGTGGCGTCTACCGGCGTCGCCACGCTGCTCGACTACGCCAGCATTGCGGGACTGCTGGTAAGCGCGATGCTGATCGTGGCCCTGGTCGTGAATCC
>JAZBPS010000099.1:0-3220 GCA_036353375.1 Halieaceae bacterium | reverse complement strand
TGAGGATTAAGAAAAGGAGGTCAAAAAAAGGGGGGCAGAGTAACTTTTCCGCAGGAAAAGTTACTCTGCCCCCCTTTTTTTAATCCTCAATCATGGATCGCGCCAGCGCATTGCGCACCGGCTGGGTCAAATACTGCAACAGCGTGCGGCTGCCGGTGTTGATTAACACTTCCACCGGCATACCCGGTACCAGCTCCGCGCCCTCCAGCCTGGCCCGCTCCTCCGCCGGGATTTCTACCCGTGCCAGGTAGTAGGAATAGGCGCTGTTCGGCTCGGTAATTGCGTCAGCGGACAGGCTGAACAGTTTCCCCTCAATCACCGGCGTGGTCTGGCTCTTGAAGGAGGTGAAGCGGATGTTGGCGGCTTGCCCCTTGTTGACCCGGTCGATGTCGATAGGGTTGACCTGGGCCTCCACGATCAGCTCGGCAGCGCCCGGGACCACCTGCAGCAGGCTTTCGCCAGGCGCGACCACCTCGCCGATGGTAGTGACTGTCAGTCCGACCACTTCGCCTGCGATGGGACTGCGGATGCTGGTGCGCCGGACCTGGTCTTCCAGCGCACGGATGCGCTCGTAAAGGTTGTTCAGCTCGGCTTTGACGTCGCCCAGTTCGTCCACCACGGCACTCTGGAAGTCTTTTTCCAGCTGCAGCTTCTGCAGCTGGGTCTCTCCGATCTTGATCTCCAGGCTCGCCGCCTGGGATTCCAGCTCTGCCGATTCCGCGCGCACATCCGCCTGCCGTCGTTCAAGCTCACGCAGGCGTTGCTTGTCCACATAGCCGTCCTTCAGCAGGCGCTTCAGGTCGTTAATCTCCTCGACGTAGGAATCCCCCAGCTCGCGCTTGGCAGCGCTTACGTTCTCAAGGCCTTTGGCCTGGGAAGCCAGTTGCTCGATGCGCTGTTCCAGTACCGACAGCTCGCCTTCCCGCGCCTCACGTCGTGCGCGGAACAACTGTTCCTGGGCGGCGCGCGCTTCCGTCACCCGGGGGTCTTCCTGCAGTGAGGGGCTGGCAATGTCTGGCATGCGGTCAGCACCGCTTTGCTCTGCCAGCAGCCGCGCCTGTCGCGCGAGGGTGAGATACAGTTGGCCCTGGGCAATCTCCAGCTGCGCGCTGGCCTGGGTATCGTCCAGCTGAATCAGTAGCTGCCCGGCCTCGACGGTATCCCCGTCCTTGATGAATATTTCACTGACGATGCCGCCTTCCAGGTGCTCGACGTTCTTCCGGCTGCCTTTTACCGACACGATGCCGGGTGCAAGGGCCGCGCTATCCAGCGGGGCCAGCGCCGCCCACAGGCCGAACACGCCGAAGGTGAGTGCGACCACGACAAGGCCAATCCTCCAGGGACCCTTGCCGCTGGTATCGAAGGCGGGTGCCCCGCTCAAGATGCGTCACCCTCTGCCGGCCCGGAACGCGCCGGCGTGGCCTGCACAGCGGGCTGCTTGTATTTCTCCAGAATCTGGCGGGCGTCGCCGCTGTCCACGATGCTGCCGTCTGACAGCACCATTACCCGGTCCAGGCCTACAAGCAGGCGCGGTTTGTGGGTGATCACGAATACCGTGGCCTGCCATTCCCGCATGCCGTTCAGGGCCTGGCGCAACGCCATCTCGCCGGCTTCATCGAGATGCGCATCCGGCTCATCCAGCACAATCAGCTTCGGTTTTCCGTACAGTGCCCGTGCCAGGCCGATGCGCTGGCGCTGTCCCGCGGACAGGACGCCGCCGTCTGCGCCAATCAGGGTGTCGTAGCCCTCGGGCAAGCGCAGGATCAGGTTGTGTACGCCCGCCCGTTGCGCCGCCGCCACAACCTCTTCGGAATCGACAGTACCGAAGCGCGCGATATTCTGCGCCACGCTGCCCTCGAAGAGCTCAATGTCCTGGGGCAGGTAGCCCACGTATTTGCCGAGGTCGCCGGGGTTCCACTGCTGCAATTCCGCTCCGTCCAGTCGCACCGAGCCCCGGTTGGGTGGCCACACGCCCAGCAGGGTTCGCGCCAGCGATGACTTGCCGGCCGCACTGGGACCGACAATGCCGACAAAGGTACCTGCGGCAACCCGGAACGAAATGCCTTTCAGGGCGGGTGTCCGGGCACCGGGCGGGAATACGTTGACGCTCTCCAGTGCGACCTCGCCGCTGGGGGCGGGCAGTGACAGCCGCTCCGGTGTTTCAGGCTCACTGCCCAGCACCTCATTCAGGCGCGAGTAACTGCCCCGCGCCTGCTGGAACTGTCGCCAGCTCGCAATGAGTTGGTCAACAGGCGCCAGTGCGCGGCCCATGAGAATGCTGCCCGCAATCATCATGCCGGGGGTGATTTCGCCGTTAATGGCGAGATAGGCACCCAGCCCCAGTGCCAGTGACTGCAGCAGCAGCCGCAGGGTTCTGGTCAGGGATACATAGCGTCCGTTGACCTGGCCGGCGGCCGCCTGCCAGCCCGCGCCGGCCAGGTGGTGGCGCTGCCAGTGTTGTTGCACATTGGGCATCATGCCCATCGCGGCGACGACTTCGGCATTGCGGAGATTCTGCTCACAAAAGTCCTGCCCCAGACGGGTTTCCACCTTGGCGCGGGTGGACGCCTTCAGCGAGGTGCGGTGGTTGATCCAGCTGAGTCCCAGCAGACCAGCTGCAGCGAATACGCCCAGTACACCAAAGCTCCAGTGAAACAGGTACATCACGAGCAGGTACACGGGAATCCACGGCGCATCGAAGAAGGCGGAGGCGCTGCTGCTGTCCAGGTAGGCGCGCAGGGTTACGACATCCTGTAAGGGCATGCTGCTGACGCCCCGGCGTCCGCCGCGCAACAGGGCGCGCCTGAACGAGGCGTTGAATGCGGGTTCAGCAAGCAGCTCGTCCAGCTTGCCCGCGGCTTGCTGGAACAGGCCCCGCCGCACCCACTCAAGCAGCCCCATGGAAGACATCAGGAAAATAAGGATCAATGTGAGCATCAGCAGCGTTGATTCAGAGCCGCTGCTGACGGCGCGGTCGAATACCTGCAGCATGTAGATGGCAGGCGCCAGCATCAGTATGTTGATGCAGAAGCTGAACAGCCCTATGCCCACCAGATGCGGCTTGAGTGGGGCCAGCAGGGTTTGCAGATAGGCGCTGGTGTTGCGCGGGGCCTTGTTATCCATGGGCGGTGAGTTTACCAGCGAAGTGGAGAGGGGGGAGAAAAACGAAAAAGGCGAAAGAGGGGTCGAAAAAGGGGGCGAAAAAGGGGGTCAGAGTAAT
>JAZBPS010000098.1:0-3022 GCA_036353375.1 Halieaceae bacterium | reverse complement strand
TTCCAGGCTGGAAAGACCACAGGCAAGAAGCCGCGGATAGATACCCTGCTCAAGCACGTGCTTGCGTCCCCGCAGCGCGATGCCGGTCGTGTTCTCTATCCAGCTTTCCCAGCGAGGCAGCTCCTCATCCGGGATGCTGGGGTATTCCGCCAGAGCCATTGCTAGCTAGCCTTTTTCGCCAGATCGTCGGCCACGTCCAGATCATCGCCGGTGTCGAGATCGGCAAGGCCCTCGATGTCATCATCGCCATCCAGCGGCGCGTGCGTAACGCTGGCAACCCCGCCCTCGGCCATCTGGAAGCGCTGTGTATCCTCGCGCAGGCGGTCAAACAGCTTCCGCAGATCGTTGGTCGCAGAGTCCATGCGCCCGGCAGCCCGCTGTGTGCTCAGGGTTCGCTCCAGAATCTCGCTCACCGATTCCGTTACCCGGCTGGCAGAATTACCGGATTGCTGGATCTGTTGACGCATATCGCCCATGTAATTCCGGGTCTGTTCCGACAAGGCGAGAATGCGCTCAAAGCGCTCTCGCACGTCGGAGGCGATCCCGGTAAGTTTCACCAGGGATTGGGTCGCGTCTTCCATGTTCCGGTTAGTCTCTGCCATCCGGTTACTCACCGAGCGAATCGCGCGGTCCGCCTCCTGCACAATATCGTTGGTCTGGTTAGCGAGCTTACCGGTTTCGTCCGCAATACCTGCGAAACGTTGGCCACCCTCGCCGGAATAGGACGCCGCCTCGATACGCGTGTTCATCGCCAGCGTCGAAATTGCGTTGGCCACCTCGCGAATCTTGAACAGCAGGTCGGCCACGATTTCGATGTCGTCGCCCAGCCGCTTGCTGGTTTTGGCTACGGTCTGCTGTGATTCGCGAATCTCTTCCACCGACACCATCAGCGTCTGAATACCCACATCGCCCTCTCGCGCTGCTGCCACCGCCTCGTCCGAGGCCTGGTCGGTGGTCTGCGCCAGCTCCGACATGTGGTTGTTGATCAGGCTGAGCTCGTTACTGGTGGCTGCCGTGTCTGCCACAATGCCCCCTACCTGCTCCAGTGAAGACTTCACCTCCCGCGACGCTTTGGCCGAAAGCTCAACCGCCTCGTTCACCTGCTGACTGGAATCGTTTACCGAGTTCACAACGCCGCGTATCCAGTCGAGCAACTGGTTGATCGCGATGGCAATCGGTTTGGTGATACCGTCCGTGACAGTGAGGTCACGAGACAGGTTGCCCTCTGCGAGGGGCTCAATCTCGTGCACCTTGTTCTGGATTTCGGCCTCTGTCGCTGCCGCCTGCTCCTGCATCTGGCGCTCCTGCGCCCTGGCGCCGCGGAAGCGCAAGGTGATCAACACAAGAAGCAGGATCACGACACCCAGCAGGATGCCGCCGGTTGTCGTCGAGAACGGGCGCGTCTCGCCGAGCTTGTCGATCTGGACCAGGGCGTCGCCCACGTTGACGCTAAGCGCTGGTGTGGTGTTGGCGATATCCTGGGTCGCCTTGGCAGCCGCAATCAACTCGGGACTGGCTGTGTAAATTTCATCCACCGAGTCGCTGACGTCTGCATACAGGGATGTGGCGAGGTTAAGGGTCTCTATCGCCTCCGGAGAGCGCAGCGCATCGATACCGCGCGAGCGGTCACCAGCCCTCAAGCCCTCGGCATTGCGCTGGAAGGTCAGCGCGTCGGCGCGGAACTCCTCCGCCGCCTGCTGGGCGCCGCTGCCACCCTCGAGGATACGGTCGATGTTGCGTCCGATGCGCTCGATCAGGAACAGCTGTTGCTGCGCTGCCAACAGGGTTTCACTGGAAACCTGGCTGTCGCCGAGGATATCGACTATGTCGGCGTAGTAGCCCTGAATCTCCTTGATATTCGCGTTCAGCGTGTTGGAGACGGCGCGTATCGAAAGGATGCGGTCCTTGGCTGAGAGGATTGCCGATGATGCGTCTGATACCACCTTCCAGTCATTGCTGATCCGGGTGACATAGATGTTCATGCTCGGTCCGGGGGCCGGCAGGCCCTCAGCGGCATCGCCACTGCGCAGCTTCTCGAGCTGGCGCGAGAACTCCCTGGACTGGGTATTGAGGGTGGCAAAACTCTGCTCGTCACCGGAGAAGGCCTCCCTGGCAGATACGTTGATCTGCTGGGAAGTCACACGCAGACTGGTTGCAACGCTGCGGTATGCATCGTCCCAGCCAGCCCCCAGTGTGAGCTGCCATACGTTGTATCCGAGGCCCGCCATACTGATCAGCAGAGCCAGCACCAGAAGTATCAGCGTGGAATCTACGCGGCCTGCATTCTTGTTGTTCGAGGGACCCATGGCCTTCCTCCTCACCTAGTTAAGACTTTGCACCCCGGCTTCCATGAAGTCGGGATGGTTGAGTAAACGGTCGATATTGAAAACGGAGTAATCCCCGGCTTCCGAGGTGAACACGCCACTGATAAAGGGCTTGAGCGCATCCACGTCCCCCTGCTCGTCCCGCAGGTCGTTGACCGGAAAGCGCACACCGCCAAAGCTGGCGTCAATGACAATGCCGCAATGAATGCCGCGGCCACTGATCACCAGTGCTTGCTTGCCGTTGGATGTGACCCTGCCGCCGGACAGAAAAGAAGAGAGATCAGCGATTGCCAGAACACGACCGCCAATATTGGCCAACCCCCGCACCCAGGATTTCACGCCGGGAATGCTGATCGTCGGAGTAAGGTCTACCACCTTGCGAGCCTCTTTCATGCTCGCAACACAGCGTGTACCCAGCACCTCAAAGGCCGCGCCGTACCAGTATTCGATATATTCGTGCGCCAGCGGCACGGGCGCCGCCCGCGCGCGTATCTCTTCGGCCTGGCTACGCAGGCGGTCGAAGGTACGCTTGTCCATCAGGCTGCACCACCACCTGGCAGAAACTCTTGCAGCACCTGCTGTAGCGCCTCCATCTCGAGCGGCTTCTCGAGGTAGGCCGAACAGCCCCTGTCCTTTGACTTGCCCATCGTGAACACGTCATCGTGGGAAGACAGCATCACCACGGGGGTGTCCTTGAA
>JAZBPS010000097.1:0-6868 GCA_036353375.1 Halieaceae bacterium | reverse complement strand
CGGCTTTCGGCTGGTGAATACACCTACTTTTCTGCCCGCATACATCCTGCTGTTGTCGGGGGGCTCTGACTTTGCGGTGGGACTTACCCTGTCACTGGCAGCGCTGGGTGCGGCCCTGACACCGCTGTTCAGCGCCAGCCTGATAGGGCACCGGCGGCGGGTCTTGCCGGTGGGGTTTTTCGCCGGTGGCGCCATGCGTGCAGCCGTGCTGGCGCTGGCATTGGCGGGCTTGTTGCTGGAGGGAGACGCGGCGCTGGCAGCTGCCGTCACCGCCATGGGTCTGTTTGGCCTGTTCGCGGGCATGCAAACCGTGGTGTTCCAGACGCTGTTATCCAAGGTCATCCCGGTGCGGCGCCGGGGACGCCTGATGGGGCTGCGCAACTTTCTCGCCAGCCTCACCACCATCGCCGTGGCCTGGGTTGGCGGCAACCTGATCCTGGGTGATCCACCCACGGCCGCGGGCTATGGCTGGATCTTTGCCCTGGCCTTTGCCCTCACCACAGCGGGTCTGCTGGTGCTGGCCCTGCTGCGCGAGCCCGAACCACCGACAGTCGCAGAGCGCCGCAGCGTGCTGCAGTACCTTGGCGAGATGCCGGGCTTCATGCGCGCCAACCCTGCCTTCGCGCGCTTTGTGGTGGCGCGCGCTGTGTCCACCCTGGGCCGCATGGGCCTGCCCTTCTACATTCTGTTTGCGGGCAGCAAGATTGGCCTGAGCGGGGAAACCCTGGCCGGCCTTACAGTGGCGTTTACTGCCGCCGCCAGCGTCTCCAACCTGTTCTGGGGGGCACTGGCGGATCGCTTCGGATTCAGATTGTGCCTGCTGCTGGCGATTGGCGGCTGGATTGTTGCAACGCTGGTGCTGATGCTGCAAGACAGCTACTGGCTGACGGTCGCCGTTTTTGCGGTTGTCGGCATGACACAGGAGGGCTTCCGCCTGGGCAGCGTGAGCCTTCCCATGGAATTCGGTGATCGCGACCAGACCTCCTTGCGCCTCGCTATCGCCAATACGGTCAGCGAGGGGGCCGGCGCCATTGCGCCGCTGGTGGGCGGCATTATCGCCGGTGCCTTCGGCTACAGCGCCGTGTTCACAGGCACCGCTGTGTGCCTGCTTGTGGGGTTCGGGATGCTGCTGAGCGTCCGCGACCCCCGCTTTGCCGCGATCCAGGCAAGCTAATCAACAATAGCGCTATAGATCAGCGACTGCAGCTGGCTGCGGAAATCGAACGTGCCCGACGGCATCAGCTGCGTCATGAAGATCACAATCAGGTCCTCCACCGGGTCCACCCAGAACAGGGTGCTGGCCATGCCGCCCCAGTGATACTCGCCTACCGAGCCAAGCGTAGCGTTGGCCACCGGATCTATGCGCCGCGCAAAGCCCAGCCCAAAGCCGATGCCCTCGCTGCTGGTCTCACTGAAACTGCCCCGCGCCCAGCGGGTCAGGTCGTCACCATTGGGCAGGTGGTTGGCAGTCATCAGCGCCAGGGTGCGGGGGCCCAGCAAGCGCACACCGTCCAGCTCACCGCCGTTGCGCAGCATCTGGCAGAAGCGGTAATAGTCGTGCAGGGTGGATAGCAACCCGCCGCCGCCACTGAAAAAGCTGCGCGCCTGGTATTCGCTGTTGTGCGCGTCATCCTGCAGCAGGATGGACTTGTCGAGGTTGCGCATGTAACAGGATGCGAAGCGATCCACTTTGCCTGCGTCGATGGAGAAACTGGTGTCCACCATGCCCAGCGGCTCGAAGATTTCCTCGCGCAGGAACACGTCCAGGGGCTTGCCCGACAGCACCTCCACCAGATAGCCCACCACATCCGTGGCCACCGAGTAGTTCCAGGCGGTGCCCGGCTGGAATTCCAGCGGCAGCTGCGCCAGCTCGGCTATCATGTCCTTGAGCGTATAACCGGGCCTGGGCACCTGTACCTTCATTTTGCGGTAGCCATAGTCCACCGTGGTGCTGCGAATAAAGCCGTAGGTGAGCCCCGACATATGGGTGAGCAGGTCACGCACGCACATGGGCTGCTGGCAGGGCACGGTTTCGTATAGCGGCCAGGTGCCGGACTTGAACACCCGCAGCTCGCGCCACTCAGGGATAAAGCGGTGCACCGGATCGCGCAGGTGAAACAGGCCCCGCTCGTACAGCATCATCAGTGCTACCGAGGTAATGGGCTTGCTCATGGAATAAATCCGGAAGATGGTGTCCTCCGTCATCGGCAGGTCCCGCTCCAGATCGCGCCTGCCCTCTTGCTCGAGGTAGCAAACCTGGCCACCGCGTGCCACCAGGGTGAGGCTGCCGGGAATCTTGCCAGGCGCCACGTAGCGTTCGCGCAGGTGCTCGCCGATGCGCGCCAGGCGCGCTTCACTCATGCCGACCTCGGCAGGGTCTACCCGTTGCATGCTGTCTCCTTGCAAGCTGTCAGTGATGGGAATGCAGGTGTTGGCGCAAGGCGGGCACGACCTCGGCCTCGAACCAGGGATTGCGCCGCAGCCAGAGCCGGTTGCGCGGCGAGGGATGGGGCATGGGCCAGAACCGTGGTGCCCAGCGCTGCCAGTTGCGCACGCGCTCGGTCAGCGAACTTCTGGCGTCTATCACCGCATCCCGGTGCAGATAGTGATCCTGTGCGTAGCGCCCCAACAGCAGCGTCGTGCGAATGTTCGGCAGCTGTTGCAGCAAGGTCTCATGCCAGGTCTGTGCGCATACGGGCGGAGGCGGCAGGTCCCCGGACTTGCCTTTGCCCGGGTAACAGAACGCCATGGGGATGATCGCAACGCGGCGCTCATCGTAGAAGTCCTCCCGGCTCATCTGCAGCCACTCGCGCAGGCGGTCGCCGCTGGGGTCGTTCCAGGGAATGCCCGTGTGGTGCACCTTTGTGCCCGGCGCCTGACCGATAATCAGCAATTCCGCCTGTTCATGGGCACGCAGCACCGGCCGCGGGCCCAGCGGCAGCTCGCAGCGGGTGCAGGCGCGCACCTCGGCCAGCAGGTCGGTAAGGGGTATCATGCGCGCCATGCTACTGCATCATCTACATCGCGGCGAGGGCCCGCCCGTGCTGCTGCTGCACGGTTTGTTCGGCTCTGCTGCCAACCTCGGCATGGTGGCCAGGGGGCTGGCAGACAGCTTCAGTGTGTACTCCCTGGACCTGCCCAACCACGGGCAGTCGCCACGGCGACAGGCCATGGGCTACCCGGACATGGCGGCGGACGTGGCGGCATTCATTGACCACCACCAGCTCGCCCCCTGCCACCTGCTGGGCCACTCCATGGGCGGCAAGGTCGCCATGCAGGTCGCGCTGGATTATCCCGACCGCGTGGCCAGGCTGGTGGTGGCCGACATTGCCCCGGTGCAGTACCCCGCCCACCACGACCACGTGCTGGCGGGCCTCGCCGCCGTTGCAAGCGCCGCGCCCACCGACCGCAAGGGCGCCGAAGCGGTGCTGGCCGACCATGTGCGGGAACCCGGCGTACGCGCTTTCCTGTTAAAGAGCTGGCAGCGGGACGCCGCGGGACACTGGCGCTGGTTGATTGACCTCGACAACATCAACGCCAACTATACCGCCCTGGGCGAGCCGAATCGCGCGAGCAACGGCCCGTTTACCGGAGACACCCTGTTTATCGGCGGCAGTGAGTCAAACTACATCCAGGCCGCGCACCGCGATGCCATCCTGTCGCTGTTTCCGGCAGCACAGCTCAAGGTGATAGAAGGCACCGGACACTGGCTGCACGCCGAGAAAACCCAGGCGTTCAATCGGCTGGTTCTGCGGTTTCTGCAGTAACCAGCTGCGGCGGTGGGCCGAACTGCAACAAACCCGTGGCACACGGCTGGCTTCACGCGCGGCTTTCGGTAGAATCGCCGCTTACTCACGGAGGTGCCGAACCGACCATGACCCGCCCCACCCTGCGCGAACTCGAAAACCACGACGATTTCACCCGCCGGCACATCGGCCCCTCGCCTGCCGAGCAGCAGGACATGGCCCAGACCCTGGGCTACGACAGCCTGGACGCCCTGATCGACGACATTGTGCCTGCCAATATTCGCCGCACCGCGCCCATGGACCTGCCGGCAGCGCGTTCAGAACAGGCGGTGCTGGGCCGGCTGCGGGAGCTGGCGGACAAGAACCAGGTGTTGCGCTCGCTGATCGGCATGGGCTATGCCGACACCTACACGCCGGGGGTCATCCAGCGCAACGTGCTGGAAAACCCGGGTTGGTACACGGCTTACACGCCCTATCAGCCGGAAATCTCCCAGGGCCGTCTGGAAGCCCTGCTCACCTACCAGCAGATGATTATGGACCTGACCGGCATGGATCTGGCGAATGCCTCCATGCTGGACGAGGCCACCGCCGCCGCCGAAGCCATGACCCTGCTGCAGCGGGTGAACAAGAAAAATCGCAGTCGCCAGTTTATTGTCTCCGAACACTGTCACCCACAGATCGTGTCCCTGGTTCGCACCCGGGCCCAGCCGCTGGACATCGAGGTGCTGGTCGGCGATGCCGAGGCGCTGATTGGCAGCACCGACGCCTTCGGCGCCCTGTTGCAATACCCGGCCAGCGAGGGTGCGGTGAGCGACCCCACCGCGCTGATCGCCCGGGCTCACGAGGCGGGCACGCTGGTTGCGGTGGCCGCCGACCTGCTCTCCCTGCTGTTGCTGAAATCCCCCGGTGCCATGGGCGCCGATGTGGTGGTGGGCACCAGCCAGCGCTTTG
The DNA here is from genome assembly GCA_036353375.1 of Halieaceae bacterium. Taxonomy (GTDB): domain Bacteria; phylum Pseudomonadota; class Gammaproteobacteria; order Pseudomonadales; family Halieaceae; genus JANQIO01. Next base: position 2,171 of record JAZBPS010000097.1, on the reverse strand, counting down.
GCATCCCCATGGGCTTCGGCGGACCTCACGCGGCCTTCTTCGCCACCCGGGACGCCTACAAGCGCTCCACGCCAGGGCGCATTATCGGCGTGTCCATAGACCGCCGCGGCAACCAGGCCCTGCGCATGGCAATGCAAACCCGCGAACAACACATACGGCGGGAGAAGGCCACCAGCAACATCTGTACCGCCCAGGCCCTGCTCGCCATCATGGCGGCCTTTTACGCCATGTACCACGGCCCGGAAGGGCTGCGCCGCATCGCCGAGCGCGTGCATCGCCTGACCGCGATCCTGGCGGCAGGGCTTGAGAAACTGGGGCTGGCGGCTGACAACGCACAGTACTTCGACACCCTCACCGTGACCGCGGGCGAGCGCCAGGCGCTGTTCCTGCAGCGCGCGGTAGACGCGGGTTTCAACCTGCGCCCTGTGGGCAGAGACAAGCTGGGCATGACCATGGACGAGACCACCACAGCCGCCGAGGTGCAGGCCCTGCTGACTATCTTCGCCGATGGCGGCGCGGTGCCGGACGTGGAAACCCTCGATGCCGGAATCGACGGGTTCCCGGGCATTCCGGACGCCCTGCAGCGCGACATGGATTACCTGCAGCACCCGCTGTTTAACGATTTCCACTCCGAGACCAACATGCTGCGCTACATGAAGCGGCTGGAGGACAAGGACATCGCCCTGAACCGCGCCATGATCCCGCTGGGCTCCTGCACCATGAAGCTCAACGCCACCACAGAAATGGTCCCGGTGACCTGGCCGGAGTTCGGCCGCATACACCCTTACGCGCCCGCAGCGCAGACCGAGGGCTACCGCGAACTGCTGGCGGAACTGGAGCACATGCTGCTGGAGTGCACAGGCTACGACGCCATATCCCTGCAGCCCAACGCCGGCGCCCAGGGCGAATACGCCGGGCTGCTGGCCATCAAGCGCTACCACGAGAGCCGCGGTGACCATAATCGCACCGTCTGCCTGATCCCCAGCTCGGCCCACGGCACCAACCCCGCCAGCGCTGCCATGGCCGGCATGAAGGTGGTGATCGTCGAGTGCGACAGGCACGGCAATGTGGACATGGACGATCTCAAGGCGAAGGCCGAGCGGCACAGCGAGGAACTGGCCGCCATCATGGTCACCTACCCCTCCACCCACGGCGTGTTCGAAGAGAGCATCGTGGAGCTGTGCGACATCATCCATCGCCACGGCGGCCAGGTGTATGTGGACGGCGCCAACCTGAACGCGCTGGTGGGCCTTGCGGCACCCGGCAAGTTTGGCGCGGATGTCTCACACCTGAACCTGCACAAGACCTTCTGCATTCCCCACGGGGGCGGCGGCCCCGGCATGGGCCCTATTGGCGTGGGGGCACACCTGGCGCCTTTCCTGCCCGGACATCCACTGCAGGACGCCGATGCCAGCCTGCCCAGAGGCGATGTGATTTCTGCCGCACCGGTAGGCAGCGCCTCCATCCTGCCCATCTCCTGGGCCTACATCGCGCTGATGGGTGATGCCGGTCTCACCCAGGCCTCAAAAATCGCGATTCTCGGCGCCAACTACATCGCCCACCGCCTGCGCGGCCACTACCCCGTTCTCTACACCGGTCGCAACGGGCGGGTTGCCCACGAGTGCATCATCGACATCCGCCCCCTGAAAGACGCTTGCGGCGTAACCGAGGAAGATGTGGCCAAACGCCTCATCGACTACGGCTTCCACGCACCCACCATGTCGTTCCCGGTGGCGGGGACCCTGATGATAGAGCCCACGGAAAGCGAGTCGCTGGCGGAAATCGACCGCTTCTGCGATGCCCTGATTGCCATCCGCGAGGAAATACGCGCGGTGGAACAGGGCGAGATCGAGGCAGCGTCCAGTATGCTGCGCAATGCGCCCCACTCCCTGGAAGATGTCGCAAACAGCGAGTGGCCCTTCGCCTACAGCCGAGAGGAAGCGGCCTACCCGGTGGAGAGCCTGCGCCGCAGCAAGTACTGGCCGCCGGTGAACCGGATCGACAATGTCTACGGTGACCGTCACCTGATCTGTTCCTGCCCCTCCATCGAGGCTTACCGTGAGACGGAGACCGAGCAGTAGCATCAGCGCACCATTTCATTGAACCGTTGCATTGATGGGGTAGACTCGCGCTTTTCCACGAGGCACGAACATGACCCAGCGCTCCATTTG
>JAZBPS010000096.1:0-2946 GCA_036353375.1 Halieaceae bacterium | reverse complement strand
TGATGGAGTTTGTGCGGCTGATTGCCGGCAGCAAACTGCAGGACCTGGTGTTCTGGACCGACGCGCGCCAGCACTATGCCCTGCTGATCCGGGGTCATAATAATTTCGAAATTGCCGAGACCTTCTTCAACTCGGTGTACTGCGCGACCTTCGAGCATCGCCGGGTACGCAATGAGTACGCGTTTGTGTTTTCGTCACAGGGTGACATGCCGCCGGTGGGCGAGGCAAAAATACTGCGCAATTATCGGGCCTGGGACGGGCTCGAGGCCATGTTCACCCGCATGCTGGACGAGTACGCGTTCTGCATTCCCTGGGAGAACAAGGCGCGCGATGCCGGGCTTATCGCGGAAGCCCTGCGAGACAAGCTGTTTCCCGAGTTTCCGGTGGTGGAGCATCAGCTGCAGGCGTTGACGCTGGAATCGGTGTTCTTCCGCAACAAGGGCGCTTACATCGTGGGTAAGTTGATTGCCGGCCGCGAATCCATGCCCTTTGTGCTGCCGATACTGCACACGGAGCAGGGCAGCGTGTTCGTCGATACTGTGCTGTTCGGATCCAACAAGGTCAGCATCATCTTCAGCTTTACCCGCAGCTACTTCATGGTGGACGCGGCGATTCCCTCGCAGTACGTGTTGTTCCTGCAAAGCCTGATGCCTGCCAAGCCAATTTCTGAAATCTATAGCTGCATGGGCTACAACAAGCACGGCAAAACCTATTTCCATCGCTGTGCTTACCGCCACATGACCAGCACCACCGACCAGTTCATCGCCGCGCCGGGCATCAAGGGCATGGTGATGAGCGTGTTCACCCTGCCCAGCTACGACTTCGTATTCAAGATCATCAAGGATCGCTTCACGCCGCCCAAGGACATGACCCGGGAGCAGGTCATGGAGAAATACAGCCTGGTGAAGCGCGCTGATCGTGCGGGGCGTATGGCGGATACCCAGGAGTTCAAGAACCTGGCGTTTGCCCGCCGGCGCTTTTCTGATGAGCTGATGGACGAACTGCGTGAGGTGGCGCCTTCGATGCTGGAAGAGCACGGCCCCGCGCTTATCATCCGGCATGTCTATGTGGAGCGCCGCATGGTGCCGCTGAATCTCTACCTGCAGGATGCCACCGAGGAGCAACTGTGGGCGGTGATGGACGAGTACGGCAACGCCATCAAGGAGCTGGCCGCGGCAAATATCTTCCCCGGCGATATGTTGCTGAAGAATTTTGGTGTGACCCGCCACGGGCGCGTTGTGTTCTATGACTATGACGAGATCTGCCCGCTGACGGAATGCAATTTCCGCCGCATACCGCCGCCGCGTAACGAGGAAGACGAGATGTCGGATACGCCATGGTACTCCGTGGCACCCAATGACATTTTTCCTGAAGAGTTCCGGATGTTTTTCAGTGGCAACCAGCGAGCCCGCAAGGTGTTCGACGAATTGCACAGCGATATCTATGAGGCGAGCTTCTGGCAGGGCCTGCAGGAGACCATTAACAACGGCGGCGTAGCGGACTTCTTCCCCTATCGACGCAAGCTTCGATTCGCGCGTCACGAAGAGCCGCTGCTGCGGGCCTACAATGGCTAGCATCTACCTGATACGCCACGGGCAGGCCTCCTTTGGCGAGGCCAACTACGATCGTTTGTCACCCCTGGGGTGCCGCCAGGCAGAGGCGCTGGGTGAATACTTCGAACGTCGCGATATTCGCTTTGACGCGGTATACACGGGCGGCCTGGAGCGGCAACGCAAGACGGCTGAACTGGCGCTGGGCAAGTGGCACCCGGCGCACACCCACCGCGTGGATGAGCGCTTCAATGAGATTGACAATGAAGGCCAGCTGAAAGCAATCACGCCGGTTCTGCTGGAGCAGAATCCCGAACTGCAGGCCTGGGCAGATGCCGCCCGCAGTTCCAGCAAGGATTACCAGAAGCTGCTGGAGCGGGTGTTCAATCACTGGGTGGAGAGCGGGGATAATCCGATGGCAGGGCTGCAGAGCTGGCCCGCGTATCGCGACGGTGTTCGCGCCGCCCTCACGCAGGTAACCCAGGAGCAGGGTCCCGGCACCAGGGCGGCAATTTTCACTTCGGGCGGCACTATCGCCACCATTGTGGCCGAGGTGCTGGGCGTCCCGGGTAACGGGGTTTATCAGTTCTACGAGCCTGTGATTAACTGTTCAGTGACAGAGCTGCTGTATAACCCCCGCAAGATGTCGGTTTCCTATTTCAATGACCACTCGTTCCTCGACCTGATTGGGCGCCAGTCAGGTGAGGCGCTGATCAGTTACCGCTGATGGTTGATATCTACCTCGTAAGACACGGCGAAGCGGTCTCCCGCTGGGGGCAGGACCCCAATCCGGGACTCAGCCATCTCGGCAGGCAGCAGGCCCGCCAGGTGCGCGATGAACTGGAGCGTTATGCCGACCTCGATCTTGTATCCAGCCCGATGGAGCGTGCGCTGGAAACCGCGCAGCCCCTGGCCACCGCGCTACGCAAGAAGGTTCGTATTGACGATGCCTACCGGGAGATTCCTTCTCCGGTGGGTATTGAGGACCGGCAGGCCTGGTTGTCGGGCTTCATGCGGCAAAGCTGGCAGGAGCAGGGACCGGAGATTCTTGAATGGCGCGAGCGCGCCTGGAATGCCCTGTTCGAGCTGCAGCGGCACACGGCGATATTCACGCACTTCATGATTATCAACGCCATCTGTTCGCGACTGATGGAAGCGCCGGAAACAGTGTGCTGCGTGCCGGACAACGGTTCGGTGACCCGGCTCTGCCTGGACAGTAAATCCCTCAAGCTGGTGGAAGTGGGCCGCCAGCACCAGACCCAGATCGTATAGCCGGCTACAGCGGCCGAATCAGGGCTTCCTGGGCCACTGACGCGACCAGCCTTCCTTCTTCGTCGTAGAAGCAGCCACGCATGAAACCGCGCGCCGACAGTGCTACCGGGCTGTCCTGATCGTA
>JAZBPS010000095.1:0-2268 GCA_036353375.1 Halieaceae bacterium | reverse complement strand
GAGGTCGTCCAGGTAGTGGTCAATCTCGCGGGCATCGTGGGTGACGTTGGTCACATGGTCGCAGCTTAGGCAGCGCGACGCACAAAACGGCAGGTGCACATACACGGCAAGGTCGCCGTTGTGGGATTCCATGTTGGCCAGCAAGCTCTGGTAGCCGCGAGCATCTATGCGCTCACCCGACACGCTGTTAAATAACCGCGACAGGTGGCCGCCTTCAGAGCCGGTAATCAGCGGAGGCCCGTCCGTCGCAGCAACGCCAGGCTTCGCAGCAGCGGTTTTGTCCGCTGAGCGCACGGTGTCGGCTGGTCGGTTTTTAGCGGAAGATTTGCTGGAAAGTGACGAAACTGCAGAAGAATCAACGCCCGGCGTGTCAGACTCATCGCGAGTGCCCATGTGTGCCCCCTCGCCGTATGGATACGGCATATTGTGGCTGGCTTATACATTGACCTTCGGGCCGAGCCGCGCGATCAAAACGGGGCGCGGCGAGAGGTTAACTCGTAGACCAGTCGAACGAGATTTACAGTTCTTTTTATACAGAAACAGGCTAGTCGCAACTATTACCTATGTCAATTTTTTTGCCGCTGCCGCTCAGGGCGTGAGCGGGCTACCCAGCCCTCGTCCACTGTCTTCAGGCGTCGCTTCCGGCTGCCCGGAGGGCATCGCCCACTGCCACAGCCGGGAGTCCTGCACCGGCAGCACAAGGAACCAGTGCTCCAGTACACCCAGCGCGAGTAGCAAGCCGACAATGGTGTAGCCAGACGCGGAAAACGCGTCCGTCGCGATCACTGCACGATGCAGAAACAGGCTGGCGCAGGCCGTGCCGACCATAACAGAAAGCGGGAACAAGAGGTTGATAGGACGGGTCTGCATGTAGGTCACAAGATACTGCTGGCTGCGGGGCAACCAGTCGGCGTGAAAGTTGGAAACGCCCAGGAACAGATTGAGTTTGGCACTCCAGCGCATCAGCCAGAGCACCACGCAGGTGAGCGCCGCTATCTGGTTGGGGGCGCCCGCTGTGACGAAGATCACCAGCACAACCAGGCCTACAACGGACAGTTCGTGATACAGGCTGGTCTTGATGGCAAGTCCGAACCGGGTCCATCCGGTGGCCTCCGGTGGACAGGCCTGATTGCTGGGCCCTGTGACAAAGCCCATCAGGTAACCCATCTCCAGCCAGCCCCAGATCACCAGCGCCTGCAGGAACGCCAGCAGTGCAGCGACCAGCGTCGTTTCCGCCGCCACCTCCGGCAAACAGGCAAGCACCCAGAGCATCAGACCGGTGTTTACCAGCATGCTGTACTTGTGGGTGCTCCTTGGCAGGTGGTTAAGGCCCAGGATTAGCCCGGTACTGAACCACCAGCCAAACACGGTACACAACACCGCCAGCAGATAATCCATCAATCGGCTTCCCGGCTGTCGTTACTAACCATCGTTAGTAACCATAGGGCCCGACCTGCGTTGCCTCCGTGTCCCCCTCCAGCAACCGGGCAAACACCGCGGCATTAGTGGGACCAAAGGCGTTCAGCAGGATCTGCCGGCCGGTTGCGCTGTCCATGATGGTGAGGCCGCCGTCACTGTGACGGGCCAGCGTGAACGGTGATGCGCGGGTGACTTCCCAGCTGCGCCGTTCGCGAGTCATGCTGCGGAGCACGCCCCTGACGAAGCTGCCCTCGCCCGTTCCGAATTCTCCGAGCAGCCTGTCGTCATTGTGCCAGTCATACACCAGTACCGACCCCGCCGGCCCGTCAACGAAGCGCAATTCAACGCTGCTGACCACCGGCGCCGAGGTGCTGCTGACCGGTTCGAGGCCGGTCCAGCGCGCAAACAGTACCGCCACCAGCCCCAGCGCCATCAGTGCCAGCAAAACATAGGGTGCGCGCCGGCTGATGAAGTCCTGGCTGCGCTCGGACGTGGCAGCCTGCTGCTGTTTACCTGGCTCGGGCATGTTTCCTGCAACCGCTTGTGACATGTGACACCTAGCCTACGGCAGGACGCGTTGAAACAACATGCGCCGGGACAAATTCCTTGCGGGGTTGCGCAGTCTTCTGGCCAAGGCGAACACCACCGCCTTCGCTGACCACGTCTGCCAGCAACGACGTCACCATATCGGGGTTGGACAAACCGCGCAGCATCGGCTTGACTTCGCCGAAGTGCCAGGGCCGGGCGTGGGGCCACAGTGCGATGTAGGAAATCCTCTCGCCTTTCGCCAGGCTGAGGCTCAGGTCACCATAGTCGCCATAGCGACCGAGTTCGGCACTCTCGATTTTT
>JAZBPS010000094.1:0-3150 GCA_036353375.1 Halieaceae bacterium | reverse complement strand
CTGTTACTCACGCTGTTTCTCACCTACAGCTTCACCCGCAAGATCAGTGCCTCACTGGCCAACCTGGCAGACATGGCCTCGGAAATCTCCAAGGGCCACCTCGACAAGACCTTCAAGCTGCGCGGCACGGGGGAAATTCGCGAGATTGCCTCGCTGTTGAATGTAATTCTGGGCGAGCTGAAGAAACACAAGACAAAGATGGACGCCGACAGCCACCTGCTGCGCATGAAGGTAGACGAGCGCACCGAACAACTTTCGCGCCAGAACAAACAGCTCAATGAAGCGGTGCGCCAGGTCACCCGCACCAAGAACAAACTGCGCCAGCTTGCCTATTACGACAGCCTGACCGAACTGCCCAATCGACAGCTGTTTACGGAACAGCTGGACATCCTGCTGCGCATGGCGCAGCGCGAAGGACGCACCATCGCCCTGCTGTTTCTGGACCTCGACAACTTCAAGCGCATCAATGACTCACTGGGCCACAGCGCCGGCGACAAACTGCTTAAGGAGGTGGCGTCGCGTCTGGCGTCCTGCGTCCGCGGCAGCGACTTGCTGGCCAAATATGTGGACAGCGAGGCAAAAATCGGGGTGTCACGTCTGGGTGGTGACGAGTTTACCGTGGTACTGAACACTATTGACGAACCCGCCACAGCCGGCGTGATCGCTGAGCGGCTGCTGGACTCCCTGCATCAACCCATGCATATCGAGGGCCACGAGGTCGTGGTCACACCCAGCGTGGGTATTGCCCTGGCGCCGCAGGATGCCGACAACGTGGAAGACCTGCTCAAGCTCGCCGATACGGCGATGTACCATGCAAAATCCGAAGGCCGCAACAAGTACTCCTTCTACACCAGCTCCATGCAAAGCGCGGGTGTCGGCCGACTCAAGCTGGAAACCGAATTGCGCAAGGCGGTGGAGCGGGAGGAACTCGTTCTGCACTACCAGCCCCAGGTCTGCGCCGCCAGCGGCAAGGTGCTGGGGGCTGAGGCACTGGTGCGCTGGGAGCATCCGGAGCACGGCCTGGTGCCGCCGGTGCGCTTCATCCCTCTGGCGGAGGAAATGGGGCTGATCGTCGAACTGGGCAAGTGGACCCTGGAAGAGGCGGCGCGCCAGAGCAAGCGCTTGCGGGAACTGGGGCTGGACGTGCCCAAGATTGCGGTGAATGTCTCTGCACTGCAATTCAATCCCGCCTTTACCCGCCAGGTGCAAGACGTTCTGGACAGCGTCAATATCCCGGCCAGCTGCATCGAGCTGGAACTGACCGAGGGCGTCATCATGAACAACGCCAAGGCGTCCATTGAGTCCCTGCACAGCCTCAAGGAACTGGGTGTAAGCCTGTCAGTGGATGACTTTGGCACCGGTTACTCGTCCCTCAGCTATCTGAGCAAGTTCCCGCTGGACGAGTTAAAGATAGATCGCAGCTTCGTGATTGAATTCGACAAAAGCGAAAACAGTGCCAGCCTGGTCAGCGCCATCATCGCCATGGGCAAAAGCCTGAATCTGTCGCTGGTCGCCGAAGGCGTGGATAACGCCGAACAGTTTCTGTTCCTGCGCAACCAACAGGTCGAAATCATACAGGGCTACCTGTTCAGCAAGCCCCTGCCCGCCCGCGAGTTCGAGAAAACCCTGGGCGAGGGGCACTTCCCCCGCCAGATCGAGGAGATGGTACGCACGGCGCAGATGCGCAGTGAGCAACGCAGCGCAGCGGAACACTAGCCGGCCCACGCTGCCGTTACGAGGCGGCGTCCAAAATCGATGTGAGGTGTGAGTCAAAGCGCACGAAATCCGCCTCGATCGCCGGGGATTTCTTGACATCGTAAGCGGCAAACGTGGGCAGCGCCGAAAGCCCGAAAAACGCGAAATTCACATGTACCGGCGCCAGCAGCTGATCCAGCGACAACCCCCTGAATATCGGCTGAGAGGCATTGTCGAAAGCACAGGCGGGCGCATTGAGCGTCACCGACAGCACATAGCGTCGGCCGTGCAAGCGCCCTCCCGTGCCGTAGTGGCGTGAAGGATCACTGCGAGTCCTGCCATCGCCCTCGGCCAGGCGCCCATCCATGCCCGCAGTGAACACCTCATCCAGGTACCTCTTAAGTGACCAGGGCACACCCATGGAGTTCAGCGGGAACTGCACTATTGTCAGGTCGGCCCAGAGATGATCCTCCACCGCCTGCTCCAGCGACCAGGCAGACGCCGTATCGCTGCGACGCACGGGGAAACCACGGTTATTAAGCAACGCTGCCGCGCGCTCGGCGAAAGCCTTGTTCAGTCGACCGGGTGATGCAGCATGAGGTTGGTGCCCGTTGATCAGCAAGACATTTTCCATGCGCTGTAGCGTAGCGGCGCGGCTAGCCGGCCGCAAACATGCCTGCGGTATGCCGGCGCACCCCGGCTGACAGACCTGTTAGTAGCTTGATCAGCCTAGTGCTCGCCGGACAGCGCCCGGCTTTTTTCCCACCAGGGTGTGCCTTCCCAGACCTCTTCGAGGCGGCGGTCGCGCCCACAGGCAAAGCGGTAGAACTTGTAGCGCGTCGCGCTCTTTTTGTAATAGTCCTGGTGGTAGGCCTCCACCGGGAAAAATTTCGCCCGATCAAGGACAGGCACGGCCAGCTCCCGGTCGGGAAACTGCGCCTGCACAGCACGTTTGCTCGCCTCAGCGACCGCGCGCTCGCCATCACCCGCGACAAAAATCGCCGGCCGATAGCTTTCACCCCGGTCGCAGAACTGGCCATCGCCGTCAAAGGGGTCAACATTGGCCCAGAACAGAATCAGCAACTGTTCAAAGCTGATCTGCCCGGGGTCATAGGTCACCTCCACCGCCTCGTAATGCCCGGTGTGCGCACCATTGTAGGTGGGGTTCGGATGGCTTCCACCGGTGAAACCCGACACGACGTCGGTGACACCCGGTACGTCCTGGTAGGCCGCCTCCATACACCAGAAGCAACCGCCGGCAAACACCGCGGTGGCGGCACCGGCCTGCATTGCCGCAGACAGAAAAAGTGCTACCAGTGCCGTGTGAAGCTTATTCATTGCATAGTTCCTTGTTCCCAATCACCACAATCAAAAACCCCTTGCTTAGGCGGGGTGGCGCGCACGGTGAAACGCCGTACACTCTGGACAGGTCAGACTACAGTTTAGCGACTTCGT
>JAZBPS010000093.1:0-2552 GCA_036353375.1 Halieaceae bacterium | reverse complement strand
CTCGCGGGCGGCTCAGGCACTCGCCTGCATCCGCTCACCAGCACTGTCAGCAAGCAACTGATGCCGGTCTACGACAAGCCGATGATCTACTATCCCCTCGCCACCCTGATGCTGGCCGGCATCCGGGATGTGCTCATTATCACCACGCCGCGCGACCAGGAAGCCTTTGTCGACCTGCTGGGTAATGGCGCCCAATGGGGCATAAACCTCACCTACGCGGTGCAACCCAGCCCTGACGGACTTGCCCAGGCGTTCATCATCGGGCGCGATTTCGTCGGCAACAGTCCGGTCAGCCTGGTACTGGGCGACAATATTTTCTACGGCGGCGGTCTCTCACAGAAGCTGCGCGCTGCGGGACAGCAGACCCGGGGAGCATCCGTCTTCGCCTACTATGTACAGGACCCCGAGCGCTATGGCGTGGTGAGCTTTGATGAGCATGCGCGGGCCATCGGCATAGAGGAAAAGCCGGCCCAACCCCGCTCCAACTACGCGGTGACCGGGCTGTACTTCTACGACAACGACGTCATCGATATCGCCCACAGCATTCGTCCGTCGCCCCGCGGCGAACTGGAAATCACCGATGTGAACCTGGCCTACCTGGAGCGGGGCGATCTGCATGTACAGGTGCTCAGTCGCGGCACAGCCTGGCTGGATACCGGCACACACAACTCCCTGCTGGACGCGGCCAACTTTATTCGCGTGGTGGAGGAGCGACAGGGTCTAAAGGTCGCCTGCCCGGAGGAGATTGCCTACAAACAGGGCTTCATCACCGAGGAGGAACTGCTGGCGCTGGCGGCACCCCTGGTCAAGTCAGGCTACGGTGACTATCTGCGCAAACTGCCGGAACAACTGGAGGTGGCCGCCGATGATAGTTGAAACGACACCACTGGCCGATGTGCTGCTACTGAAACCGCGGGTATTCGGCGACGACCGGGGCTTTTTTATGGAAAGCTGGAACCAGCGGGTGTTTGCCGAGGCGGGTATCGACGCTGCCTTCGTGCAGGACAACCACAGCCGCTCCAGCCAGGGTATTCTCCGCGGCCTGCATTACCAGACCGAACAGGTGCAGGGAAAGCTGGTGCGCGTTACGCAGGGGGCCGTGTTCGATGTCGTGGTTGACCTGCGGCAGAGCTCCGCAACGTTTGGCCAGTGGTACGGGGTGACCTTGAGCGCGGCGGAGCACAATATGCTGTGGGTGCCTCCAGGCTTCGCCCACGGCTTCTATGTGCTGTCAGACAGCGCAGATTTCCTTTACAAGACCACGGACTACTATCCCCCCGCATCGGAAATCTCCCTGGCCTGGAATGACCCGGCGCTGGCCATTGATTGGCCCCTGGTCGACGATCAGCTTCCCAGCCTGTCGAGCAAGGACCAGCAGGGTCTGGCCTGGGGCGAGATACCGCTGTTTGACTAGAGCCCGGATAGAGCCGGGCTAATCGCGCAGCAGGGGGCGCCACCAGCTTTCGTTATCCAGATACCAGTCGATGGTGCGCTCTATGCCGGTTTCAAAGGTTTCCACCGGCCTGAAGCCCAGCTCGCTGGAAATTCGCGTCGCGTCGATGGCATAGCGCCTGTCGTGCCCGGCCCGATCGGTCACATAAGTGATCAGGCCTCGCGCACTGTCACCCTTTGCCGCCGGGCAATCCGCAAAGCGGGAGGCCAGCTCCGGTCTGGCAGCGAAACGCTGGTCCAGCCGGTCACAGAGCAGATTGACGATATCTATATTGGCCCACTCGTTGTGGCCGCCGATGTTGTAGACCTCGCCGACGACACCTTTTTCCAGCACTCGCTCAATGCCCCGACAGTGATCCTCCACGTACAGCCAGTCGCGGATATTGCGACCGTCGCCGTACACCGGCAGCGACCTGCCGCGAAGAATGTTGGTGAGACAGAGGGGAATCAGCTTTTCCGGGAAGTGCCAGGGCCCGTAGTTGTTGGAACAGTTGCTGGTCGTTACCTGCAGCCCGTAGGTGTGGTGATAGGCACGCACCAGGTGGTCCGATGCCGCCTTGCTGGCCGAATAGGGAGAGTTGGGCTCGTAGCGCTGTTGCTCGTGAAAACCCGGGGCGTCGGGCGCCAGCGAACCGTACACCTCGTCGGTACTGACATGGTGAAAACGGTGCGGCAGGTCGTCTGCCAGCCACACGTCACGAGCGGCCTTCAGGAGACTGTGGGTACCAACCACATTGGTCGTGATAAAGGCGTCAGGGCCCGTGATCGAGCGGTCCACGTGGCTTTCGGCGGCGAAATGCACAATGGTGTCGATCTGCTCCTCTCGCAACAGCGCTTCCACCGCCGCCTCATCGCAGATATCCGCCTGCACGAAGCGGAAGCCCGTGTGCCCGTCCAGGTCGACGAGATTTGCCCGGTTGCCTGCATACGTCAGGACATCGTAGGCAACCAGGCGGTCCTCAGGGTGCCGGGCGAGCCAGTAGTGCGCAAAATTGGCGCCGATAAAACCCGCAGCGCCAGTGACCAGTAATCGGCTCATGTCGCGCCTCCGTGCTGAACCAGATCCTCCAGCATGGCCGTGAGCTGTGCCTGCCAGGGCT
>JAZBPS010000092.1:0-3074 GCA_036353375.1 Halieaceae bacterium | reverse complement strand
GCCTTGGCCTGACCATTGAGCAACTTTGCGACATGCCGCCGAAAGTGCTCGACGATCACCTGCACCTTCTGCTCGATGTTGTAGGGGTGCAGCTTCACCCACTGGTAGAGCTTGGTGGCGGCCTTGCCCTTGTCCACCTCCTCTTCGGCGGCCTGCTTCTGCTCCAGGCGGAAGGCCATGCTGTAGGTCGTGTAGCGCTTGAGCACGTCGAGGATGAAGCCTTCCTCGATGGCCTGCTGCATGGTGTAGACGTGGAAGGCCTCGGGCAGGTTGTCCGGCCCCGGCTCCTGTGTCGGATCGGGCGGGCGCCCAAATAATTGGAGCGTCTTGGCCTTGGGCGTGGCGGTGAAGGCGAAGTAGCTGATGTTGCGCGCCTGGCTGCGCGCGGCCAGGGTGGCGTCCAGCACGTCCTCGGCCGTGATCTCGGTATCCTCTTCCAGTTCGTCGGCCATCAGTACCTGGCGCAGCTTGCGGGCGTTAGCGCCGGTCTGGGAGGAATGGGCCTCATCGGCGATCACGGCGAAGCGCCGCTCCTTGAGGCTGGTCTGCTGCTGGATGGCCTCCAGCACAAAGGGGAAGGTCTGCAGGGTAACAATGATGATGCGGGTATTGCCCATCAGGGCCTCGGCGAGCTGGGCGGACTTGCTGCCCTCGCCCTCCTCGCGGCTGATGCGGCACACCACCCCCTCCGCGTGCTCGAACTGGTAGATGGTCTCCTGCAGCTGGTCGTCCAGCACGGTGCGGTCGGTGATGACGATCACCGAGTCGAACACCCGCTGATCCTGGTCGTCGTGCAACGAGGCCAGCCGGTGGGCCGTCCAGGCGATGGAGTTGGACTTGCCGGAGCCGGCGCTGTGTTGGATCAGGTACTTGTGGCCCGGCCCCTCGATGCGCGCGGTGGACACCAGCTGGTTGACCGCGTCCCACTGGTGGAAGCGCGGGAAGATCAGGGTCTCCTTGGTGTAGCGCTTACCGTACCCGTCCTCCGTCTCCTCCTTTTGCAGGTGGATGAAACGGCCCAGGATGTCCAGCCAGGCATCGCGCTGGAAGACCTGCCTCCAGAGATAATCTGTGGCGTAGCCGTCCGGATTGGACGGGTTGCCAGCCCCGCCCTCAAAGCCCTTGTTAAAGGGCAGGAAGAAGGTCTTCATGCCATCGAGCTTTGTCGCCATCCACACCTCTTCCTGGCTGACGGCAAAGTGCACCAGGGCGCGCTTGCCGAAGGCCAGCAGCGGCTCGACTTTGTTTGTACTGGGGGCCTTCGGCGGGCGGTCCTTCTTGTACTGCCACTTGGCGTTGTCGATGGCCTGCTTGAACTCGGACTTCAGCTCCAGGGTGGCGACCGGGATGCCGTTGACGAACAGCACTAGGTCCAGGCGCGGGTTGTAGCCCTCACGGGCATGGGGCGAGTAGGAGGCCTCCTGCACCACGCGCAGGCGGTTGGCCTCATAGCGGGCCAGGGTCTCGGGGTTCAAGCCGTGGTCGGGCTTGAACGTGCACAGGCGAATCTTCGCGCCCCGGTCCTTGAACCCGTGGCGCAGCACGTGCAGCGCACCGTGCTTGTCCATCTGCTCGGCAGCGCGCTGTAGCAGCTTCTCCCCCACCTTGTCGCCGTAGAACTTGGTGAGTTTCTCCAACGCCTCCGGCTGGGTATCGCGCACGTAACCGACCAGGTCCTCCGGGTAGAGCGCCAGCACCCGGTCGTAGTGCTCGGACTTCCCCTCCAGCCAACCCAGCCCCACCAGATCGGCGACGATGGCCTGCTGAAAGATATTCTCCCTGGCCTTATCCATAAATTATTTTAATATCAATTGATTAGACTATTATGCGAAACAAGGGGTTGTAATCTGACAGCATTCCCCTCATGATTATCCGCACTCGGATCGGGAATGCCCGATCGGCAATAGGCCTCGGCGAATTCGTCGGGGCCTTTTGTTTTTTGGCCCTTCGATCTCAGGGGTAGCACTTTAACCCCCATCCCTCGATTTGCCCGTGTCTGTTGCGGCGGAATTTCGGCTCCAGGATCTCATAGGCCCGGTTGTCCTGGTCGGGATTCAGCAACCGTCTGCCGATGGGCCTCGCCACCATATCGGCAAGCTGCAACCCCGCAGAATTCGATTTTTTGTCCGCCAGTACGAGAGACAGGGTATCCGCCATCCCCACCATCCCGGTCTCATCCATAATCCGGCGAAACTCCAGTTCCAGTTCATCGTCTTCCCGGCGGCCTCGCCTTTCGAAGATCACGTGGGTGAGTTTTCCTCGCTGGCCTCGTGACTGCAATTCAAGAAAGACGCGCTCCAGACCAAACTCCATGGCCACATGGTAAGGATTATGGTCATGTCCACGCCTGGCGACGAATCCTTCCTTGAGAATACAGCTCGCGATGATTGTAAAGGGAGCCGCTCCAACAAGGGCATTTAGATCGCGGAAAAACGGCTCGCGGATCTCTGGATTCAGCAGCATATCGAACGGACGTTTTGACTTGCGTATATCCGCCTCATGCAAAACCACCATGTCATGGCCAAAATAGCGGAACTTGAACGCCTGAACGGCCGGCACCACCTGTTCGATATACGCCCGCTTATCGAATATGCAAAACGCCAGCACGAATACCGGAAACTCCGGGTTGATGTGCTTGAGCCCGTGATCCCCGCTCTCGTCCACATAGACCACGTAGTCGCCAAATTCCCTGGCCTTATCCATGACTCCCCTTTAGGCGCTGGCGGCTTCTGCCGCTTCTTGTGGTTCGGTGTTGGGTTTCTGCCAACCGCGGACGTCGATCTTGCCGGTGACGGCGGCGGAAATCAGAGCCGTTCGATGTTCGTTCAGCAATGTCACTGCATCACTGGCACGCTGTAGGAGGCGCTCAAGCTTTTTTTCCGTTTCATTGAGATATTGAAGAATACCCTGCTGCTCTTCTGTACACGGATACACCAGTGAAACCTTGCTCAATATTTCCGCGTTAAGGTTCTCCATGGTCGAGCCTTTGGAACTCAAACTCAGCTCTTCCTTAACGCCCGTGATCCCGAGGAACCTCGACACAAAGGTGGGCTCTACTTTCCCTGAATCAAGCG
>JAZBPS010000091.1:0-18500 GCA_036353375.1 Halieaceae bacterium | reverse complement strand
CCCCACGTCCAGCAACGCCAGCTCCGTGCGGCCTGCCGGCAATGCAGCAACGGGGGGCAACACGGGCAGTAACAGCAAGGGCAACGCCAATACCCGATAAGGCAGTGCACGATGCCCCGCCAGCCACAACAAACCGGCTAGCCCGCCGAGCACCCCCGGCAGGGAAGGCCGCAGGCGCAGCCAGGGGTCCAGCTGTCCCGCAAGTAACTGATCCAGCGCCATGAACCCGGCGACAGGCCACCCCGCAAGCTCCCAGCACAGCGCGTCCAGTGGCGGCAGCAATGCAGCCGTCAGGCACAGGGGGGCCAGCCAAAAGGCCAGCACAGGAACCGCGACCAGGTTTACCAGGGGCGCCAGCCAGCCCAACCCGCCATACCAGTAGGCCGCCAGCAGGCCCATGCCGGGCGCCAGCACCGCCTGCACCAGTATGGCGGTGCGCAAGCCATCCAGGGCCGGCCACATGTGGCGCAGGTAGAAGATCACCAGCACCGCGCCAAAGGATAACCAGAAACCTGCACCGTGGGAGGCCAGCGGGTCCAGCAGCGCCACTGCCAGCAAGGCCAGCCAGAAACCGTACAGGGGCGGCGCCCGCCGCCCCAGCATGGCCACTGCCTGCACCGACACCAGCATGGCCAGCGCCCGCAGGGTGGGCAGGGAAAAACCCGCCAGCGCGCTGTAGCTCGCGGCACACAAAAGCGCCAGAAGGTGTGCCCCATAGTGCCCACCGATGCGCCCCAGCAGGAAACCCAGGCCCGCCGCCAGCCCGACGTGCAAGCCGGAGATCACCAGCAGGTGGTTAAGGCCGTAGCGCTGGAACGTGGCCCAGTCCTGCCGGGACAGGCCGCTGCGATCGCCGCTGCTCAGGGCCAGCAGAACGCCTCGCCGGGTCGGGTCAGGCACAGTTTCCGCAAGCCGCTCAGACAAGCGCTGTCGCCACTGCTGCACCGGCAGGCCCTGGGAGCGGTCCAGCCGCACCAGCGCCTGCTCGCGCACATAGCCCGTTGCTGCGAAGCGACGCTGCGCCAGCCAACTCTCCCTGTTGAAGCTGCCGGGGTTGGCAAGGCCCCGGGGTTGTTTGAGCTTGACCTCCCCCCGCCAACGTTCGCCAGCGCGCAACGGCAGGTCGCCATAGTAGGCCAGCAGCATGCGCCGGGAGCCATCAATACAGGCATGAACGCCACAATCCAGCAGGGTCACCCGGGCGGCAAAGCGCTGGCGCTGGCCGCCCTCACTGCGCTGCTGCAGCTGGGGTGGTTCCAGCACCCGCCACTCCGCCAGCAACACCTGTGCCTCCAGCGTGTGCGGCAGGCGCTGCTTGAGCAGGCGTTCCCCCCAGCAGCTGCCGTACAGGAGGCCCAGGCAGACACACAGCAGCGTCAGCCCCGGCCTGCGGTAAAAAACGCTGAACAGCGCACTGATCAGCGCGCCGCAAAGAAGCAGCCACGGTGGCGGCAGCGCAGGCATCCAGCCCACGGCCATCACTGCGGCGGCGCTTACAATCGTCCCTGATTGCATGTAAATTAGCCGCCTGTTTTCCCTGGCACCACAGAGTCAAGCACAGGCGCAGCGCCCGCGCCACATCCCCCATGCCCAAGCACACCCTCAAGCGCTTCATGCCGACGCCGGCGCGGCTCAAGCAAGTTCGGATCCTGCGTTTATTGGGTGACTGGCTCTATCAGCCCAACCTCTGGCACATCAACCGCAACTCGGCGGCCCGGGCTTTTTTCCTCGGCTTGTTCCTGGCGTTCGTGCCCCTGCCCATCCAGATGTTGCTGGCGGCGGTACTGGCGGTGCGGCTGCGCGCCAACCTGCCGCTGTCGGTCGCGCTATCGTGGATCAACAACCCGCTGACCTTCGCGCCCATGTTCTACCTCGCTTACCGGGTCGGTGCGGTGGTAATGGGCAAACCGCCACAGCAATTGGCCTTTGACATGTCCTGGGAGTGGATCAGCTCCAGCCTGGTTGCCGTGTGGCAGCCGTTTCTGCTGGGCTGTGCCATCTGCGGTTTCTTTTTTGGCAGCCTGGGCTTCTTCGCCGTGCAGTATGTGTGGCGCTGGCAGGCGGTACAGCGCTGGGAAGCAAGGCGTTTACGGCGCCGGCTGGCGCTGGAGAAAGCTACTCGTGACGTAGCGCTTCGGCAGGCGGCAATCGCGCAGCGCGACGGGCAGGATACAGCGCTGCCAGATAGCACAACAGCACCGCCACCCCGTTAATCACCAGCACATCCCGCAGCCGCAGATCAGCGGGCAGATAGCCGATTGGATAAACATCGGTGTCCAGGAAGCGGATATCCAGCCCCCGCTCTATCCAGGCCACCAGGTCGGTGATACCGAGGCTGGCGGAAACACCCAGCGCCGTGCCCAGAACGGTACCGGTGACCGCGATAAGCAGCCCCTGGCGCAGGAAAATGCCACTGATATGTGCCGGACGCGCACCCAGCGCGCGCAGAATGGCGATATCCGAACGCTTGTCCAGCACCACCAGTACCAGGGACGACACCACATTAAAGGCGGCAATCGCGATGATGGATATCAACAGCAGGATCACCAGGTCCCGGGACAACTGGATAGCGGTATAGAGGTTGCCGTGGGTCTGGGTCCAGTCCCGCGCGTAATAGCCCGGCGGCAGTGCCTGTACCAGCTGCCAGCCCATCGCGGGCGCAGCAAAAACATCCGCCAGGCGCACGCGAAAGCCCTGCACGCCCCCACCCACCAGGGCCGCTGCACGGTCCAGCGGGATAACGGCCAGGGTTTCGTCCAGCTCAGTACCGCTGGCCACCGTGCCCACCAGTGTAAACACCGCCTGCTGGGGCGAGCCCTGCCCGGCCTGGGCAGGCACAATCAGGGTCAGGCGATCACCGGGCACCGCGTCCAGGCGCAGCGCCAGCTGCTCTCCCAGCAGCAAGCCATCATCGGCCGCGGCGAAGGCAGCATAGGTTGCTTCAGGCAGCAGGCGCGACAACCCCGCCAGCTGTCGCTGTAGCTCCGGGTCCACCCCCTGCACCAGTGCGGTCTCGATGGCGAGGTCGCGCAGCAGCATGCCCTGCAATTCCACAAAGGGGGCCGCTGCCACGACGCCGGGCTGCGCGCTGACCTGCTGCAGGGTTCCGCGCCAGTCCTGCTGGGGCTGCCAGGCGTTGAGGGTGAGCTGTGGCACCAGCGACAGGATGTTTTCCCGCATCTCCCGGTCAAAGCCGTTCATCACTGACAACACCAGGATCAGCAGGCCGATGGCAAGCACCAGGCCCAGCACAGACAACAGGGAGAGGAAACTGCTGAGGGTGGCGCGGCGCCAGGACAGGCTGTAGCGCCCGGCAATCTGCAGCAGGGCTGACTGCCTCACGGTGCCATCTGCCCCTTATCCAGCGGCGCGAGACAGCCCTTTTCCAGAGCGTATACCCGGTCCATGTGGCCGGCAATGCCGCGGTCGTGTGTGACCACCACGAAGCTGGCGGTGGTGCGGTCCTTCAGGGCATCGATCAGGGCCAGTACCTGGGCCGCAGAGGCGGGATCCAGGTTGCCGGTGGGTTCGTCCATCAGCACGCAGGCCGGCTCGGTGACCAGGGCCCGGGCAATGGCCACACGCTGGCGTTCGCCGCCCGACAGCTGGCCGGGGCGGTGGCGCAGGCGCTCACCGAGGCCTACCGACTCCAGCATGGCCGCGGCCTGCTGCTCCGCCTCGCGCCGGCGACTGCCGCCGATCACCAGGGGCATGGCCACATTTTCCAGGGCATTGAACTCGGGCAGCAGATGGTGGAACTGGTATACGAAGCCCAGGCTGCGATTGCGCAGCTGACAGCGTTCGCTTTCCTCCAGGGCGGCGAGGTCGCGCCCCCCCATAAACACCTGGCCGGCACTGGGCATATCCAGCCCTCCCAGCAGGTTCAGCAGCGTGGATTTGCCCGAGCCGGAGGCTCCGATGATCGCAACCCGTTCACCGGGCCCAAGGCGGAAATTCACCCCCCGCAGCACATCCACCGACAGCTCGCCATCCTCGTAGCGCCGGCTCAGTTCCCGGCATTCCAGCACGGGCGTCTCACTCACTGCGCAGCACCTCTGCCGGCGCGATGCGACTGGCCCGCCAGGCGGGCACCAGCGTTGCCAGCACGCTCAGTATCAGGGCCAGTAATGCCACCCGCAGTACGTCCGCCCACTGCAGCACGGCGGGCAGGTCGGAAATGAAATAGACATCCGGGCTGAACAGCTTGGTGCCGGTGAGTTGCTCCATGGCCAATGTAACGGCGCTGATATTCAGCGATAACAGCACACCCACCGCCGCGCCCGCTGCGATGCCGACACCGGCCAGCACCAGGCCCTGGGACATAAAGATGGCCATCACCGAGCGCGCGCTGGCGCCAAGGGTGCGCAACACGGCAATATCGGCGCGTTTCTCGGTCACCGCCATGGTCAGGGTGGAGATGATGTTGAATGCCGCCACCGCCACCACACTCATCAACAGCACGGTCATCATGGTCTTCTCCATGCGTATGGCGGCAAACAGGTTGCCCTGGGATTGGCCCCAGTCCCGCACCCGAAAGTCAGTCCCCAGCACGTCCTGCAATGCCGCCGCGCGCTCCGGTGCCGCGTACAGATCGTCCAGCTCCACCCGCAGTCCGGATACCGCGTCACCCAGCGCGAACAGGCGCTGGCCAGCCTCCAGCGCAATGTAGGCCTGCTGTCCGTCCAGCTGCGCACCCACTTCAAACACGCCTACCACAGTAAAACGTTTACTGCGGGGGAAACTCCCCAGGGGCGTCACGGTCAGGCGCGGGATAGTGAGGTCAACCCGATCACCGACGCCCACGCCCAGGGCGCGGGCCTGCAGGGCACCCAGCACAATGCCGTAGCGCTCCCTGTCGAGACTGGCAAAGCTGCCCAGGCGCATAAACCCGGCCAGGTCTGAGAGTTCTGCTTCTGCCTGCGGATCAATTGCCGCTATCGCGGTGCCCCTGACCTCGCCGGCAGCCGTTAGCAGGCCTTTGCTGTGAATATACGGTGCGGCCGCTGTGACGCCGGGCTGCTGTAGCAGGCGTGAGCGCAGTGCGGCCCAGTCCTCGATCGGCAGGGCTGATTCAACCTGGACGTGCGGCACCAGCGAAAGGATGCGACCGCGCAGCTCCGCGGCAAACCCGTTCATGACACTTAACACAGTGATCAGGCTCGCGACACCCAGCGCCATGCCCACCAGCGACACCATGCTGACAACGCCAATGAAGCGGTTGTCCTGACGGCTGAAACCGTAGCGCAGGCCGATATAGAGAGGCAGGTTATCGCGAACAGAGGGCAGCACGGGTGGTCCCAGAAAAATCCGTGCCTATCATAGCACCCAGCCCGGGCGGGCTGGCTAACACAGCCGCGGTCAGTCGCGTCCGCTGGCGTCGTAAAAACGCGCCTGGTCGGGCTCGTCTTCGCTGAATATGCCTGCGGCAACCCCCGCCTGGTTGCGGGTTTCCTCCTCACATACCTGGGGGTTGCCCCCACAGATCTCGCAGCCGGTATCCATGCCCAATGCACCGATACCACCGCAGGAGCCCTTGATCGGCTTATTGCTGAAGATGACGCCCACGGCCATGCCGACCACAACCAGGCAAAAGATGACGGTTGCCAAAAAAAACGTTTCCATGAGGAAAGTCTACCTTATCGACGTCGCTGTGACGATGACGCCCTACAGCCCCACCAACGGCGCCATGGCGGGTGACGCCACAGAGCGGAAACCATCCCCCTCGCGCTGCACCAGGTAGACGGCCAGCTGTTCCCGGGTCGCCAGCGCCATGGCCTCTTCCGGGCCCAGCACCGTCAGGGCGGTTGCCCAGGCATCAGCCATGGTGGCACTGGGGTGGATGACCGTGACGGAAACCAGCTCGTGACGCACGGGTGCACCGGTGCGGGGGTCTATGGTGTGCGAGTAGCGCACACCATCCACCTCGAAATAGTTGCGGTAGTCGCCTGATGTGGCCAGCGCAGCATCGGTGAGCAGCAGCGTTTCCTGCACAGCGCGATCCGCACCGATGGGCGCCTGCGGATCCGGTTTTTCCACCGCGATGCGCCAGGGTTCCCCGCGCGGGCTGTCCCCCGCCACACGAATCTCCCCGCCGATCTCCACGAGATAGTGTTGAATGCCGTTACTCTCCAGCCATTCCGCCACCCGGTCCACCCCGTACCCCTTGGCAATAGAGGAGAAGTCCACGGACATCGGCGCGGGTTTGCGCAGCGCCGGTCGCTGCGGGTCAAATTCCAGCCGCGCTTCGCCCACCCGGGCGCGGGCTTCAGCGATGGCCGCGGCATCGGGAACGCTGTCACCCATGCGCGGCCCGAAACCCCACAGATTGACCAGCGGTGCTACCGTGACGTCATACGCGCCACCCGAGGCCTGGCTGACCTGTCGCGCCATGGCAAAAACATCGGCGAAGTCCTGACTCACGGCAAACCACTCCCCCGCCGGACCGCGGTTGAAGCGGGAAATCTCTGAGTCTTCCCGCCAGGTCGACATGCTCAGGTTGACCTGCTCCAGCACCGCCTCAATACCGCTGTGCACCGCTTCCGGTGCGGGCTGGTCCTGTCCCGCCAGCCAGGTGACATGATAGCGGGTGCCCATAGTAGCGCCCGTGAGGCGCACCGTATCGGGGGGCGCTTCCCCGCACCCGGCCAACAGCAGGCTTAGGCACAGCGCGAGCAACCATTGGCGGCAGGCAAAGGGGACAGCATCTGAAAGCATTACGGTCATGTGAGACCCTGTGTCGTTGACAAAAAAGCCGGCACTGGGCCGGCTTTCTCGCTTGGGCGCACGCTCGTCGGCGCGTACCGAGGACGCTAGCCGCCGAAGTCGTCCAGCATAATATTTTCCGGCTCTACGCCCATCTCCGTCAGCATGGAGATCACCGCGGCATTCATCATGGGCGGGCCGCACATGTAGTACTCACAATCCTCAGGTGCCGGGTGATCCTTGAGGTACTGCTCATACAGCACGTTGTGGATGAACCCGGTCAGGCCTTCCCAGTTGTCCTCGGGCTGCGGGTCCGACAGGGCGACATGCCACTCGAAGTTGTCATTCTCTTCCGCCAGCGCATCGTACTCCTCAGCGTAGAACATCTCCCGCAGGGAGCGCGCACCGTACCAGAAGGAAATCTTGCGCTTGCTGTGCAGCCGCTTGAACTGGTCAAACAGGTGCGAGCGCATGGGCGCCATACCGGCGCCGCCGCCGATAAAGACCATTTCCGCATCGGTATCCTTGGCGAAGAATTCGCCGAAGGGGCCGTATACCTTGACCTTGTCGCCGGGCTTCAGGTTAAACACCCAGGACGACATGATGCCCGGGGGAATTCCCTCGCTGCCGGGGGGCGGTGTGGCCACCCGGATGTTGAACTTCACGATGCCCTTTTCCTCAGGGTAGTTGGCCATGGAGTAGGCCCGTATCGTGGTTTCCTTGCACTCGGATTCCAGATTAAAGAAGCCAAAGCGTTCCCAGTCACCGCGGTATTCTTCCTCGATTTCAAAATCGCTGAACTTGACGTGGTGCGGGGGGCACTCCAGCTGCACGTAACCGCCCGCGCGGAAATCGACGTTTTCCCCCTCCGGCAGCTTCAGGGTCAATTCCTTGATGAAGGTGGCCACGTTGGGGTTGGACACCACCTCGCACTCCCACAGCTTCACGCCGAACACTTCTTCGGGAACGTGAATCTTCATGTCCTGCTTCACCGGGGTCTGGCAGGAAAGGCGCCAGCCCTCGTTGGCTTCACGGCGCGAGAAATGTGACTCTTCCGTGGGCAGCATCGCACCACCGCCTTCGTCGATCACGCACTTGCACTGGGCGCAGGTGCCACCGCCACCGCAGGCCGAGGCAAGGAAAATGTCATTTGCAGACAGGGTCTGCAGCAGCTTGCCGCCCGCGGGCACTTTGATCTCTTTCTCATCGTTAATCAGGATGGTCACATCGCCGGTCGCTACCAGTCGGGAGCGCGCGGCGAGAATCACGCCCACCAGCGCCAGCACCACCGCCGTGAACATCGCGACACCAAAAACAATGGTTTCCATTACGCTACCTTTCCCTTACGAATCCTTTACAGATCGATGCCGCCAAAGGACATGAAGCCCAGTGACATCAGTCCCACAATGATGAAGGTTATGCCCAGTCCCTGCAGGCCCTGTGGAACATCTGAATACTTTAGTTTCTCGCGAATGCCGGCCAGCGCCGTGATCGCCAGGGCCCAGCCCACGCCGGAGCCGACGCCGTAGACCACGCTTTCCCCGAAGGTGTAGTCGCGCTCCACCATAAACAGCGAGGCCCCCAGAATGGCGCAGTTCACCGTGATCAGGGGCAAAAAGACGCCCAGCGCGTTGTAGAGCACCGGCACATACTTGTCCAAAAACATTTCCAGGATCTGCACGATGGCGGCAATCACGCCGATGTAGCTCAGCAGTCCGAGGAAACTCAGGTCCACATTGGGGAAGCCTGCCCAGGCGAGTGCGCCATCTGCCAGCAGGTAGTTGAAGATCAGGTTATTGACGGGCACCGTGATGGCCAGCACCACCACAACCGCAATCCCCAGGCCAATGGCCGCCTGGATCTTCTTGGACACGGCGATGAAGGTGCACATACCCAGGAAGAAGGCCAGCGCCATGTTTTCGATAAACACGGCGCGCACAAACAGCGACAGGTAGTACTCCATCAGACACCCTCCCTCGCGGCCACATGGGGCGACAGCTCAAAGTCGGGCTCTTCCACCTGCTCTGTCTTCCAGGCGCGCAGTGCCCAGATCAGCAGGCCGATAATAAAGAAGGCACTGGGTGGCAGCAGCAACAGGCCGTTGGGGTTGTACCAGCCGCCCTCGGTCACCACCGGCAGGATTTCGACACCAAACAGGGTGCCCGCACCGAACAGCTCGCGAATGAAACCCACCGCCAGCAGCACCACACTGTAGCCCAGTCCGTTGCCAATGCCGTCCACGAAGCTCTCGAAGGGCGGATTCTTCATAGCGAAGGCTTCCGCCCGACCCATCACGATGCAGTTGGTGATAATCAGTCCCACGAATACCGAGAGCTGCTTGCTGATCTCGTAGGCCACGGCTTTCAATATCTGGTCTACCACGATCACCAGCGAGGCGATGATGCACATCTGCACGATGATGCGGATGTTATTGGGAATCACCTTGCGGATCAGCGAGATAAACAGGTTGGAGAACGCCACCACCGCGGTCAGCGCGATACACATCACCAGGCTCACCGACAGCGACGAGGTCACCGCCAGCGCTGAACAGATACCCAGAATCTGCAACCCGATGGGGTTGTTGTTGAACAAGGGATCCGTCAGGGTTTTCTTCAAATCAGACATGTCAGGCCTCCCCCGCCTTGAGCCGGGAGATAAAGGGCCCATAGCCCTCATCACCCAGCCAGAATTGCACCAGATTATTGACACCCCGTGTGGTCAGCGTGGCACCGCTGAGGCCGTCGATGGTGTAGGCCGCGGCGGGACTGCTCTTGTCCACCGTGCCCTTGACCACCTGAATAGCGACTTCGCCGTCCTCAACCGCGGTCTTGCCGGGCCACAGAGCTTTCCAGCGCGGGTTGTCCACCTCGCCGCCCAGCCCCGGGGTTTCCTTGTGTTCATAAAAACCGATGCCCGCGACCGTTTTCAAGTCACTCTCCAGCGCCAGGAAACCGTACATCTGCCCCCAGAGACCCGCGCCGCGAATAGGCAGGATCAGCTGATCAGGCCGCTCCGCGTCGCCTACCATGTAGACCAGACCGTAGTTTTCCCGGCGACCGATATTGGCGGTGTCCTCGTCGCTGGACAGCGCCTGCGACAGGGCCGGATCCTTGGCAGCCTGCGCAGGCTCGTAGCCGCTGCTGTCGACCTCGTCGCTGAAGCGGCCGTTGCGCAGGTCCACCACCTTGGGCGTGATACCGGCAAACTGCTGGGAAACGGGTACGCCTTCCTCCAGCAGGCCCGCAGCGGCCAGAATATTGCGCTGCCTGTCCTCCTGCGCGTTGGCCTGCTGCGCGGGCTTGAGCACAACCGCGGCAGCCGATACCAGCACCGAGCAGACGATGCAAAGCGTCAGTGCGACGCCGATGGTTTTTCCGACGGTATCTTTAGACGACACGTGCCAGCCTCCGTTTCACATTGGCCTGCACCACAAAGTGGTCTATCAACGGTGCGAACAGGTTCGCAAACAGGATAGCCAGCATTATGCCTTCCGGAAAGGCCGGATTCACCACCCGGATCAGCACGGTCATCACGCCGATCAGTACGCCGTACCAGATTTTCCCGATATCCGTCATCGCCGCTGACACCGGGTCCGTGGCCATGTAGATCATGCCGAAGGCAAAACCGCCCACGCTGAGGTGCCAGTACCAGGGCATGGCAAAGGCCGGATTGCTGTCGCTGCCCACCACGTTAAGCAGGGTCGAGAAGGCGAACATGCCCAGGAACACCCCGGCGACGATGCGCCAGGCGGCAATGCGGGTGTACAGCAAGAGGGCGCCGCCGATCAGAATCGCCAGGGTCGAGGTTTCACCGATAGACCCGTGGATATTGCCGGAGAAGGTATCCCACCAACTCATCTGGGCCCGCAGTGCCTCCATGCCGTCCGTTGCCACGATCGACAGGGCGGTGGCGCCGGTATAGCCGTCCACTGCCGTCCATACCGCGTCACCGGAAAGCTGCGCCGGGTAGGCGAAATACAGGAACGCGCGGCCGGTCAGCGCGGGATTGAGGAAGTTCTTGCCCGTGCCGCCGAACACTTCCTTACCGATAACCACACCGAAGCTGATACCCATGGCCACCTGCCACAGGGGAATATCCGGCGGGCAGCAGAGCGCGAACAGCACGGAGGTCACGAAAAACCCTTCATTCACCTCGTGCCCGCGGCGCACCGCGAACAGGATCTCCCAGCTGATACCGACCAGGAAGGTGGTGATGTAAATAGGCAGGAAGTAGATAGCCCCGAAGATAAAGCAGTCGATGAGGCTGCCGGGATCGGTGGCACCAAACAGGTTGACCAGCGGTGCATGCCAGTCGGTGATGGCGCCGCCGCCCGCGGCAACGATGCTATTGGCCTGGAATCCGAGGTTGTACATCCCGTAGAACATCGCCGGGAAGGTCGCAATCCACACGGTGATCATGATGCGCTTGAGATCTATGCCATCGCGCACATGGGCCGTGGACCGGGTGGTCGAAGACGGAGAGTAGAAGAAGGTGTCGAACACTTCGTAGATGGCGTAGTACTTCTGGTACTTGCCGCCTTCCTGGAAGTGGTGTTCGATGCTGTCAAAAAACTTCCGCATGAGTGTTAACCCTCCTTCTCAATGCGAGTGAGGTTGTCGCGCAGTATCGGGCCGTATTCGTATTTTCCCGGGCACACATAGGTACAAAGCGCGAGATCCTCTTCGTCGAGCTCCAGACACCCCAGTGCCTGGGCCATTTCGGTATCCCCTACAATCAGGGCGCGCAACAGCTGGGTCGGCAGAATATCCAGGGGCATGATGGTTTCGTAGCTACCCACGGGAACCATGGCGCGCTCGCTGCCGTTGGTCGACGTGGTCATGTCCAGAAGCTTGCCGGGCATCAGCTTGCTTAAGTATATCGAGAGGTTGGAGTGCTTGTTGGTCCCCGGGGACAGCCAACCCAGCAGCTCCCGCTCGGTGCCCTCGCGCAGCACACTGACCTGGTTGTGGTAGCGGCCCAGGTAGGAAGTACCGCTCTGCAGGCGGCGTCCGCCCAGCACCGACCCTGAAATGATGCGATTGTTACCCTCTTTCACCTCGCCGGCGCAAAGCGCCTCGAGGTCCGCGCCCAGGCGCGTCCGCAACAGGCGTGGCTTGATCACCTGGGGGCCCGCCAACGCGATCACCCGGTCTGTGTACAGCACGCCATCCATGAACAGGCGCCCGATTGCGATGACGTCCTGGTAACCCACGGTCCAGACGGCTTTGCCCGGACCCACCGGGTCAAGATGGTGGATGTGGGTGCCGGCAAGCCCGGCGGGATGCGGTCCGGCGAATTCTTCCACCTGAATACCGGCGGCGGTGCCAGCGATCACATCAGCGCCCGGTGCCTTGCACAGGAACACCTTGCCATCGGTGAGCCTGGCCAAGAGGTCCTGTCCCAGGGCAAAGGCCTCGGGCTGTTCCGCAATGATCACCGTCGGGTCCGCCGCCAGCGGGTTTGTGTCCATGGCGTTGATAAAGATGGATGCGGGGCGGCTGTCGACGGCCGGCACGCGGCTGAACGGCCGCGTGCGCAGGCTGGTCCACTGGCCGGACGCGATAAGCTGCTCGCGGATGCGGGCATCGTCCAGCGCTCTGGCCTCGTCGGCGCTGTATTTACCGAACTGTTCGGCGTTAGCGGGGTCGGCATCCTCGACGCTGACGTCGATCACCACCGACTGCAACACCCGGCGCGCGCCGCGATTGATCGCCGCAACCTTGCCGGTTGCCGGAGCGGTGTAGATAACACCGTCGGTTTTCTTGTCCGTGAACAACACCTGTCCGCGCCGCACCGGATCGCCCTCACGGACTTCCATGGTGGGCTTCATTCCCACGTAGTCGAAGCCGACCAGGGCGACTGAACGCACCCCGGCTGCACCCTCGCTGGCACTGACAATATTCTGCTCTGGCTTACCGGAAATCGGAATTTCCAGCCCCCGCTTAAGCTTGATCATTCAATGTTTGCCTTCTTTGTGACGGCTTGTAGTGTTGTGTCTGCTGCGTCTCGTTTTTGCGGCACTCAGGGCGAGGCGATGCCGAGTCAGTCGGTATCCGCTAGAGGTAACTCGCGAGAGTGAACGGCTCTTGTCACTTCCCCGAGAGCCGCGCGGGATTATACGGAATCGTGCCGTGATTCGCTATCGAATCATGGGCTTAGCGCCACGTTTCTGCCGTTCTGCGACGCATGCACGCGCCGCGCCGGAGCCGCGGCGACCGCACCGGGCCGCGATGTTCTCAGGCCTCGGACTTCGGGTATATCGCGTAGTGCACACCGGCCATCTGTTCGAGGATGCGATGCACCTGGCAGCTGTAGCCAAACTCATTGTCGTACCAGAAGTACATGGTGACATGGTTACCGCTGACGATGGTGGCCTCTGCATCGAATACGCAGGCGTGGCGAGAACCCACAAAGTCTGTGGACACCACTTCCGGGGAATCCGAGTAGTCAATCTGCTTGCGCAAGGGCGAGTGCAGGGCCATACGGCGCATGTACTCGTTCACTTCTTCCCGGGTGGTTTCCCGATTCAGTGTGAGGTTGAGGATGGCCATGGAGACGTTCGGCGTGGGGACGCGAATGGCATTTCCCGTGAGCTTGCCGTTGAGCTGCGGCAACACCTTGCCCACAGCCGTGGCCGCCCCGGTCTCGGTCAGTACCATGTTCAGGGCAGCAGACCGACCGCGCCGGTTGGCCTTGTGATAGTTGTCGATCAGGTTCTGGTCGTTCGTGTAAGCATGCACCGTCTCAACGTGACCGTGGTCAATACCGTACTCGTCATCCAGGGCCTTCAGCGGCGGCGCTATTGCGTTGGTCGTACAGGACGCGGCAGAGATCAACTGGTCGTCAGGGCCAATCTCGTCGTTGTTGATGCCATAGACAATGTTCTTCATGTCGCCCTTGCCGGGCGCCGTGAGAATCACCTTGGCGGCTCCCTTCGCCTTGAGGTGGCGTGACAGGCCCTCTTCGTCGCGCCACGCTCCGGTATTGTCGATGATGATCGCGTCCTTGATGCCGTACTGGGTGTAATCGATGTCCTCCGGCGCGTCGGCGTAGATCACCTTGATCTCGTTGCCGTTGGCCACCATGGAATTGTGCTCTTCATCCACGCGGATCGTGCCGTTGAAGGGCCCGTGCACGGAGTCCCGCTGCAGCAGGGTGGCGCGCTTGATCAGATCGTTGGCCGCCTTGCCCTTGCGCACAACCACGGCACGCAGCCGCAGCGCGTCGCCACCGTCGGCCTTCTCTACCAGCAATCTGGCCATCAGGCGGCCGATTCGACCAAACCCGTACAGCACCACGTCCCGCGGCTGGTCAATGGGCTTGGCATTGCTGCCGATGAGATCAGCCACCTGCTGCTTGACGTATTTCTTGACTGACAGACCGGCGGGCTTGCCCTCGCTTTCATAGCCCACTGCAATGCGCCCCACATCGATATGGGCGGTACCCAGATCCAGGGACGACAGGGCCTTGATAACGGGGAAGGTTTCTTTCTCGGACAGCTCGTTGCGCTCTACCTGCCGCACATAGCGGTGGTCCTGCATGATGTCCAGCACCGAACGGTTGACCAGGGAACGCCCGTAAATGTAGGTCTTGACCGCATTCTCACGGGACAGCTTGCCCACCAGCGGTATCATCGCTTCTGCCAGTGCCTCGCGCTCTTTCCAGTCCTTGAAATAGTCGTCGGGACGCGGCCGCGTGCGTTCGGTGATCATAGGTTACCTGCGGGAGTATGGGGGGTGAAAACAGGGCGCGTATTATCAATATTTGGCCGGCGTCACGCAAGCTGGATACAATAGCGGCCCTTTGCCTGGGCGACCGCTCTTTCCCGATGTTTGCTGACACGCTCGACAAGCTCTCATGGCCTTTGCCTGCGGGCTCCCGCACCGCACTGGGACCTGCGTTTGGCAGTGCCGCCGCACGGCTGCTGGTGGAGCTGTCCCGGCGCACGGACTTCCAACTGGTCATCACGCCGGATACACAGACCGCCAACAATCTGTCGAGGGAGTTGGGCTTCTACCGCAGAGACCTCGAGCAGGACGGTGACGCGCTGGATGTGATGACGTTTCCGGACTGGGAGACACTCCCCTACGACAGCTTCTCGCCCCACCAGGACATCGTTTCCGAACGCCTGCACACGCTGTACCACCTGCCGACCGCGCGCCGCGGTTTGCTGGTCGTGCCGGTGCCCACCCTGATGCACCGTCTGCCCCCGCGGGATTATGTCAGCGGCAACAGCCTGCTGCTGGAGACGGGTCAGGCACTGGATGTGGAGGCCTTCCGGCGACAGTTGCTGCGCACCGGCTATCGCAGCGTCGACACCGTCTACGAGCACGGTGAGTTCGCCCAGCGAGGCGCGCTGCTGGACGTCTTTCCGATGGGGACGAAGGCACCCTTCCGCATCGACTTGCTGGACGATGAGGTGGAAACCCTGCGCACCTTTGACCCGGAAACCCAGCGCACGATCGAGAAGGTGGAGTCCATCAAATTGCTGCCGGCGCGGGAATTCGCCCTCAATCGGGAGTCCATTCATCGCTTCCAGCAGAACTGGTACGCGCAGTTCGACGTGGATCACGACGCCTGCCCGGTCTACAGCGAGGTGAGCGCAGGTCGGGCACCGGCTGGCTGCGAGTACTACCTGCCGCTGTTTTTCGAGCAGGCGGAGAGCCTGCTCGACTACCTGCCCCCCGACTGCAGTGTGGTGGCCATCGGCAACCACTTCGAAGCAGCCGGGTTGTTCTGGGCAGAGGTGCAGGATCGTTACGATGAGTACGGCATTGATCCAAGGCGTCCGTTGCTGCCACCCCGGCAGGCATTCATACCCACGGAAACCCTGTACCACGCGCTCAAGCAGCATCCGGTACTTGAGCTTCGCACCACTGCAGATGCGCCCACCCACCACAGCCTGCCGCTGCAACTGCCGCCGGACCTCAGCCCGGAGAAACAATCCGAGTCGCCACTGGAGAAACTCAAGTCGTTCATGGCCGGACACGGCGCGCCGGTGCTGCTGTGCGCAGAGAGTGCCGGCCGTCGCGAGATCCTGCTGGAATCCCTGGCCCGGCACGGCCTCGCCCCGCAGTCCGTGGACAGCTGGCAGGCCTTCCTGGACAGCGGCGCAGACCTGGCCATTACTACAGCGCCCATGGATCGCGGCCTGTACGCTGGACCAGGACTGCCGACGCTGGTGTGCGAATCCCAATTGTTTGGCAACCGGGTGGCCCAGCGACGACGCCGCGAAGAGGCCACCAGCACCGCCAATGTGTTCCGGCATATCAACGAGCTGCGACCGGGCGTGCCGGTGGTGCACCTGGAGCACGGCGTCGGGCGCTACCTGGGGCTGGAGGCCCTGGACGTGGACGGCCAGCTCACCGATTTCATCACGCTGGAGTACGCCGGCGGCGACAAGCTCTATGTCCCCGTGGCATCGCTGCACCTGATCAGCCGCTACTCAGGCACCGACCCCGATCTCGCACCCCTGCATCGCCTCGGCTCTGACCAGTGGGAAAAAGCCCGGCGGCGGGCCCGGGAAAAAGTCAACGATGTGGCGGCAGAATTGCTGGAGATCTACGCCAGGCGCGAGGCCCGACAGGGGTTCCAGTTCCCGGACCCGGGCGAGCAGTACGACCAGTTCTGCAACGCCTTTCCGTTTGAGGAAACCCCCGACCAGGCAGCGGCGATCCACGCGGTTGAGGCCGATATGTCAGGACCCGGCGTCATGGACCGGCTGGGCTGTGGCGACGTCGGATTCGGCAAGACCGAAGTGGCCATGCGGGCCGCGTTTCTCGCCACCCAGGCGGGAAAGCAGGTCGCGGTGCTGGTGCCCACAACGCTGCTGGCGCAACAGCACTACAACTCCTTCAGTGACCGCTTTGCCGACTGGCCTGTGCGGGTGGAAATGCTGTCGCGCTTTCGCAGCGCACGGGAACAGCAGAGCGTGCTGCAAGAGATGGCAAACGGCAAGGTGGATATCCTTATCGGCACCCACAAGCTACTGAGCGGCGACGTTCGCTTTGAAGACCTGGGCCTGCTGATCATCGATGAAGAGCACCGCTTCGGCGTGAAGCAGAAAGACCGCATCAAGGCGCTGCGCGCCGAGGTCGACATTCTCACGCTGACGGCCACGCCGATACCGCGCACACTGAACATGGCGCTGGGCGGGATGCGCGATCTGTCCATCATCGCCACACCGCCGGCCCGGCGCCTGTCTATCAAAACCTTTGTACGGGAACACAACATCGCCCTGGTGAAGGAAGCCATCCTGCGGGAAACCCTGCGCGGTGGCCAGGTCTACTACCTGCACAATGAAGTCAAGAATATTGAGGAGACGGCACGCAAGCTGGGTGAACTGCTGCCCGAGCTGAACATCGGCATCGCCCACGGCCAGATGCGCGAGCAGCAGCTGGAGCAGGTGATGCGCGCCTTCTACCACCAGAATTACCATGTGCTGGTCTGCACCACCATCGTCGAGACCGGCATCGACGTGCCCAATGCCAACACCATCATCATCGACCGGGCCGACCGCTTCGGCCTGGCGCAGCTGCACCAGCTCCGCGGACGCGTGGGCCGCTCGCACCACCAGGCCTATGCCTACCTGCTGTGCCCACCGGCATCCGCAATCACCGCCGATGCAGAAAAACGCCTGGAGGCGATCGAAGCGGCGGGGGATCTGGGCGCGGGCTATCTGCTGGCGACCAACGATCTGGAGATTCGCGGGGCGGGCGAGTTGCTGGGCGAGGAGCAGAGCGGCCAGATCCAGAGTGTCGGTTACTCGCTGTATATGGAGATGCTGGATCGTGCCGTGCGCTCGCTTCAGCGAGGCGAAATCCCCGATGTGGACGGCGACGAGCTGACTGACCAGACCGAAGTGAACCTGCGGGTGCCGGCGCTGATTCCCGAAGACTACCTGCCGGACATCAATACGCGCCTGGTGTTGTACAAGCGCATATCAGCGGCCACAACGGATGCAGAGCTGCGGGAATTGCAGGTCGAAATGATTGATCGTTTCGGCCTCTTGCCCCAGCCCACCCGCTACCTTTTCCAGGCGACCCAGATCAAGCTGCAAGCCGCGGAGCTGGGCATTCGCAAGATTGATGCAGGTGATCGCGGCGGCCATTTCGACTTTGCCGACCGCACCGGGGTGGACCCACTGGCGCTGGTAAAGCTGGTACAGTCAGACCCGGGTGTCTACCGCCTGGTGAAGGGCAATCGCCTGCGTTTTGATGTAGAGCTTCCCGAATATGAGGAGCGGTTTGGCTACGTGACAGAGTTACTGCAACACCTTTCCGAACAGACCGCGGAGGCCGCAGCCTGATCATGCGGCGGCCCCTGTCTGCCTTTGCCTCAGCGCTGCTGACACTGCTGCTGACCGCGCCACCCATGCACGCCCAGGACGAGGCGGAGGGCCCGGACTGGTACGACGTCGAAGTGCTGATTTTCGCCAACCGCGCAGAGAGTGCTGCCCTGGAAGAGCGCTGGGAGCCCCTGCCAGCGCTCAGCTACCCTGCCAACTGGCAGCGCCTTGAGCGCAACGCAGCCACGCTGGCAGACCCGCGGGACCCCATCGGTCTGGTGACCGTGGAGGACACCTTGCCGCAACCGCCCCTGGACCTGTTCTGGTCGCAGCCACTTGAGCAGCTGCTGCAGATAGCGGCCACGCAGCGCGGCAAGCGCGCGCCGGATTTTGGCCTGGAACCGCTGCTGGACCTGCGGGTACCGAGACCCCTGGCTGCCCTGCCGGAAAACCGCCGCGGCCTGCGCCAGCAGCGCCGTCGCATCGACGCGAGTGCGGGACTGGAAGTCCT
>JAZBPS010000090.1:0-4697 GCA_036353375.1 Halieaceae bacterium | reverse complement strand
TTGTTCGCGCACGGCGTCTACCTGCGGATCAAGCATCTCGTGTACGCCGATAAAATTCGGGCCTACCACGTTCCAGTGAACGTGCTTCAGCGTCAGCGCCAGGTCAATCAACGCGACCATGCGGTTCTCCAGAATTGCGATGGTCTTGTCCGCTGACTTCTTTTCCATTCCGGGTGCAGTAAAGTTTGCTACGTTTGCCATGGTTCCTCCATGCAGTCGAGTGTGTTCGACCGCCGGCAGGACGCTGGTTTACTTTGGAAGAGAGTCTTCCGTCGAAGATATCGAAGAAGCACTTCGAAAAGCAGGATGCGTGTGGTCCCGGACCGACTCGCGAATACGCTTCAGCCCGGAGGCCTTGTGCGTAGCAGCCGGCGTGAGACACGTCTGCCGGCGAATTGTGAAACTTGTTACGGGTATTACCGGCACATCGGATCACATGCCTGTCGAAAACGCGCATGCAGAGCGTTCAGGACTATTGATTCAGGGCGCTGAAGGCTGTCTATTCAGTACGCTTAAGGCTGTTTATTCAACAACGCTCAAACAGAAAGAAGGGCTCTTCCGGATTAACGCCGACATCGGCTGGTTGAACGTCTGCCAGCACCTCCTGATGGGTGTTCATCTTGCTTGTAAAGCCCGCCAGTTCAATGATGCTGGCAATATCGCGACCGAACAGACGGACGTGGTCATCCTGGCCATAGGCGTGGAAGCGTGCTTCTGCAACCTCTATTCCAGTGTCTTCGAAGGTCGTGTGCAACACCGGGCTGAAGGGTGTCTGCAGTATCGCCAAACCGCCAGGCGCGAGCACGCGGTGCAATTCCGACAGGCTCTCTGGCAGTGCGTGAACATGCTCCAGCACGTGATTCGCGACAACCAGGTCGAACGCGGCGTCGGGAAAAGGCATTTGCGCCAGATCGAAGCGCAGGTCCACAGCAGGCCCGCCCGCCAGGTCTGCGGCTGCGTAAAGAGCCGGGCCACCGTCCAGCAGCAGCCCTGCCAGTCGCTTTTCCGGCGCCAGGTGCAGTACGCGCTTCCCCGCCAGCCAGGACAGCAGCCCTGTGCGCTGGAGGTATAACTGCAGGTGTCTCTCCCGGTCCGTACTACCGCACCAGGGACACTCCATGTTCTCAACATCACTGCCCACAACCTCAAGGGCAAGGCTCAGGGGCGCGCTATCCACCAGCCCGCGTCCGTACGGCAGGAAGCGACCCAGGGCGTGTCCACACATGACACAGCGCCGGCTCGAGAACAACGGCAGTCGGCGAAGCAGCGCCAGCAGGGCGCGCCGCGGGTGCTTGATCCTTCGAAGTCGACCCGGCATCTGCACTAGCCGGCACGCGCTGCGCTGGCCATTATCGGCCACCACCGGCCGCCAGCTTGCGGCGCAAGCGCCGCCAGGCCCGACTGGCGATACCCCTCCACAGGGCGACGCCGCCCAGCTTGATTGCGTAGACAACGATGTCCTGCAGATGGGTCATGGCAAGCGCTCGGTCGCCCCGGCGTAGTCGATAAAGAAACAGCACCATAAAGGTCTCCAGCGCTTTCTCCATCTGCGTGTGCCTGGACTTGAGGGAGTGCAGCCCCGCCTCGTGCAAGCGATAGACCGAAGGGCCCAGTTCCTGGAGGTATTTGCCTTTGCCGTGATCGCCCAGCAGGGTCCAGAACAACATATCGCCGTAGGGTGCCCTGGACAGTTCCCGCGGCCACTCCCCCAGCACGTTGCGAAAGCAGGCTGTCAAGGTGAACACGGAGGGGACGCGCTGCAGGTCCTCGCAGGACAGGTCCCAGCGAACACCGGATACCGGCACGCGCTCGCCCGTTTCGTGCACCAACCCCAGGCAGTCGCCAAAACACAGTGCATAGTCCGGGTTCGCCTCCATGAAATCCACCTGCTTCTGCAACTTGGCCGGGTCTACCCAGTAGTCATCCCCCTCGCAGATTGCGATATAACACCCGCGGGCGAGTGGAAGCAGGAATTCAGCACAGATTTGATGTCCTTTTGACCACTGGTTTTCGGTTTGGCGAACCAGCTTAACAATGTCGGGGTAAGCCCTCGTGTATTCAGAGGCAACATGCGCAGTTTGGTCGGTGGAGGCATCGTCGTGAATCAATACCTCGAAGGGAAAATCAGTCACCTGCGACAAGATACCGCGCAAGGTCTCTTCCAGGAACGCGGCATGATTAAACACCGGGCAGCATACACTCACCACTGGATCACCTGGTGGCTTTTGCCAAAGCCTCATTATCTCTTCCTGGGAGATCGTGATTTTCACGTCAGTCATTCCAGTTATTCGTTACAAGCACGCCCGCAATGGCTACACGACGCTCGCCTGCCCTGAAAAAAATATCTTGCATTCCAAACGGTTCGATTGATGCATCACGGTTATCCACCATAAGAGGCGTTGTCAGTACGCCGGCTATTCGACCACCTGTTTCTGTCTCTACTGACCGGTGCCCGAAGGTTGCAAAGGCACTGTTTGTCCAGGCCGCCCGAGGGAAAGCCTGTACTCATAAAAACCGCTGATCAGGTTCAGGGCGATACCCGAAGCTACCAGCGACCATAGAAGATACATAAAACTCGGCGCACCGAGCCACGCCCACACGCAAATCATTACAAAGATCACAAACCGCAAGAGCTGCCAACACACCATGTACCGCGTCGCGCCGACCACCATGGCGCCCTTGTCCAGGGGCGTGAAAACAAAATTTGAGTACGCGCCCAGCAGCAGCACTTTGGCTATGGGCACAGCGTCAATCCACTCCGGTCCCAGTACCAAGGGGAACAACCAGGGCGAGATCCAGTACAGACCGACAAACACCGGCACACCGAATAGACTAAAGAAGAGTAGTAAACGCAGGAACAACCGAGAAAAGGCACCTTCCTGATACCAACCCTCACTGATGCGTTGTCTGTAGACTTCACCTAACGCATTCGCCATCAGTACCGTCGGGAGATTCGCCACGCGATAAGCGACGGAGTAATAACCGGCTAGAGAGGCAGAGTAAGCAGAGCTCAGCAGCAAGACAGGCAACTGCACCGCAATCACACCCAACAACTGCGAAGGCGCTATGCTCGTCGCATGGGTACGATAACGTCTCGCCATAGCCTTGAAATGCGCGCGCTGTGGACGGCCGAACAAGCCAGAGGACCGCTGCGCTGCATACACAGCCCAGCCGGCTGCCAGCGCCCACCCTAACGAGATACCGATAATCAGTCCGTCGGATATTTCCAGCAGCCCACACAGCAGGCTGAATGTAACGACCAAAAGCGCCTGAAGCACCTGGTTTCTTGCCATGTCCCGATAGGCGCTAAGGCGGTTGTTCCACACCTGAACCACTGCGAAAACCGCTGCAAAAAACACCGAAAGTGGCAACAGCATTATCGATGGCAAGAGCCCGAGATCGGCCAACCAGAAGGGCAGCAAAACTATGGCAAGCGCACACAACAGGGCGAGGAGCAGAGACATTCCCGCCGCGATCGCTATACCGACAAGCGCAACAGATTTCGCCTCCTCACGCTGCTCCGGCAAGATTACAGCGAATTCATATCGCCCCGTAGCCACCACGGCGAGCACGCCCATCAGTGCGGTAAACACCGCGGAGGCGCCGAAATCGGCTGCATCGTAAAGTCGTGTCAGCAACGGTATCGCGCCCACCATCACAAACTGCGACGTGGCATTTCCCAGCATAAGCGCACCGGCCTGCTGTAACACTCCAGCCAGCTTCAAAATGACCCTCTCGGGCAAGGTGGTCGCGCCCGCCTTCGCATGGGTCCTGGTGTTATTGGCCCGCGACTGATGACTATCTATCCCCTGCCAACGAAGCTGTCGGTCCTTGTGTCACAGGTGATCATCCTTTGCGAACTCGTTTTTTAGCTTTTTTTCCAGTTCGAGAATCCGCTTGGACCTGGTCTTCAGTCGCCTCGCCGGGCGCCCGGAGAATACGCACCACGGATCGAGGCTCTTCGTTACCAGGGACAGCGCGCCTACCGCACTGCCCTCTCCCAAAGTAAGCGCGGGGAGAATGACTGTTCCGCTTCCGACGATGACATGCCGGCCAAGCTCTACCGCCCCGCGCCTTACGCCAGTGTACTGCTCAGGAACAGTGGGATTCGTTAGATATTCACCGCTGTAATCATCCGTGCGGCTATAAATCCTGACCCCCTGGGACAGACCACTGAAGTCATCGAGTCCGATTCCGTCACCTGCAGACAGATAGCAATAGCCACCGATGTGAACGTAGGAGCCAACCCTGAGCCAACCGCTGTCACCCGCGATGATTGTGCTATAGCCATCGATTCTGACGTTGCTTCCAATGGTGATGTTTTGCACGCCCACAATGGTTGTGTTCTTGGCGATTCGGACGTTTTCGCCCAGGCTCCGGAAGCCGACGCTTTCCAGATCACCCTCGGTGTAATAGCCAGGATTAAACGGATTCTCGACCATATGTTTCTCAGCCAGGTTTTACGTACGTATGGAGTTTTCAGCCTGGGCTGTCAACCGTGTCCACTTGCCTGAGTATACGCCCAGTAATGCTGTGATTTGTGCTAACGAGGCTTCGTGGTCGCAATCGCATCAAGCAGCGACGCGATAACGCGTTCGACATCGCCATCGGTCATCGTGGGATAGATGGGCAGGCAGATCACGCTGTCCGCGATCTTTCTCGCATTGGGCAGGTTCTCCGGTGCAGCTGAGGGAATG
>JAZBPS010000013.1:0-2917 GCA_036353375.1 Halieaceae bacterium | reverse complement strand
GTGAGGGGTGATGTAGAGGCCTTGCTGCCGCCGGAGCTCGCGTTCCGGAGCTGGCAACAGCTGATGCCGGATGTGGTGCAGGCCATCGCCATCGACCGGGCCAGCAACCGCCTGTTCTACGGCATTCTGGTACTGGTTGTTCTGTTCTCCATCGTCAACACCTTCGTCATGACCGTGTTCGAACGCACCCGTGAATTCGGCATGTTGCTGGCCATCGGCATGCGCCCCTGGCGCCTGATCGGCATGCTGCAGCTGGAAGCCCTGTGGCTGGCGGCGCTGGGCAGCGTCATTGCATGCCTGTTGGCGGTGCCCATGCTGGCCTGGCTGTCACAGGTGGGCATCCCCATGGCCGGTATGGAAGACCTGATGGGCGGCTTTGCCTTCCCGAGCCACCTGAAGGCTGAAATATCGCTGGTGCAAATGGCGGCGATTCCGCTGGTGTTCGTGACCGGCTGCCAGGTGTCGGCCCTGTTGCCCGCGCTGCGGCTGCGGCGCCTGGACCCGGTGGAGGCGCTGCGTGCGGACTAGCGTGCCGATCAAGGTACTGGCCCAGTTGAGTGCCCGCAACCTGTGGCGCCAACGGAGGCGCAATGTCATGTTGCTGGGTGCCATCGTGCTGGCAGTAGCATTCGTGCTGCTGGCCAACAGCCTGCTGCGCGGCTGGCAGGCGCAGATGCTGGATACCGTGGTGGCCAACCTGACCGGGCATGTGAAAGTGCTGGCGCCGGGCTATCGCGACGACCCTTCCATTCAGCGAGGTTTCGAATTGCCCGCCGAATACCGGCCTGACCTGCCGGGCCTGGAGGGCTGGACCAGCCGCGTTCGGGTGCCTGGAGTCATCCTGTCGGAACGGGACACCCGCGGTGTACAACTGGTGGGGATCGACCCGGCGCAGGAACTGCAGATCTCTTTTCTGGCCGATGTGTTGCTGGAGGGCGAGTTCTTGGCATCGCCTGCAGATCGCCGCGTTCTGATTGGCGCAGCCCTGGCGGAGCAGCTCGAGACCCGTATCGGGCGCCGCATTGTTCTGATGACCCAGGGCAGCGACGGTCGCAACCGTGAGGCCGGCTATCGAATTGCAGGCATCTACCGGGCCAGCAGCGACAGCCTGGAAAAGGTCTTTGTGTTCACCGGCCGTGAAGTGTTGCAGACGCTGCTGGATTCCGAGGCGGTCACCGAACTGTCCGTCCGCCTGGTGGATAACGGCCAGCGCGACCAGGCGAGGGAGTTGCTGCAGCGGCAGTTTGCGGAACAGGAGGCGAGCACCTGGGATGAGCTGGAACCGATGGCAGCGAGCATGTTTAGGTTCGTGGATACCGCCATGCTGATCTGGTTTTCCATCATGATGGCCGCACTGGCCTTTGGCCTGGTCAATACCCTGGTGACGTCGGTGATGGAGCGCACCCGGGAGCTGGGTATGCTGCGCGCGATAGGCATGCAGCCGGGGGTGCTCCTGCTGCAAGTGGTCATGGAATCCCTGATGATTGTGTTCCTGGGGGTGTTGCTGGGCATCGGCGCGGGCATGCTGGCGGTCTATGCCCTGGCCGACGGTATCGACTTGAGCCAATGGACGGCGGGCATTGAAAGTTACTACATGAGCAGCCTCCTGGTGCCGGTGCTGCTGCCCTACGATGTTCTGCGGGTACTGGTACTGAGCCTGCTGTTCGGGCTACTGGCCAGTGCCTTTCCCGCCTGGCGTGCGGTGCGCGTGGAACCGCTGGACGCGATGAGGCGATAGCAATGAGCGAGCCTGAATTTGTGGTGCAATGCCGCGGCCTGGAACGCACCTATCACGACGACGGTGTGCCGGTGCATGCGCTGGCCGGCGTGGATTTTGACGTCGAGCAGGGCGAGTTTGTCAGCCTGGCGGGACCCTCCGGCTCTGGCAAGTCCACGCTGCTGAACTGCATCGGCGGCCTGGACCGGGCCACCGCCGGCAGTGTCACTGTGGGTGGGGTGGATCTGGCGAGTTTGTCTTCCTCGGAGCTGGCCGAACTGCGACTGCGCAGGGTGGGTTTCGTGTTCCAGTCCTACAACCTGATTCCAGTGCTGTCTGCTCGCGAGAATGTCGAGTTCATCATGCAGTTGCAGGGTATTGCCGCCGCCGAACGCCACCGGGATGCCATGGCCATGCTCGAGTCGCTGGGCATCGGTGAACTGGCAGACCGCCGGCCCGGTGAACTGTCCGGCGGTCAGCAGCAGCGGGTGGCGGTGGCCCGCGCCATCGTCAGCAAGCCGGTGCTGCTGCTGGCGGATGAGCCCAGTGCCAACCTGGATTCCCACACCACGGCAGAGCTGCTGCAGCTGCTGGCCGATATCAATCGACAGCGCGGTATGACCATCATCACTGCGACCCACGATCCCGCGGTCATGGCCTTCGCCCGCCGCCGCATGGGCCTGCAGGACGGGCTGATCGTCTCCGACCAACGCGATGAGGCGGAAGCCTGAACAGTCGCGCGTTGGCCTGCCTGTGCCTGGCACTACTGGCCGGGCAGGCGCTGGCGGACAGTTTCGATGTGCGCTTCAAGGGCTTCGGCACTATCAATGATCTGCCAGGCAGTGATATCCAGGGTGAGGCCACCGGCAGCCCGGCGCTGGATGGTAATCTCGACCTTCGCCTGCTGTGGCGCAAGCAGCTGGGCAACTGGGAGGCGATTGTCGACCACAGCAGCATTGCACTCGCCGGCGATGCCTTTGAGTTCAGCGAGAACAATCGCGGCGCCATCGACCAGACGCCAACAGACGACGATTTTCGCGCGCTGGAGCTGACCTGGACGCTGGACAGCGACGACCGCTACCGGGTCTACCACCGCTTTGACCGGCTCGCGCTGCGCTACAGCGCAGAGCGCTGGAATCTCACCTTTGGGCGTGAGGCGGTCAGCTGGGGCAGTGGCAAGGTATTCAACCCGCTGGACCT
>JAZBPS010000089.1:0-3831 GCA_036353375.1 Halieaceae bacterium | reverse complement strand
TCATGCACTGGTAGAAAAGTTCTCCGGCGGTCGGCTGGGCTATGTCTACCTGCCGGAAATGTCCGATGACACCTATCGCGATGTCTACCGCGACCTGTTTGGCCGTCATTTCGACAAGGAGGGAGTCGTTATCGACGCGCGCGACAATAACGGCGGCGACCTGGTGGACTGGCTGGTACAGCTCTTCTCGGGCACCCAGTACATGACCAATATGCCCAACGGCCGGCCGGCCCAGGGCGAACCGCTTACCGAGTGGGTCAAGCCGTCCATTGCCCTCACCAACGAGGGCGCCTATTCCGACGGCCACTGTTTCGTGGCGGCCTGGAAGAACCTTGGCATCAGCACCCTGGTGGGTACCCCGGTTACCGGCACATGTACTTACGCAGGCTGGGAACGACTGCCTTCCGGTGACGTTGTCGCCGGCACACCGCGGCTGGGTATCCTGGACACCGAGGGTGACTGGCTGGAGCGCAAGACCACCGAGCCCGATGTGCTGGTCTACGCCGACCCCACGGGCATCGCGGCGGGGAAGGACGTTCAGCTCCAGCGCGCCGTCGAGGTACTGCTGCAGGAGTTGGACGGCGGCTTGCGGTAGCATTGAGCGCACCATGAACGGGCTGTGACCGGAATCCATCACGTGAAATACCGCTCGCTGTCAGAGGTCTACGCAGCGACCCTGCCAGGCTGCATACGGCTGGCCATTGCCAGCAGTGTTGTCCTCTGTGCGCTGGGGCTTGCCCTGGTGCCATACCGGGATGACATTCTTGGCAGTTTGCTGGGTCTGTTCATCCCCGAAGACTGGCTGGCCTCGTGGCAGATGGCCAACGCCGCACTGTTCCACCAGGTGGGCAATGCACTACTGTTCCAGACGGTGGCCATCCTGTGTTTTTCCACGGTTTCCGTGTTTTTCTTTATTCCCCGAGATCGAATCTCCACACTCTCAGAGGAGACCATGACGGGCCGGGCGTCGCCCGACAATGCTCTGATCAGGGAGCTCTGGTTGGAAGCCGGCCTGGTCATGATTGCTTTCAATGTCTACAGCGCGACTTATCTGGCAGCCTATTTCATCGGGCAGCCCCTGTTTACCTACATCGACGAACTGGCCTTTGTTCTGCTGATGCTGTTCTTCGCGGTAGACCTGCTGTCGCCCACGCACTTTCGCCGCAACCTGAATAGCCTCTGGGTGTTTGCGGCCATCCGGCAACGGCCCTTCGCCGTGCTGCTGTTTGCTGTGGCATTTTGTTCGCCTATCTACGCCCTTGAGCTGTATCTGGGCGACCTGGTCTATTACCAGCAGGACACCGGGGTGTTGGCTGCCGCACTGGCAGCCATCATTGTTCTCAACTGCATTGTCTGCGTGTTCGCGCTACCGTTGGGAACCTGGCTGGCCGTGTCGACGCTTACGCAGCCGGGTGAAGTCCCACAGCAGGGTGTGGGGCTGCTGCGGCACAAGGCGTTCTACCTCACTAACCTTGTGGTGATGCTGGCGCTGGTGCTTTTTTATGGCTCTCTGGTGGGCGTACTGGCCAGCAAGGTGCCGTTAAAATCTGCCGAGTACGCCATCCAGTGGCGCACCATTGAATACGTGGAGGGCGTCGATGGTGGCGCGCCCGGGCTGCGTTTTCTGCTGCGGGTGTCGAACCATCACGAGCGCCTGGGGCTGGAAGTGGACAACGCCAATCTGTTACTCAACATCGACGGGCGCTACCTAGGCGAGGCGGCGCTGGACATTCCCTATGTCGCCCCAGGCTCGGTGGTGGATGTCCCGGTGGAGCTGAAGATGAAGCTGGCGTTTTCAGAGCTGGCGGGTATCGCCGTCAATGAAGTCCTCGGCTACTTCACCGGCCAGCAACCGGCCTGGCGCGAGAACCTGCAGGCGCGATTGATGGTGCGGCTGCCGCTGGGCCTGGAGTTGCCGCTGTATATCACCGAGGGTTATCGACACGAGTTTGCGGAAGAGTAGGCCAGCCTGCTATCCACCAGGCAACGACTACCATGGCCCGTGCCGTTCTCCAGAATCCTGCCATAATTGAGGGTATGAGTTAGCGCCCCTTGGAGGGACTGTAATGATCGGTTACGTGACGTTGGGTACCAATGATATTGCGCGCGCTTGCGCGTTCTACGACGAGCTGATGGCCACGCTGGGCTATGGCCGGGTGCTGGAAGACGAAAGCTTCGTGGCCTGGGGCGAGTCGCTGATGGAGCCCTGCGTCTCGGTGATCAAGCCCGCTGACGGTAACGCCGCCACGGTGGGTAACGGAGTGATGGTGGCCTTGCGAATGAGCTCGCAGGACCAGGTCGATGCGCTGTACGCCAAGGCACTGGAGCTGGGCGGTAGCGACGAGGGCGCTCCCGGCCCGCGTGGTGAAGGTTTCTACGCCGGGTATTTTCGCGACCTGGACGGCAACAAACTTAACGCTTTCGTGATGGGCTGACACCCGATAGCAATGTGCTAGTCGTCCGGGTGTTCTGCCTTCCAGCGCATGGCCATGTAAATCCGCGCGTAGGGGGAGGGGTGATGATTGAGCCAGCGTTCTTCCCAGTCAGCGGGATGTAGCTTGCGGTACTCGGCCGTCAGCAGCGCCACCTCCGCCCAGGCGCCCGGGTTGCGGGTGGCGTTGATGGCGAACAGGTCGGCCTCGTACTCCTGGATGTAGGTCAGCTTGTAGAACGCCGGTGTGGAGAGAAACAGGAACAGCGATAGCGACG
Organism: Halieaceae bacterium; assembly: GCA_036353375.1. Classification (GTDB taxonomy): domain Bacteria; phylum Pseudomonadota; class Gammaproteobacteria; order Pseudomonadales; family Halieaceae; genus JANQIO01. The sequence continues at coordinate 1,122 of JAZBPS010000089.1, read as the reverse complement.
CGAACAGCAGCGGGAAGCCGGCATAGTCGTCGATACCGCGAATGCCCCACTGCTCACCGCGCCGGGTCACCACCCACTTGAACAGCCAGCTGCTGCCTGCAAAACACAGGCCGATCACCAGGGACATGAAGATGATGCCCTTGCCGGCGTGGTTGAGCACGTAGTGGCCAATTTCATGGGCCATCACCGCTTCGACCGCGTCGGCATCTGCGCGCGCCAGCAGGTTGTCATTGAGGGCGATGCGCGCGGTGCCAAACATGCCGGCCACATTGGCGCTGACACGCTTGGTCTGTTTCGACTGGTCCACCTGCTTCACATCGTCCGCCGGTACCCCGTTGGCGCGCGCGATGGAGAGAATCCGCTCCTTGAGAGGACCTTCCTCCATGGGTTTGTATTCGTTGAACAGCGGCAGGATAAACAGCGGCGCCAGGAACATGACCAGGGCCAGGAAGGTCGCCGTCAACCCGGTACCCCATATCCACCAGTTGTCGGGCGAGCGGTGCAGTAGCATGTAGAGCAGGGCGACGAAAAGACTTCCGAACAGCGCGAAAACGGCGGTCTCCAGCAGGTGCTCGGACACCCAGCCAGCAAAGGACAGGTTGCCCAGGCCATAAGCCTGTTCGATGTAATGGCCACTGAACCAGTCCACCGGAAACAGCAGCACGGTGGTTACCAGCGCGTAAATGGGCAGGTAGATAAACGCCTGGGCAAAACGGCTCTTGAGTTTGCGCTCTGCAAGCTCGCGCCAGCGGCGTGACCAGCCCGAGGCCAACAGCAGCCAGGCCGCCAGCAGGGTGGCCGCCAGTTGCAGCACCATGGCCAGGTAGCCACTGTTGACGTAGCTGACGGTGTTTTCAATGTCTTCCGCCGGTACCTGGGCGAGCAGGGCCTCGGTGGCGGCCACAGCGTCGAAGCCAGACGCGTCCTGGGCCTGGCCCAGGAGAGGAACGAAAAGCAGCAACAGCAGAACGTTTCGCAAGCAGGTTTTCATTGGGTCAGCTCTCGAGGAATTCAGTGACTTCCAGATTGAAGCCCGAGATGGCATTGAAGTGAATCGGGGCTGAGAGGAGCCGCATCTTTCCCACGCCGAGCTGTTTGAGGATCTGGCTGCCGGTGCCGATC
>JAZBPS010000088.1:0-2323 GCA_036353375.1 Halieaceae bacterium | reverse complement strand
TGCAGAGACAAGATTACTGGGGTGTCGCCAAGTGGCAAGGCACCGGGTTTTGATCCCGGCATTCGCAGGTTCGAATCCTGCCACCCCAGCCATATTTCGCACAGTTCGATAGCAGGACAAGGCACCAGGCAACGCGAGCCTGGTGAGGCAACATACTCCAGGCCAAAGGAACCGATCGTGACCGCAAAAATGATGGTGTTCACCGGCAATGCCAATCCGGAGCTTGCCGCCAGGGTCACCCGCAAGCTGCACATCCCGCTGGGCAATGCCGACGTCAGCAAGTTCAGCGACGGGGAAGTGGCCGTGGAGATCAACGAGAACATCCGCGGCAAGGACGTATTCGTGTTGCAGCCAACCTGCGCGCCGACCAACGACAACCTGATGGAGCTGATTGTTATGGTCGATGCCATCAAACGCGCGTCGGCCAATCGGATCACGGCGGTGGTGCCCTACTTTGGCTACTCGCGCCAGGACAGGCGCGTGCGATCTGCGCGGGTGCCTATCAGCGCCAAAGTCGTGGCAGACATGATGGTGGGCGTGGGGGTCGATCGGGTACTGACCGTCGACCTGCACGCAGAACAGATCCAGGGCTTCTTTACCTGCCCGGTGGATAATATTTACGGGTCGCCTGTGCTCAACGACGATATTGAGCGTTGCGACTATAAGGACCTGGTGGTGGTCTCACCCGACATAGGCGGCGTAGTGCGCGCCCGGGCTGTCGCCAAGCAGTTGAACGAAGTCGAGCTTGCGATCATCGACAAGCGGCGGCCACAGGCCAATGAGGCCCAGGTGATGAACATCATTGGCGACGTGGCAGGACGAACCGCGCTGCTGGTGGACGATATGGTCGACACCGCGGGCACTCTGTGCAAGGCCGCCGAGGCGCTCAAGCTCAAGGGGGCTGAGCGGGTGGTGGCCTACTGTACCCACGCCGTGTTGTCCGGCAACGCCGTGGACAATCTGAACAACAGCCAGCTGGATGAATTGGTGGTCACTGACACCATTCCGCTGAATGGCGCCGCCGAGCGCTGTCCGCGTATTCGCCAGCTGACAATTGCTGACCTGCTGGCGGAAGCCATGCGCCGGGTCAGCAACGAGGAATCAATAAGCGCGCTGTTCGCCTGAGCGTACAGCGTTTTTTGCAACCCGCTGGGGACGCCGGTCGCAGGCCAGCCAGCGTATTATCAAAGGAATCCAGACCATGTCTGAGACATTTGAACTGACCGTTGAGGTTCGGGAGGACAAGGGGAAAGGTGCGAGCCGCCGCCTGCGTCGTCTCTCGGATCGCATACCCGCGATTATCTATGGTGGTGACCAACCGCCCCAGCCCCTTTCCATTATCCGCAAGGACCTGGAAAAGGCACTGGAAACCGAGGCGTTCTATTCGTCCATCCTCTCACTGCAGCTGGATGGCAAAACGGAAAAAGCCATTCTGAAGGACCTGCAGCGCCACCCCTCCAAGGATCGCGTCATGCACGCGGATTTCCTGCGCGTGAGTGCCAACGTGGCCATCAAGATCAGCGTGCCGCTTCACTTCATCAATGAAGACGAGGCGCCCGGGGTTAAACTGGAAGGCGGCATCGTGCAGTACGCGATCACCGAACTGGAGATAAGCTGCCTGCCGGGCGATATTCCCGAGTACATCGAAGTGGACCTGGGTGCTCTCAACATTGGCGACAATGTGCACCTCACAGACATCAAGATGCCTGCGGGCGTGGACTCCACCGCCCTGGACATGGGCGAAGCCCAGGACCTGCTGGTCGCCAGCGTGGTCGCGCCGCGCGCGGTAGCCGCTGAAGATACGGAGACCGACGAAGAGGCACCCGCAGCGGGCGACGTACCTACCGCCAGCGACGAGCAAGCGGCAGACGACGCGGACGGCGGGGACGACAGCGAAGATTAATCGCTGTTCGAAGCATGCGCCGCCTGCGGGCGGCGCTTTTCATTGCGCGGCCGCTAGCGCCTCCAGATCAAAAGCCATGTCATGACGCTTCAGCTGATTGTGGGACTGGGCAATCCCGGTGACCAATACGCCGGCACCCGGCACAATGCGGGTGCGGAATTCGTCGCTGAGTTGGCCCGCCGCCACGGCGCTGTGCTGTCCGCCGAGGCGCGTTTCTTTGGTGTTGCGGGACGAATCCAGGGCCCGGGGCTGGACCTGCGACTACTGATACCTACCACCTTTATGAATCGCAGCGGCCAGTCCGTCTCGGCGCTGGCGAATTTCTACAAGATACCTGCGGAGCATATCCTGGTCGCCCACGACGAACTCGATTTCGAGCCAGGCATAGCGAGGCTTAAGAAAGGGGGTGGTCACGGAGGG
>JAZBPS010000087.1:0-2830 GCA_036353375.1 Halieaceae bacterium | reverse complement strand
GTCGAAGGCGGCGGAGATTCTTGCCCTGATCGGTGATTTCGACCTGCAGGAGCAGATTTTGCTGCAGTTGCTGGAAAGGGTGCCGGATGATCTTGCCGCAAGGGTGGAATTAGCCTTCCTCCCCAAGCACAAGCTAAAGGAAAGCGATGTGGCTGTTCTGGAGAAAGCGATTGCAGATCCGGAAGTGAATTCGGATCGCCGCAGCCAGGTTGGATTTGCTCTGGGCAGCCACTTCCACAATCTGAAACAATATGACAAGGCATTCGCCTACTATCGGCAGGGCAACGACCTGAGGGGCTATCATTGGGATCGTGCCGGCTATCGGAATTGGGTAAACCGGACCTGCGATATCTACACAAGGGAGTTCTTTGCGCAGCGTGTCGGCTGGGGTTCAGGCAGTCGCATGCCTGTCCTGATCGTGGGAATGCCGCGTTCGGGTACCACACTGACAGAACAGATTCTTTCCTCGCACTCGGACGTGCACGGCGCCGGGGAACTCGGTGCTGTACGAGGCCTCGCCTCTTCGAGAGATGTGGCGGCACCGAATGTGGTGCAGGACCCCGCTTCGGTGCTCGGTGTCGACGCCGGGGGCTGCGCTGCCATGGCGGCAAACTACCTGCAGCGGATCGGCTCCCAGACCAGGCACGGAGAACACCTTGTCACCAACAAGCTGCCACACAACTTTCAGCAGTTAGGACTTTTTGCGCTGCTTTTCCCGCGGGCGCCTGTGATCCATATCCAGCGGGAACCGTTGGACAACCTGCTGTCGATCTACTTTCAGGATTTCGCCGCGTACCATCCTTATGCCTACGATCTCAAAGACCTGGCAGTTCAGTACTGGGAGCAGGAGCGTCTCATGACGCACTGGAAATCGGTGGTGCCCAACCCGGTGTTCAGCCTGCAATACGAGGAGCTGGTAGCGGACCTGCCGGGGATGATCAGGCGTCTCACCGATTTCGTGGGGATCGATGCCGAAGAATCCATGCAGCGATTCCACGAACACCGGCGTGAAGTCAGGACCGCAAGCCAGTGGCAGGTCAGACAGCAGCTATACAGCAGCTCTGTGGGGCGCTGGAAAGCCTACGAAAAGCATCTCAAGCCACTTATCGATGCCCTGGAGGAGTTTGCGCCGCACGCTTAGGGAGCCTTTGAGAAAATCTGGGCCGAAAAGATTGGCGCTTGGAATCTGTCGATTCGAGGCGAAAATCGGAAGTGATTGCCAGCTATTGCGAAGATTTTCAACGAAGCAGCGGCGAATTCTGGCTCCAAGATTCAGGTCCACGACTTTTCCAGAGGTTCCTTGGCGACTGCTTGGCTTTTCCGCAAGGCGCAATATTCCTGTGCAGCAGGCCCTACCAGAGAGGCTTGCCCTGCGCCTGGCGTTGCTGGATGAACTGCTGGAAGGCCGGTGGCCCGAAGGCGGAGAAGTTCTGCTGCGGCTGGTACGCTCCGTCCACAACGTCCTGTTCCGCGTAAAGCAACGGCCGCCCGTGTTCGCGGGCGAACTCCTGTAGCCATTGCAAGGCGCGCGGGGGAATCCGCCGCCCCACGGGGACGGCGACATCGACCGGTATCCCCTGCCAGCGGGTCTTGTCGAAGATCACGATCACCTTGGCATTGTCCGGTTTCAGCCAGTCCGGCAAGGGGCTGCCGGGCACCACCCAGCCGCAGTTGAAGTTGTGGCATGGGTCGATCGGGCGGTTGGCGTAATCGTCACACCCGCTACCGGTGCTGTGCGGGCAGGGTGAGCCGGGATAGACGTGGGCATCCCCGATGGTCATCTGCACCCAACCGTCGCAGCAGGCGGTGCAGGGCTGGCAGCTTCTGGCGGGGCTCTGTTTGGACAAGGCTCGCGGCTTCCTGGTGGCGTGACAAGGACCGCGCAGCAGCAGCCCGCTGACGGTACTGCGCAACGATCACAGCGCCATGTTACAAAAAAAGAACCTGGATTACCGTTTTGTTGCTGGCCCATTACGGGCCGGGCAAGTCTGTTTCACGCTGCCGGGGAGGCCGGTCGCCTCACAGGTGATACACGGAGCGGGTCATCAGTTTCGACGTGGCCTGCATCGCCAGCTTGATAGGCCCCGGCAGTTCCACGCCACCGTGGTCCAGGGCCTTACGGCCGTGCTCGATTTCGTCGTTTTTCATCTGCTCGAGGATGGCGCGCGTGCGTCGGTCTTGCGCAGGCACCTGCTCCAGGTGGTCCTGCAGGTGGTTCTCCACCTGTTTTTCCGTTTCGGCCACGAACCCCAGGCTCCACCGGTCGCCGATCGCGCCGGCCAGCGCCCCGATGGCAAAGGAGCCGGCGTACCAGAGGGGATTGAGCAGGCTGAGACGTCCCCCGAGTTCCTCCACGCGTTGCTCGCACCAGTCCAGGTGGTCGTTCTCCTCCGCGGCGGAACGCTGCATGCTGGCGCGCGTCGCGGGATCACGGGCCGTCAGCGCCTGTCCCTGGTAGAGTGCCTGGGCGCAGACCTCGCCGGTGTGGTTGATGCGCATCAGGCGCGCCGTATGCTCGCGCTGCTGCTCGCTCATGTCGGCTTCCGCCTGGTTGCCGGCGGGATTCGTCCGTTCGGTCACCTGCGGACGTCCGAACAGGGTGCGCAGCGCCTGGTCGACATTGAGCAGCAGTTGGTCGGCGGGATTGTAGTCACGCTGGTTCATGGCAGGGTCCCGGGTTGGTATTCGCTGGACACAGTTTAACCCATTGTCATCAGGCAGGCCCCGGATGACCTGGACAGCTGTGGCGATCGCTCCGCTGGCCTCAGGCCAACTGCTCATCCGGTTTGGGGGGCGAGCTGCCTGGCGAGCAATTCGACCGGGTGCAGGG
>JAZBPS010000086.1:0-7984 GCA_036353375.1 Halieaceae bacterium | reverse complement strand
GGCGGGTTGGGCTGGCTGGCGCCCCTGGTAAACCTGGTTGCGGTTCCTGTGCTGGCCTTTTGGCTGGCCCCCCTGTGCCTGACGGCTGCATTGCTGCCGCCACTGGACGCGCTGTGCTGGGAGCTTGCGGGGTGGCCTGTCGCCGGGTTTATGGCGCTGGATGGGTTGCTTGCGGGACAGCTGGACCCCTGGCTGCGCCTGCGGCCTTCCCTGCCGGGGGTGCTCGCCGGGCTAGCCGGTTTGTTGTGGCTGGCGGGGCATCGTGCACTGCCATATCGGCTACTGGCGTTGCCCTTGCTTCTACTGCCCGTGTTGCCCCCTGTTGCCGCATTGCCGGCAGGCCGCACGGAGCTGGCGTTGCTGGACGTGGGGCAAGGGCTGGCGCTGGTGCTGCGCCAGCGGGATTTCACCCTGGTGTACGACACCGGCGACGGCGATCCCGCTGGATTCAACATGGCCAGCGCCGTCGTGCAGCCGTTTCTGGAAGCGCGCGGCATCACGCGTATTGATTTGCTGGTGATAAGCCATGCCGACAGCGACCACGCCAGTGGCGTGGCGGCGCTACGGCAGCGCTTCGAGGTTGCCGAGATCTGGTCAGGCGAGCCAGGGCTGATCGGTGCTCCCGACGTGTTGCGCTGTGTCACCGGCCTCCGTCTGCAGCGGCCCGGGCTGTCAATTGTGACCCTGGCACCCTGGCGGGTCGATACGCAGGGCAACAACAGTTCCTGCGTGCTGCGGCTGGATATTGGCGGCTATCGGGTGCTGCTGCCGGGGGACATTGAGGCCCCGGTGGAACACGGCCTGATCCGGCGCAATCCCGGTGCGCTGGCGGTGGATGCGCTGTTGTTGCCGCATCACGGCAGTGTCTCCTCGACCAGCAGCGCGCTGCTCAATGCTACCTGGCCGTCGCTGGTGTTGTTAAGCCGGGGCTATCATAACCGCTTCGGACACCCCGATCCTGCGGTGCAGCGGCGCCTGCAGGCCTTTGGCCTGTCCGTATGCGACACCGCTGAGCAGGGCGCCATTCTCCTGGCCCTTCAGAACGGTGAGCTGGTGGCGCTGACGCGCTGGCGAGAGGCGCGCAGGCGTTACTGGTCGCCACTTGCTTCCCCTGATTGCGGGCCTGCGTATAATGCGGGTGAAACACCCTGAGAGGACAAGCCTGGTGCTGGAAATGGTAACGGCGGGCGGTTGGCTGATGCTGCCGATTCTGCTTTGTTCAGTGGTGGCGCTGGGGATCTGCGCCGAGCGACTGGTGACCCTGAACCCCGAGAAAATCTCTCCGCCACACCTGCTGGCCCGGGTCTGGACGCAGCTGAAGAACAACGAAATGGACGCGGCCCGGCTGCGCACCCTGCGCGCGTCCTCGCCGCTGGGCGCTATTCTGGCCGCGGGCCTGGGCAACGCCCATCTCGGCCGGGAAGCCATGAAAAGCAGCATAGAGGAGGCGGCCAGCCACGTGGTTCACGAGCTGGAACGTTACCTCAACACCCTGGGCACGATCGCCGCGGTGACGCCGCTGCTGGGGCTGCTGGGCACGGTGGTAGGTATGATCAAGGTGTTTACCGAGATCATGGCCCAGGGAACGGGTAACGCATCGGTGCTGGCGGGCGGTATTTCCGAAGCGCTGATTACCACGGCCGCCGGATTGGCGGTGGCGATCCCTGCGCTTATCATGCACCGCTATTTCGTCGGCCGTATCGACGCCATCGTGGTGGGCCTGGAGCAGGAGACCATCAAGCTGGTGGACGCCCTGCACGGTGATGGCAAGGCCGCGGGCATTGGAGACGGCAGCGGGGACGCAGCCGCTTGAAATTCCGTCGCCAGAAACTGGATGACGTCAGCGTCAACCTGACGCCGCTGATTGACGTGGTATTCCTGCTGCTGATCTTCTTCATGGTCTCCACCAGCTTTACCAAGGAAACCCACCTCAGTATCGACCTGCCGGAAGCGACCGGGGAGGCCAGTGCCGACACGGCTGAACAAATCGAGATACTGATCAACGAGGCCGGCGAGTACACCATTAACGCCCGGCAGCTGGTGGACGCAAAAATTGACACGCTGAAACAGGCGATTCGCCAGGTGTCGTCCGGCGACACCTCCCTGCCCATGGTGATCACGGCCGATGCCCAGACGCCCCACGAGGCAGTGGTGCGGGCCATGGATGCCGCGGGCCAGATGGGATTTATCCACCTGAGTATCACCACGCGACAGCCAGGCGGAGCCAGCGAGGGATGAGCTTCACGGTGGTGATTCCGGCCCGCTACGGGTCAACGCGGCTGCCGGGCAAGGCGCTGCTGCCGATCGCCGGCCTGCCCATGGTGCAGCACGTGTACCAGCGCGCCAGCGAAAGTGACGCGGCGCGGGTGGTGGTGGCCACGGACGATTCGCGCATCGCGGACGCAGTGGCAGGCTTCGGCGGTGAGGCCGTGATGACGGCAGCGGACCATCCCTCGGGCACGGATCGCATCGAGGAAGTGACGCGCCTTTTGCGGCTTGACGACGATGCCTGCGTGGTCAACGTGCAGGGCGATGAACCCCTGATCCCCGCCGCGGTTATCAATCAGGTGGCAGCAAACCTGGCCGCCCATCCGGAGGCGGACATCGCCACGCTTTGCGAAGCGATTGACACAGCGGGGGACCTTGATAACCCCAACATCGTGAAGGTGGTGCGCAATGAGCAGGGGATGGCGCTGTACTTCAGCCGCGCGCCCATTCCCTGGGACCGGGATGGTCGCGCCGCGGGGGCGGTGTCCGCCGCGGGCCAGGTGGCAGCGCGCCGGCACCTTGGAATCTATGCCTACCGTGTCTCCCTGTTGCGACAGTTCGTAACCTGGCCGCCTGCTGCACTGGAAACCCTTGAATCGCTGGAGCAGCTGCGCGCGCTGGCCCAGGGTGTCGGCATACACGTGGCAGACGCCATTGCCGCCGTCCCGCCGGGGGTAGACACCGAAGCCGACCTCGAAGCGGTGCGGGCGGTGTTCGGGGAGGGGCTGGGATGAGCAGCAGGGCAACACGTGTGCTGTTCGTGTGTCTTGGCAATATCTGTCGCTCGCCCACGGCACACGCGGTGTTTGCAGACCAGGTGGCGGCCGCCGGCCTGCAGCAGTGGGTGGAGGTTGATTCCGCCGGCACGGGTGCCTGGCATGTGGGCGAAGCCCCGGATGCCCGGGCAACCGCTGCGGCGCTCAGGCGCGGCTATGATCTGTCGTCACTGCGTGCGCGGCAGGTGCAGCCTGCAGATTTCGCCCGTTTTGACTATGTGTTGGCGATGGATGCGGACAATCTTGCCAACCTGCAGGCATTGGCGCCCCCCGACTTCCAGGGCCATCTGGGCCTGTTCCTGGACTTCCATCCCCGGCCGCCTGTCACAGAGGTGCCGGACCCCTACTACGGCGGCGAGGACGGCTTTGACAGAGTGCTGGACCTGATCGAGGGGGCCAGCCAGGGCCTGCTGCACGCCATCACCGATCCATGATCCGGCCACAGCAGCCGCTGCAGGCGCTGAACACATTGCATTGCCCGTCGGTGGCGGCGCACTACGCCGAATTGACGCAGCCCGAAAACCTGTCAGTGCTGCTGGCGGCAGCCCGTGATGCCGACTGGCCGGTAACCGTGCTGGGGGAGGGCAGCAACGTGGTGCTGGGTGATGCCATCCCCGGACTGGTCATTGCCCAGCGCTGTCGCGGTATTGACGTGCTGGAAGCGTCCGACACCTGGGTGCGCCTGCGCGTGGCTGCCGGAGAGAACTGGCACGCCCTGGTGCGGTGGTGCCTGGAACAGGGTTATCACGGTTTGGAGAACCTGGCATTGATTCCCGGCACAGTGGGTGCGGCACCCATCCAGAACATTGGCGCCTACGGCGTTGAAATTGACGAATTCATCGAACAGGTGGATGCGGTCAGCCTGCCGGACGGCGAGGCGCTGCGGCTGGACCGGGCGGCCTGTGCATTTGGCTACCGCGACAGCGTGTTCAAACATGCGCTGCGGGACCGCGCCATGGTCATGTCTGTCACCCTGTGCCTGCCCCGGAAGAAAGCGCCGGTGACCCACTATCCGAGCCTGCAGCAGTGGCTGCAGGAGCAAGGCATTTCCACGCCCGCGCACCGGGACGTGTACGAGGCTGTCGTGGCCATTCGCCGCGCTCGATTGCCGGACCCTGCGGCCATCCCGAACGTGGGCAGCTTCTTCAAGAATCCCGTGCTGCCCCGACAGCAGGCAGATGAGCTACTGCAACACTGGCCGGCACTGCCCCATTACCCCGAGGGCGAGGCGATCAAGCTGCCCGCTGCCTGGCTGATAGACCAGTGTGGCTTCCGGCAGCGCAATGGGACGGTGCGGGTGCACGCCGAGCACGCCCTGGTGATTACCAACCCGGAGGGTCGCTCTGCGCGGGAGGTCGCGGCGCTGGCGGCGGAGATTCGCAGCGCAGTGCAGGACAAATTCGGTATCCTGCTGGAACAGGAACCTCGCAGCTACGGGCTGCAACAGAACGCCCCGTCTACGGCATGAGCTTTGATCACCAGTCTTTCCTGCCGACCCTGAGTCGGCGCCCCGGTGTGTACCAGATGTACGACGCCGACGGCCGCCTGCTGTATGTGGGCAAGGCCAAGAACCTGCGCAACCGGGTGTCCAGTTACTTCCGGGCCAGCGGCCTGGAGGCCAAGACCATGGCGATGGTGTCCCACATCGCTGATATACAGGTCACGGTACTGGATACCGAGATCGACGCGCTGCTGCTTGAGCACAACCTGATCAAGAAGCACCAGCCGGTTTACAACATCCTGCTGCGGGACGATAAGTCCTATCCCTACATTTACTTGTCGGATGGGCCGTTTCCCCGCCTCTCCCTGCATCGCGGTGCCAAGCGGGGCAAGGGCCAGTACTTCGGACCCTACCCCAGTGCCGGTGCTGTGCGTCGCAGCCTGAACTTCCTGCAGAAGGTATTCCAGGTGCGCCAGTGCGAGGACAGTTATTACCGCAACCGTTCCCGCCCCTGCCTGCAGCACCAGATCGGCCGCTGCACCGCACCCTGTGTGAACAAGGTGAGTGAGGCGGACTACGCCGAACAGGTGAAGCACACGGTACTGTTTCTCAACGGCAGTTCCCGCGAGCTGATGAAGGACCTGGCCGACCAGATGGAAGCTGCCAGCGAGGCGCTGGAGTTTGAGCGTGCCGCCAGCTATCGCGACCAGCTGCGCCAGCTGCAGACGGTGCAGGCCAGCCAGGGCATTGAGGGGGTGAGCGGAGACCTCGACCTGGTCGCCGCGGCGGTGGAAGCCGGCAAGGCCTGTGTACAGGTGATGTTTGTGCGCGCCGGTCGCATGCTGGGCAGCAAGAGCTACTTTCCGCCATTGAAGCTCGCCGAAAGTGAGGCGGAGGTGATCAACGCCTTCCTCGCGCAGTACTACCTGAACGGCAGCCGGGAGATCCCCCGCGAGCTGATCCTCAGCCACGACCCGGAGGATCGCGCTGCCCTGCAGGCGGTTCTGAGCGAGCGGGTGGGGCGGCAGGTGAGCCTGAAAACCCGGGTGCGCGATGCCCGCTCCAAGTGGCTGCAGCTGGCGGTGCAGACCGCCGAGCAGAACCTGCAGTCGCAGCTGGCTGCCCGTCAGACCTCCCTGGACCGCTTCCAGGCGCTGCAGGACGGCCTGGACCTGCCGGAGCTGCCGGAGCGATTGGAGTGCTTCGACATCAGCCACAGCTCCGGTGAGGCCACGGTGGCCTCCTGTGTGGTGTTTGACCACGGCGGCCCGCGCAAATCCGACTATCGCAAGTTCAATATCGAGGGTATTACCGCGGGCGACGATTATGCCGCCATGCAGCAGGCCCTGGAGCGCCGCTACCGACGCTTGAAGGCCGGGGAGGGGCAGGTGCCTGACATCCTGCTGATCGACGGCGGCAAGGGGCAGGTGGCCCAGGCCCTGTCCGTGCTTGAGGACCTGCAGATCAACGACGTGATGGTGGTGGGGGTGGCCAAGGGCACGACGCGCAAGGCGGGCTTCGAGACACTGATCATGGGCGATACGGGCCGCGAGTTGCAGCTGCGGGGAGACCACGCGGGCCTGCACCTCATCCAGCACATTCGTGACGAGGCCCACCGTTTCGCCATTACCGGCCACCGCGCCCGTCGCGACAAAAAGCGCAAGGGCTCGGTGCTGGACGAGATTCCGGGGGTGGGCGCCAAGCGCCGCCGCGATTTACTGCGTCATTTTGGCGGCCTGAAGGGAATACAGCGCGCCAGCGTGGATGAGTTAATGAAAGTTCAGGGCATTAATGAAAAAATAGCCCGCGACATCTACGAACAATTGCACCAGGCCTGACGGCCACCTCCTCGGGAGCGCCATGTCCATCAACATCCCCAACAGCCTCACGGTAAGCCGCATTGTCATGGTGCCCGTGCTGGTGTTGGTGTTCTACTGGCCCTTCGAGCACCACAAGCTGGTTGCCGCTGTGCTGTTCGGGTTGGCCGCGATCACCGATTGGGTGGATGGCTATCTCGCTCGCCGCCTCGGCCAAATGACGGATTTCGGTGCCTTTCTGGACCCCGTCGCCGACAAGCTGATGGTCGCCGTGGCGCTGGTGCTGCTGGTGGAACAACACGTGAGTCTGGCGTTTACCCTGGCCGCCTGCGTGATTATCGGGCGCGAGATTGTGATTTCAGCACTGCGTGAATGGATGGCGGAACTGGGCGCCCGCACCAGCGTGGCGGTGAGCTTTGTGGGCAAGGTCAAAACCACCCTGCAGATGATTGCCATTTTTGCGTTGCTGGCCCTGCCGCCCGAATCGGAAACCTGGCTGCTGGCCATCGCCTTTGCCCTGCTGTATGCCGCGGCTATCCTTACGCTGTGGTCCATGGTGGTTTACCTGCGCGCAGCTTGGAAAGTGATGTCGGAGCGACAAGGTGGCCTCGGCAGCTAGTTGATTTGTCCATTGGAATGCCGGTGACCAACTCCCAAATGATCGTTTGTATTCTCGGTATGCACCGTAGCGGGACCAGTTGCCTAACCGGTTCACTGGAGCAGGCGGGTTTGGTGCTTGGGGATGTCCACACCTGGAACCCTTATAACCAGCGGGGTAACCGTGAAAGCCAGGCTATTGTTGATTTTCACGACGCGCTGTTAGCCGCGAACGGAGGTAGTTGGGATCAACCACCTAAAAAGTTACGTTTTTGCGCTAAGGACGTGTCACGCGCCCGGGCGCTGATCGAGCATAGTGCTGGTGACGGTCCCTGGGGGTTCAAGGACCCTCGCTCGTTGCTGGCTCTTCCTGTATGGCAGGCCGCGGCACCCGGGGTTCGTTTCATTGGCATTTTCCGTCACCCTCTGGCAGTAGCAGAATCGATGCGTTATCGCGCCGGGGGTAAAATTCCTATCCAGCAGGGTGTGGCACTTTGGCACCATTACAATCGCCTTCTCTATCGGGCATGGAAACAGCAGCGCTTTCCCATCTTGTGCTTCGACTGGGAAGAGGCTGTCTTTAAGCAGAAAGTGCGTGATATACAACATGAGCTGGGCCTGCAGTCGGGCGCCGATGGAGAGCCGTTTTACAGTAGCGATCTCAAGCACTTTGATACTTCGCGCTGGTCGGGCGTTGCCTGGCGAAGTCGACGGCTCTACCGAAAGCTGGAAGCTGCCTGTGATTGAATACTTGGCCAGGTCTTACCAAGAGCAATAATTATGTCGGAATTTTCGTTGCCGCCTGCACGGCCCGTTACACGGTTCAATGCTGAGATGCCTCTGGCGCAGATGACTGGCGAATTACCCAAGGTAAGTGTTGTGGTGGTTGGTTATTCGATGCCGGATCAGCTGGAGCGTACATTGTATTCACTGTCACTTCACTATCAGCGTGGAGTTGGGGCAGGCGATTATGAAGTACTGGTGCTGGAGAACGACTCTGGGAACAACTTGGGCGAGCTGCGGGCCTGTGGCTATCCTGGTGACTTTCGCTATTTTTTGAGAGAGGAAAAAGAGCCAACCCCCAT
>JAZBPS010000453.1:0-1782 GCA_036353375.1 Halieaceae bacterium | reverse complement strand
TGTAAGACCCTTGCCATAAAAGCATATTCCATTGGAGTTGGGTTGGAATCATTGTCATCATCACTTTCATCTTCACCAGTTTCAGAAGCAGTGGTGTCCATGTCTTCATTGGAATAACGAAGGAGAGATCTGTGATATGTGTTGTTGCTATCATCATCACTTTCTTGAAAGGGGTCATCATCATCATTGACTTCATCACTGTCTTCAGCATAGTGATGGAGAAGAATTCTTTGAAGAAGAAGGAGTGCTCCATGAGTTGTGTTGTTGCTGTCATCATCACTTTGTTGGAAGGGAGCAGCATCATCATTGACTTCATCACTGTCTTCATCACTGTCATAAATATATACATCATCACCAGTGATATATTCATAAGTTTCTGATATGTCCATGGGCACTTGATCATAGAAGTTGCCAACATCAGCCTGATAAATAGGTAAGAATGAGTTGGCACTAGTACAGAAGGAGAAATGAGAGTTGTAGGTGGAGATGTGTCTTCTTAGTTCAGGGATATGTTGGGTGACAACTGTGGCCGGTTGCTGGGTGATATGACAGATGTCATCCATGGTAAGATTATAGCAGAGTAGATTGTGATTACGTTGGACAATGTTCTTGAGGGTTGGTTCCATGTGTTGTTGGTGCACCCTGAAGAAGATATTGCTTCTGCTATCAATCATTGGGCGGCTCCTGAAAAACATGGGATGCTGAACATGATCAATTCTTAGGATGGTGCTTAAGAAACAACTGTGATGCATGTAGAACCAATTGTTGAAGAGATAGTTTGTTGACTGGAGTGATTTCAGGATGGGATGTTCACGTGATGCATAAATAGGAACTGGAGTCAGAGTAGGGTTGTTCTTCAGATGCTGATTGAGTGATTTGATGAAGCACTTGTTCTCACAAATTTTCTTGCAAAGGACTGGCCACCAGTGTTGAAGGTCTTTGCGTTCAAATTTGGTCAAGAAAATTCTGAAGAGGACTGAGTCTCTGCAGTGGAGCAGAAATAATTCAAAGCATTCACCAATAGGTAGATAACGTTGCCAAGCAAAGGAAAACTGCCATGTGATGTGTTCAGCTGGGTATTGGAAGATTTCATCCAAGAAAACATATCCTCTTGGTACAGTATTTGAAACAATGGCAACATGGGCAGAATGGGAGACAGTAGTGTTCCCAGGAGTGGTAGAGAATGGTGGAGGAAGAATGATAGTCTGTTCTTCAGGTGAATCCAGGTTAAGTATCAATCTGACTTGATTGTTGCCAAAAGTAAATCCATGACCTTCTTTGTCAAATTGAACAACTGACCATAGAGTATAGCAAAATCCTGGAACATAGAGGGCCTTGTGGAGAGGGATAAGCTGATACTTTTGAGTTTTACTATCAAAGACTTTGACATTGATAGTACCCCTGTGGGTGCATTGGGACACAGTACCATCAGCAATGAGGACTCCAGCTGAGTATGGTTGAAGATCAGTGAATAAGTGCTTGTCACCTGACATATGACTTGTGGCTCCTGAGTCTAGCAAAACACCATTCTCATATTTGATAAAAGGCATATTGGCATGGGATTGAAAACAGAATTCTTGAGGAATCACAGGATCAATGATGGAAGCAACATTTGCCAAATGGAGAGGAGCATTGTAATGACCATTAGGATGAACATCAGTACTTCTATTGGAAGTTTGGACAGTAGTATTGGAGGAAGTGGGTGCTGGAACTTGAGAGGCAGCTTGAGCTGATTGAGTTGGTTGTCTTGTGGAAGGTCTGGATGGTTGTGTGGATTGATTT
>JAZBPS010000085.1:0-2727 GCA_036353375.1 Halieaceae bacterium | reverse complement strand
GGTGAGCCCCATGGCAGCCTCCACGTGATCCCAGGGATCACTGTGGCCACCGGTGAACCAGGGTATCTCGCCGCCAGGCTCCTGGGTGGCAAGAATGAAATCCACCGTGGGCCGCAGGAATTCCTGTGGAAACAGACCCTTGCTCAGATAAAGTCCCGACATCAGGTCGCTCCCTTGCGGAAATACATCACCACGCTTTTACCCATTAACGGGTTGAGGGCGCGCTCCAGAACGCGCGTTACCCAGGGACGATCCATCAGGTCCCACACCAGAAAACGATGATACAACCTGACCAGCGGATTGCTGTCCTGTCTCTCCCAGAACAGGCACTTCAACCACCAGAAGGGCGCGTGTAATGCGTGCGCCCAATGCCGGTAATAGTGCTGCATGCCCAGGTCTTCGATCTGCTGGCGCAGCTCCCGGGAATTAAAAATTCGCAGATGACCGCCGGGTACCTTGTGGTAACCCTCGCTCAGTGCCCAGCACAGCTGCTCCGGCCAGCGCCGCGGCACGGAGGCGCAGAACAGGCCGCCCGGCTTGAGAATACGATCTATTTCCTGAAGCGCGCCGCGATAGTCGGGGATGTGCTCCAGCACTTCGGAGCATATGACCTTGTCGAAACTGGCGTCTGCAAACGGCAAGGACAAGGCATTGGCAGAGGCCAGCGTAAAGCTGGATCCCGGCGACTGACCCGCCGCAAACTCTGCATACTTCTCCTGCGTGCGCCGCAGATCCTCCAGGCAGAGGTCCACGCCGACCGCATCCACTTCCGCCTCGAGGTACGCCGAAATCACGTGCCGGCCTTCACCGCAACCCAGGTCCAGCACCCGGTCACCCGGATGCAGGCGGAAGTGGCTGAAGTCAACCGTTTGCACGGGCCAGCACCTCCCGGTAGTAACGAATCATATGACCGGCTGTCACCCGCCAGCAAAACTGGGCTTCGATGCGGGCACGGCCAGCTCGACCCAGAGCCGCGCGGCGTGCGGGATCATCCAGCAACGCGGCGATGGCATCGGCCAGCGCTGCCTCGTCTTCTGCGGGTACCAGTACACCGGCGTCGCCCACCACTTCCGGCAGGGCGCCGCCATCAGTGGATACGACCGGAACTTCACAGGCCATGGCCTCACCGGCGGGGAGCCCGAACCCCTCATAGACAGAGGGCACGACGGCGAGCGTTGCCTCCGCGTAATAACGCACCATCTCCTCTGTGCTGATGCCGCTGACAAACTGCACGCGATCCGCCAGTCCGAGTCGCTGTAGCAGGCGTTCGGTATCGCCGCCGGGCCGAGGCTTGCCCACCACGAGCAATTCCAGCGAGGGATAACGTTGCAGCAGCTGTGCGTACGCCAGCAGCAAAAATCGCAGCCCCTTGAGCGGGGCATCCGCCGAGGCTGTGGCCATGATGCGCAGGGGCCGCCGGGGAACATCCGCCAGCGGGCGGAATACCTCTGTGTCTATCCCGTTATACACCAGGCTGATACCGCCGGCGTCAATGCCGAAATCACGACTGATATCGGCCAGCGAGCAGGCGGACACGGTAACGATATTCTGCAGCTTGCGTACCACCTTGCGCTGCATGGTGAGAAAGCTGTGCCAACGCCGAATCAACAGGCGCTGATGCCAGCGCGGCGCGGCATCCAGCGCGATACGCAAGTCACTGGTGATGGGGTGGTGCAGCGTGGTGACCAGGGGAATACCCATTGCCTGCAGTTGCAACATGCCATAGCTCAGGCTCTGGTTGTCATGCACCAGGTCGTACTCGTGGCGATGGGCCTTGAGATACTTAACGACACGCCGGCCAAAGGTGTAGGGCTCGGCGAATCCTCCCGTGAGCTTGCTGGTCCACTCAATAATGTTGGTCAGGGAGCGTAGATGTCGCGGACGCAGTGAGCCCAGCCCGTTGGCAAAAAGATCCAGGCTGGGGAGCTCAATCAGGCGCACTCGCGGGTCGAGGTGCGGATAGGGGGGGCCGGATATCACGTCGACCTGGTGCCCTGCATCCACCAGTGCCTTGCTCAGGTACTTGATATAAACGCCCTGACCGCCACCGTAGGGATGGCTGCGATAGCCCAATAAGGCGACGCGGAGGGGGCGCTCTTCAACCGAGGCGACTACCGGAGGCGCTGTAAAATCAGGGAGTGCGCCGCGCCTGGCAACAATCCCGGTGCTGATGGGTTTTTCCGCCTGCATGACTTCCTGCGCCGCTGGGCGCTGTTCTCCTGTGTTAACTTCGCTCTTAGCGGCGACGGGGGTGCGGGCGTGGCCAAGCCGGTGAGTATGGCCTGGCCCAAACCCTTGAGTGTAACAGCGGGAACCGAAAAATCCAGCATGGCCCCGTCTTCCCTGCCACCGGTGGAAGTCCGGGGTTATAATCCGGCCCGGACACGCTTCCTCCAGACAAGGCTTCGGCACATGGCGCGCACCGTCTACACCAGCAGCTACAAAGGCATCATCCTCGCGGGCGGCTCAGGCACTCGCCTGCATCCGCTCACCAGCACTGTCAGCAAACAGCTGATGCCGGTCTACGACAAGCCGATGATCTACTACCCCCTCGCCACCCTGATGCTGGCCGGCATCCGGGACGTGCTCATTATCACCACACCGCGCGATCAGGAAGCCTTTGTCGACCTGCTGGGTAACGGCGCCCAATGGGGCATAAACCTCACCTACGCCGTGCAACCCAGCCCTGACGGGCTTGCCCAGGCGTTCATCATCGGGCGCGATTTC
>JAZBPS010000012.1:0-3851 GCA_036353375.1 Halieaceae bacterium | reverse complement strand
TTGCAGGCAGAGAGCATCAGGGCCGCAGCAGCCAGAAGAACTGTCAGGCAATTGGCAGGTGCGGCCGCGCTGCGGTGCGTCGTACATGGAGAATGATGGGTTGGCACGAGGAGCTCCAGACGGCTAAAGAACGCCCCACTTGATCATATAGACAGTGACATTAACAAGCGCGAGCACGCTTACGCGTCGATAGGGGAGCTTCCAGAATCCTTCGCTGCTCGATGGTTGGCCTGGTTTGGGTTGGTACCGGAGGCCGGACTCGACGGGGAGGCCCGCTCAGGGCTGGCCTTCCACCGGGCTGGCGACCCAGTCGGCACGCGCTACTCGATAAATGTACTGGTTTGGGTTGGTACCGGAGGCCGGACTCGAACCGGCACGCGTTTTACCGCATCGGATTTTGAATCCGACGTGTCTACCAATTTCACCACTCCGGCAGTACGGCAGGCGCGGGAGTGTAAATGAAGGCCCCGGAACGATCAATCGCTCCCTTGTTATTTGACGGCCAGCCTGTACACTGCGCGCGTCAAAAACCCGATACGCCTCTGAGTATCTAAGGTCCAACAGGAGAAAAGACCCATGGCGATGAAAGTCATCAAGAAGACTGATTCCTACACCATCTTTGAGCGCGGTGATAACCGTTACGCCGTCAAGGATGCCAACAAGCAGCCCGTCAACGGCGATGAGAAAGTGCGCATTCTCGTTGAAGAGGGCCTGCTGAAAGTGGCGGTGCCCGCAGCACCCGAGCCGGAACCCGAGCCCGAAGCCGAAGAAGAAGCAGCAGGTGAAGAAGCCGCCGCTGCTGAAGAGTCTGCGGCCGACGAGGCGCCGGCAGAAGAGGCCGCCGCTGAAGAAGCCCCGGCCGAGGAGGCACCCGCTGAGGAGGCTCCCGCTGAGGACGCTTCTGCAGAAGAAGCGCCTGCTGAGGAAGCCCCTGCCGCCGAAGGCGACGAGGAAGAAGACAAGGCCTGAGCCCTCTGTTGATGTAGAATGAAAAGCCGGCCCCGTGCCGGCTTTTTGCCGTCTGGGCAACTGTTTCCCAAAGCCCGGCTGGCTCGGCCAACGACTGGACAACCATGAAACGCAGCGACTTTTCCTACGACTTGCCGGAGCGACTTATCGCTCGCTACCCCCTGCCTGATCGCACTGCCAGCCGCCTGCTCTGTCTGGACGGTGAAACGGGTGCAGTGCGTCACAGACAGTTTACGGATTTACTGGAGGAGCTTACCGACAGGGACCTGCTGGTGTTCAACAACACGCGGGTGATACCGGCGCGGCTGTGGGCCCGTAAAGCAACAGGAGGCAGTGTCGAAATCCTGGTAGAGCGTGTGTTGGGCGACGGCAGGTGCCTCGCGCATCTTCGCGCCAGCAAGACGCCAAAAGCCGACAGTGTCCTGCAACTTCTGCGGGAGCGTGACGGGGAGCCCGCTGCGGCGCAGTTGCGCGTGGTCGGGCGCGACGATGACCTGTTCATCCTGGAGGCGGGGCAGGGGGAAACCCTGATGGGCCTGTTGCAATCCCTTGGCCACATGCCCCTGCCGCCCTACCTGCAGCGTGATGATGAGGAACTGGACCGCGAGCGGTACCAGACAGTCTATGGCTCGCGAGACGGTGCGGTGGCGGCCCCCACGGCAGGGCTGCATTTCTCGGACGAATTTATGGCCCGCCTGCAGCAGAAAGGCGTGGAGACAGGTTTCATTACGTTGCATGTGGGCGCGGGCACTTTTCAGCCCGTGCGCGAGGACGAAATAGAAGACCACAAGATGCACGCCGAGTGGCTGGAAGTGAGTGATGCGCTCTGCGCCCAGGTGCAGGCTGCCCGGCAGCGGGGCGGGCGCGTGGTGGCGGTGGGGACCACCGTCGTGCGTGCGCTGGAAACGGCGGCGCGTGGCGGCACCTTGCAACCGTTTACGGGAGACAGCGAGATCTTTATCTATCCGGGCTATTCATTCCGTGTGATCGATGCTCTGGTGACGAATTTCCACCTGCCGGAGTCAACCCTGATTATGTTGGTATCGGCGTTTGCCGGGCGCGAGGCGGTGCTCGCGGCCTATGCGGCAGCGGTGCAAGAGGAGTACCGTTTTTTCAGCTACGGCGACGCGATGTTTGTTACCGCCGCCGGCAGCAGGACATAGCCCTGTGTCTGCCTGCCGTATGCAGTTTGAAACACTGGCCCGGGACGGGGCCGCCCGCCGCGGTCGGCTCACGTTTCCGCGCGGGTCGGTGGAAACGCCCGCGTTTATGCCCGTGGGTACTTACGGCACCGTCAAGGGGATGCTGCCCCGGGATATCCGCGGCATAGGCGCCGAGATTCTGCTGGGCAACACGTTTCACCTGTGGCTGCGGCCGGGTACCGAGGTGATAGAGGCCCACGGCGACCTGCACGACTTCATGGGTTGGGACGGTCCTATCCTGACGGACTCCGGCGGCTTTCAGGTGTTCAGCCTGGGCAAGTTGCGCAAGGTGCGCGAAGAGGGTGTTGCCTTCCAGTCACCGGTTGACGGTGAACGGGTATTTCTCGACCCGGAGACCTCCATGGCCATTCAGCGCAGCCTGGGTTCGGATATCGTCATGATTTTCGATGAATGCACGCCGTATCCCGCGACCGAGCAGGAGGCGCGCACCTCCATGGAGTTGTCCTTGCGCTGGGCACGGCGCAGCCGCGAGGCGCACGGGGATAACGACGCCGCACTGTTCGGTATTGTGCAGGGGGGCATGTATCCGGCGCTGCGTGACGAAAGCCTTGCAGGCCTGGAGGCCATAGGCTTTGACGGCTATGCCATCGGCGGTTTGTCCGTGGGGGAGCCCAAGGAAGAGATGCTGGCGGTGCTGGACAGTAATACCCATAAAATGCCTGCCGACAAGCCGCGCTATCTGATGGGTGTGGGGACCCCGGCGGATATCCTCACCGCGGTGCAGCGGGGTGTGGACATGTTTGACTGTGTGATGCCCACGCGCAACGCCCGCAACGGGCATCTGTTTACCTCCCGCGGGGTGGTGAAGCTGCGCAATGCGGTGCATCGGCACAGCACCCGGCCACTGGACCCGGCCTGCGACTGCTATACCTGCCAGAATTTCAGTCGTGCCTATCTGCACCACCTCGCCAAATGCAATGAAATGCTTGGCGCCCAGCTCAACACGATCCACAACCTCCGGTACTATCAGAATCACATGGCGGGTATTCGCGCGGCCGTGGAAAACGGCAGCCTCGCGGCTTTTGCCGAGCAGTATTACAGCGACCAGCAACGCGGAATCGATGGTGTATAAGCTGTGCGTCTACGTACCCGAGGATCACCGGGAATCACTCAAAGCGGCGTTGTTTGCTGCGGGAGCAGGGCGTATCGGCCACTACAGTGAGTGTTGCTGGGAAACCCTGGGAACCGGGCAGTTTCGGCCCGGCGAGAACAGCGACCCGTTTCTTGGAGACAGCGGCAAACTGACCCGGGTCCCGGAGTACCGGATAGAGATGGTGTGTGCAGAGGAAAGCGTTGCAGCGGTGGTTGCGGCGCTGCGGGCGTCGCACCCCTACGAAGAGCCGGCGTTCGACCTGCTCAAGGTAGAGACCGCCTGAGTACCGCCGTCGGCCTGGCGCAGCGTCTGCGCGACAGCCTCGCGCAGGAGACGCAGCCCTGCGCAACCTCCGGCCTGACGCAGGCTGCGGTGCTGGTGCCGCTGCGGGAAGCGGCGGAGGACACGCGTGTGGTGCTGGCAAAGCGCGCCGGACACCTGCGACTGCATGCGGGCGAGATCGCGTTTCCGGGCGGAAAGTGCGAAGCGCAGGACCACAGCGTCTGGGATACGGCGCTGCGTGAAGCCATGGAGGAAACCGGCCTGCCGCCGGAGGCGGCGGAGCC
>JAZBPS010000084.1:0-12163 GCA_036353375.1 Halieaceae bacterium | reverse complement strand
GGGAACGCGCCACGCTGGAATTCCAGCGGCGCCCTGGTATCCAGCAGAGGCGTGTCGTGCAGAAACAGAGCGCGATAGTCCGCTGTGTCGGGGCGCATCAGCTGACTTCGGCTTCGCCGCCAAACACGCTGATAATGCGCTCCTGTAACTCGGAAATCACATCGGTCATCAGCACGAAGTCGGCGTCCAGGCGCGCCATGGGATCAGCATCGTCCATGTCATCATGCGTATCCAGCAGAGCATCAGCAAAGCGCAGCCGGCGCAACACCAGGTCCTCTGCCAGGAGAAACTCCAGCTTTTCGTCCCAGCCCAGTGCCAGCCTTGTCACCTGGCGACCGGCCTGCAGGTGCGTGCCGACTTCTTCCCCGTCCAGCTCCAGGCCACGGCAGCGCACCACACCGCCGTCTTCGCCGGTATCCCGCAATTCACAATCACCGCCCAGCTCAAAATCCTGTGGCAGGGTACTGTGCATCAACCAACCCGTCATGGCCGCGGTGGGAGACTGGTTCACCTGGGGCAACAGCAGCGGCAGTGTGCCGATGCATTCGCGTAACAGATTGATAAACTCCTCCGCGCGCCCGGCGGCGGCCGCATCGACAAACAGCCAGTTTTGCCGCGTATCGATATAGCCGAAGGTCCGGGTGGACCGGGTAAATGCGCGGGGCAGGCAGTCCTGCACCACCTCGTCTTTCAGCTGCAGGCGCTCTTTGCGGTAGACCTTGCGTGCCTCCTGCTGCTCTATGTCGGCAATGCGCTGTGCCACCTGCTCCCGGACCACGGTGGTGGGAAGCAGCCGCTCCTCCCGGCACATGCACAACAGGAAGCGCCCGGCCCCGGCGTGTACCAGCAACTCGGCCTGCTCGCCAAGGGGCGCTACCCAGCCCAGCGACGCGGGCTGCGACTTCCCGCAGGGCGTGAAGCCTGCGCCGGCAAGCTGCGCCTCCAGCTGTTCCGCGGAGAGATCGAAGGGAGACGAGAGACGATAAGCGCGCAGATTTTTGAACCACATGGGCGTTGAGACCACCAGAAGGAAAGGGGCAGGATTGTACCTAAGCGGGACCTGTCCCGCACAAATAGTGTAGTCGTGTACAAATTTTTGTGCCCACCGTGGCGGGGGCCGCTTGTTGGTTCACCCGTATCTGTCTTTAATGAAGGGATAATCCAAACAACGAACGTCCTATGAACGCACACAGCCATACCGCCAGCACAGAAAAATCCCGCCCAACTCGGCCGCGCCACGTCCGGGACATCGACCACTGGGACAGGGAGACCGATGTTGTCGTTATCGGCTTCGGCGGGGCGGGAGGCTGTGCCGCTATTGAGGCTGCGGATAATGGTGCCGAGGTAATCCTGTTTGAGTTGGCCAGCGCGTCTGGCGGCTCCACCGCCCTTTCCAGTGCGGAAATCTATATGGGTGGCAGTGGCGGCACGCGCGTACAGAAAGCCTGCGGCTTCGAAGACAGCACCGAGGCCATGTTTACCTACATGATGATGTGCGCAGGCCCACAGGCTGACGAGGCCAAGATTCGCAATTATTGCGAGCAGAGCGCCGCGCACTTTGACTGGCTGGTGAGCCTGGGAGTGCCCTTCAAGGACAGCTTTCATGCAACCCGAGCCATCATGTGTCTCACCGACGATTGCCTGCTGTACACCGGGAGTGAGAAAGCCTGGCCTTTCAAAGAGGCCGCAGCCCCTGCGCCGCGGGGACACAATCTTTACGTGGAGGGCGACAACGGCGGGCCGCTGTTCATGAAGATTGTCACGGAGAACGTAGAGAAGCGGCCATTGATTACCGTCGAGTACGAGACGCGTGCGCTCACCCTGGTGGTAGATGACAACAATGAGGTGCAGGGCATCATTGTGCGCAAGGACCAGCAGGAGGTTGCCGTCCGCGCGCGGGGTGGCGTTGTGCTGTGCGCTGGCGGCTTCGTCATGAACGAGGAGATGTTGAAGAAGTACGCACCCAAGCTTGCCGCAGGCACCCAGCCCATCGGCAACCCTGGAGACACCGGCAGCGGTATCCTGATGGGCATGGGGGTAGGCGCTGCCGCAATCAACATGCACGAGGGCTTTATCAGCCTGCCCTATTATCCACCGGCCACCATCACCTACGGCATTCTGGTCAACGACAAAGGCCAGCGGATCATCAATGAAGATGTGTATCACTCCCGGTTGGGCGAGGCCATCCTCAACGATGGGGGCGAGCGGCACTATTTTATCGTCACCGTCGATCAGTACGGCGACTACGAGAAGCTTAACTTTATGGCAGCCGAGGTTGTGGCCACGGGCGAGACCGTCGAAGAACTGGCGCAGGAGCTTTCCCTGCCTGAGGGTGCGCTGGAGTCAACCGTGGAGCTGTACAACCGATTTGCCGCCGAGGGCGAAGATCCGTTCTTCCACAAAGCCTCGGAATGGCTTGAGCCCCTTAAGCCGCCGCTGGTTGCGCTGGACGTCACCCCGGGGCGCGGTGCCTTCTGGCCCTACTTCACCCTGGGCGGCCTCGACACCCTGCCCGATGGCGAGGTGGTAGACCCGCTGCGCGACCCCATCCCGGGCTTGTATGCAGCAGGGCGCACCGCCTGTGGCGTGGTACGGCGCGGGGAGGGTTACTCCAGCGGTATGTCAGTGGGCGATGCCACCTTCTCCGGCCGGCTGGCCGGTCGCGCTGCCGCCCTGCGGGCACACGAAGCAGCACGGGATAGCCAGCCCTCCGCGCAACCCGATACACTGCTGGACTCACATGCCTGACAGGGTCCTGCATCATGGAATACCTGCACACAATGGTGCGCGCCAGCGATCTGGACGCGACACTGGATTTTTTCTGCAACAAGCTGGGTCTGGTAGAGGTTAATCGGCACGACAGCGAGGGCGGCCGCTTCACGCTGGTGTTCCTGGCTGCGCCGGGCGACGCGGAGGCTGCACAGTCACACAAGCGACCGCTGCTGGAAATCACGTACAACTGGGACCCGGAGGAATACACCGGGGGCCGCAATTTCGGCCATCTGGCATACCGGGTCGAGGATATTTACGCGACCTGCCAGCGCCTCATGGATGGCGGAGTGACTATCAACAGACCGCCACGGGACGGCCATATGGCTTTTGTACGCTCACCCGACGGGATTTCCATTGAGCTGCTGCAAAAAGGTGACGCCTTGCCGCCCCAGGAACCCTGGCAGTCCATGCAGAACACCGGTGAGTGGTGATCGCGACAGGGCGCATTTCGACTGACCTGGGCTGAATGTTAAGGTGTCGCCGCAGTCTGCTGCACCGCAGCACTATCCCGGTAGTGTTTTTTGAGCAGCGGTACCGACACCGGGCCGATGGCCAGAACACGGTCGTGAAAATCACGGATCTCAAAATTTTCACCCATCGCCTCCTGTAACTCTGCCCGCAATTCGAGAATGCCCCGCATACCTAAGGTGTACGACAACGCCTGCCCAGGCCACACGACATAACGCAATACCTCCGCGCGCGTTTCCTGCTCACCTCTGCCGAGGGTGCGGCTCATATAGGCTGACGCTTCATCTACTGACCAACGCTTGTAGTGCAGCCCGGTATCGACCACCAGTCGCACCGCGCGCTGCAGCTCATACTGCAGACGACCGAGATCGGCGGCGACATCATCCTGGTACACACCCATCTCCGCTGCCAGCCGCTCGGCATACAGAGCCCAGCCCTCACTGAATGCACTGTTGGTAGCCACCCGCCAGAGCAAGGGACGATCAGGTCTTGTGCGACTCAGCGCAGTCTGCAGATGATGGCCTGGCACCGTTTCGTGATACACCAGCGTGGGCAGGGTGAACCAGGGAAGCTCGGCCATCGAGCGCATATTGAGTAGGAAGAGCCCGGGGGCCCCGCCCCCTACCGGCGGACCCCAGTAGACGCCCATGGCCCCACCGGCCTCCTGATCAAGCGGCATGCGTTCGACTTTGACAGGCTGGTCAGGCAACTGCCCGAAATACACGGGCAGGCGGCGCTGCATATCCGCAACGGTGTCCTGCACCCTGGCTAACAGAGCTGCGCGTCCCGCATCAGTTTCGGGGTAGAGGTAGGCAGAATCCGTTGCAAGCCGCTGCATGCGGGCCGCAACGCTGCCCTCGGAGAGGCCCAGACCCTGGAGTCGCGTGTCCATCGCCAGCAGGATGCGCTCGACCTCCGCGAGACCGATGTCGTGAATTTCCTCGGCAGATAGCGAGGTCAGCGCCTCGTTCCGAATGGCGCTAACGTAGAACGCGTCGCCCAGTGGCCGCGCCCAGATACCGGCTTCCTGAGGCGCTTCCGGTAGCCGTAACCGCACGGCATCTGCGGCGTTGCGATAGGCGGGGTACACCATACGCAGCATCACGGCGATGGCTTCGTTGCGTATCTGCTCGCGCTGTTTTGCGTTGAACGTCCCCGCTGTGTCCACCTTCTCAAGCAGCGATGTAACCAGCGGATGTTCATCTGCTGGCTGGTCGACAAACCCTTCCAGAAATGCAAGACCGCCCTCCAGCACCGGCCTGGGGGGCAGCCAGCCGGCGTCCGCATCAAAGTTGAACTTGCCGAGCACGCTGTCTACCAGGGAGGATAGCGCCCACATGCGGCGCAGGTAATCCGCAGCATCCTCCGCGCTCTCCACGCGTTGAAACTCCGTCATAGCGTACGGTACGTGCTGCAGCGGGTGTTCAATCTGGTTGATGATGTAGGGGCGGTGGCGCCCAGCCGCATCTACATAGCCGAAAGGAATGTCCTGTGCGCCCTGATAGACACTGTAGATTTCGTCCATTGCATCCCGCGTCAGCGGTGTTATTGCCTGGTCCGGAAGCGCGGCCAGCTCCGATCGCATTTTGCGTACTGCGCGCCGCCACTCGCGCATCTGGCCCGCGCTGTAATCATCCATGGCATCGGCAACCCGCAGGCCAATGTCCTCGTCGTAGATCCCCACCGATGTCGCGCGCACCGGCCGCATGCGCATAATCACCTGGGCGTGGCGCTGCAGAAGCCCTGCTGCCTCGTCGCTGATCGCGACGTTTTCAGCCGTACGGGTGCCTGAACAAGCCGCAAGCAGTGCGAGCAAGAAACAGAACAGTAAACTGCCGTAAGTTCGCGTCATATGCCGCTTTCTCGCCTCCATATACCAAGAATCTGGCGCCAGAATACAAGCGCCAGCGAGCGTCCCTCCGCGTCCAGCACAAGCTGCCCACGCAGAACTCTGTCCTTGACCGGGGTTGGGGCGGCCAATTCGATTCGGTAGGTAGCCCGCTGTGGAATCAGCTCGCCGTCCTTGCCGTCCCTGACATCGAGACCGCCCCCGTAGGTGGACGCCACATAAGGGTGGGCAAGCGCATCCACCGCAAAATCGTCCACTTGCACCAGCTCCACGCGCTGGGGCGGCCGGGTACCACCTTCGGGATAGAACAGGCCGGTGGCGCCAGCCGGAATTGCGCGCAACTCAGACTCGCCCACAAAGGCCACCACCTCACCGGCAGCGTCATCGACAAGCGTGAGTAACTTGTCACCCTTCTGGACCCAGTCTCCGACGCGAAGATCAGGCTGCCGGTCCGCTATGCGACCGCTGAACGGTGCCGAGAGGTTGGCATTGTCAAGCTGTGCCTGCAGGTTCGCCTGTGTTTCCAGTGCCCCCTGCAGCTTTGCCTGCAAGGACAGGCGCTCCTGGGCCAGGCCCGCGCCGAAGCTGGTTCGCTCAAGTTGATAGCGACTGGCGCGCAAATCGTGGCCTGCCTGGTCATACTGGAACTGCAGATCGGGAGATTCAATTCTGATCAGCTCGCTGCCGGCCTCCACGAGAACGGTGTCCTCATCAGGCAGCAGCGCCAGGCGGCCGGGCACCGGGGCGTACAGGGTTACTACTGACTGCGCCTGCCAGTAGCCCGGGAGCTCCAGCTTGCGATCCACGGGCAGCAGCACCAGCAAAACCGCAATACCCAAAGCTATGCCGCTGCGCCGCAGCGAAAGCGGTGAGGCATCGCCACGCCAGGCCCACCAGTTCATCACCTCGCGCCCGATAGGCACTACCAGCAGCCTGAAAACCTGCGCGGCCGCCAGGACGACGCCCAGCGCTTTGAAAAAATAGGTATAGACGATATAGGTGATACCGAAAAAGACGAAGAGCCGATACACCCACATCGCGTAGGCAAAGTATGCAAGCCAGGGGTGTCGCGGATCCGGCGACTTGCGCCCATAGCCAAACAACCATTCTCGCAGGCGCCAGCGGCCCATCGCATTGGCGCGCTCCTGCAGGTTTTCGACGCCGGTCAGGTCAGAGAGTATGTAATAACCGTCAAACCGCATCAGGGGATTGAGGTTGATGGCCAGGGTCATGATCCAGGTCGTCGTGGACATCATGAACAGGATATTGCGCAGAAAACTGTCCGGCACGAAGTTCCACAGCAGCAGGCACACCGCAGCCAGGCCCAGCTCAACAACCATGCCAGCTACACCGATCATTGCGCGTTTGCGTCGGGAGCGAAGCCGCCAGGCATCCGTTGTATCTGTGTAGAGAATGGGCCAGAAAACCAACACAGCCACGCCCATGGCACGAACCGAGCAGCCATAGCGTCTGGCGGCGAGCGCGTGCCCGAATTCATGTAACACCTTGGCAAGAATCACTGCGAGGCCAAAATAGACAAGGCCTTGCGGCGTGAAGTACCCCACAAAGGTATTGAAGAAATAGTCAGCCTGCCTGGAGGTCAGATAGATGGCGAACAGGGCGATCCAGCCTATAACCCACCACGCCCTGGCCCGGAAAGCCCAGCCCACATACGGCATGATGCGATCCAGCAGGCGATCCGGATTGAGAATAGGTACCCGGAAGAACAGGTATTGCCGCCAGATACCCTGCAGCATCGTCTTCCAACGCGGCGTGCGCAGGCGCTTGCGGTGCTCCAGAGCACGTTCACCCTCGATCCAGAACAGGTCGTGCTCTTCAAGGAATTCGATGAACTCGTCAATTTGCTGCGAACTGCACAGCACGTGCGCGCGATCGGCCACAATTTTTGCGAGTCCCGCGCTGTTCAGCTCTGGATCCAGGTTGCTACGCAGCTCTTGCAGTATCTCAACTTCCAGCCAGCCGAGGTCGTAGAACTTGTTGGCGGCGGGGTCGTAGAGACGCCATCGGGGCGAACCATCCTCAAACGGCGCCACCTCGATGAGCTCCAGTTCCTGGCGCAGGTTCCTAGGCAGGCCCACGGATCAGATCCCGACCCAGCGCCGCAGCACGGCGAGGGGGCGCCGGAAGAGATAGTAGCCCAGCGTGACCCGGTCGCCGTATAACTTCGCCGTACCTCGCATGCCGATGCGAGGCAGGGTTTCGAGGTTCTCAAAGGTACCGCGAATCCGGTAAGCAAGCTCCCCCGCATCTGTGTTGGAAGCGCGATAATCCATGCGTTCCAGGCTTGCAGTGAACTTTTTGTCAGGCGCGACGTTGGGGAAAAACTGGATCTCCGCACCATTAACCAGCGGGATATCATCACCGACTTGCAGCCACGCTTCCAACTGCGTGCGACCCGGGTCCGCGATGGTCAAAAGACGTTCACCTGTCGTAACCGGCTTGCCGATAAGTTCATCGGGGCTGGGCATGATAACGACGCCGGTCTGCTCTGCCTGCACCTTGCTGCGCTCTATAAGCGACGCAACGTATTCAACCTCGGCTTCCCGCTTTTCGATCTCCAGCGCCAGCACACGCAGCGAAGCCTTGGCCTCCCGGTCGAAGCTTGCGGACTGCCCCGCCTGCTGATACTGGGCGCGACTGATGGAAAGTGCCTGCTGCGCGACCTTGAGTCGCGTCAGCAACTCGGTGTCGTCCAGCGACAGCAGCATGTCGCCCTCTTCCACCAGGGTATTGGGTTTGACGTGTATCACGTCGATGATGCCATCCAGCGGCGAGCGCACGACAAGCGGGTCCCGCGCCACGATTTCCGCTTGTGCCAATACAGACAGCCTGACCGGAAAGAACATCATCAGGGCGAGGCTTATACCAACCGCGGCGGCGATGCGCTTGCGCCGACGTGTCCACAGCATTTTCGGACGGGCGAAGGCCTTACCGCGTATCGCGGAAATACTGTACCCGGCCGCCGCCAGCCAGAATTTCAGAATGCGTTGCTGCGCATCCTGCACGGGTTTGTCACGCCAGAATGCGAGCGCGCCGATGTAGTAACCAGAGCCGGAGTAGATCGGACACCAGTACAACAAGGTATCACCATGCTCATCCCATTGACCCTCAAGCCCGTCCGGCGCCTCTGCCTTGGTAAAGGCCCTGGGTTCAGGTTCCCGGTAGTTATTCAGTGCCTTGCAAAGCGCCCGCATCCATTGCACGTAGGGTGAGCGATCGTCGTGATCAACTGCGCCGGATACGCTCGTGATATATCCCCCACCCGGCCTTGCGGAACTGGCCAGCCACAGGACGGAGCTTCGATAGTCAATCAGGGTTCGGGTGTCATTGGCGAGCAGGAAGCTGAGTTCGGCCTCCGTGCTGGCCTCTCTCAGCCGCTGCTGGAGCAGCAGCAGATTGGCGAGGGCTTTTAGCTGCTGCTCGGCGCCGCCCGCTGCCATCAGTCAAGGCCCGATGTGTCGAACTCAACACGACCGCTCATACCGGGCAGCAAGGCGGTATCGCGTTCGCTTAGTGTGCCGAAGACGGGGATTGTAAGACTGACCGGATCTACTGCGCCGCCTATGCGTACAATCTTTCCAGGCATAATGAGTTCCAGCTCTTCCACGTACATGGTGAAGCCAGAGCCAACCTCGAGCCAGGACAGCGTGGTGGAGGGCATCAACATCCGCACCTCCAGTGCATCGCGGGATACCAACTCAAGCAGGGCGGCGCCCTCTTCAACAAACTGAAAGGACTCTACCGCCCGGCTGGTCACGGCACCGTCAAACGGAGCACGAATTTCGCAGTTCTTGAGTTGGGCGTTCACTGAGGCCAACTCGCCTTTAGCGCCCTCCAACTCTGCCTCATTAAGGCGAACCTCAAGGGGCCCTACGCTATTGAGCTTGACCAACTCGCGATTCACTTCCAGGGTTGCCTCAGCGCTCTTGACCCGGGCGGCGGCCGTGTCGCGCGCCGCCTCGATCTGGTCGCAGTCAAAACTCAGCAGCAAATCGCCCTGTTTGACCAGCTCCCCTTCCTGCACGGCAACCCGTTCCACGATTGCCGCTATGCCCGCGGAGAACACGCCCTTGTTCAAAGGCACCAGCTGTGCGCGCACAACGTTAGTCTCAAGGCCCGGCAAGAGCACATCGTCGAAGTCTTCTTCTGATATCTGCGCCGTGGTCATTGCGGACCAACATAACAACAGCGCGATAACGTGCGCGACTGGCTGGATGTTCTTCATGCGCTGCTCCCTGGCCTGGGCTGCGGAACGGTTCGCCCGATTGTACCGCCTAGAGACCAACGATGGGTATATTGCCGCCCTGCCAGGTGCGGTCGTAAGCGGCGATGAGGTTAGAGAGCTCATGAACCTCAAGATTCATATAGGTCTCAGGAACCGGGTTCAACCCCAGCGCTACCAGCACAGCGCCGTAGGCCGACTGTGCGTCCGCATATGCCTGCAGCAGACTCAAGTCGGTGCGCAGTGATGCCGCCGCAGTGAGAACACTCTCCACCTTGGCCGCCGCCGTGGAAATGGCGGCATTGCGGGTGTGTTTTGCAATCTCACTGTCAATGGCTTTCACTTCCCGCGCCTGCCGCAGCTTGCGCAGGGAAATGTTGTACTGATAAACCGCTAAATTAAGCTTTGTAACGACCGCCATGTTCACTGCCAGCCTGCGCTGCAGGGCCAGCTCCTCGCGCAGGTCTGAACTCTCCAGCACCTGCTTCGTCGTGGCGAGGTTAAAGAGATTCCAGCTGACCTCTGCGCCCATCTCGGTCCAGTTGTTAAAAACCAGCAGATTGTTGGAGTCGTAGTTGTTGTTGTAGGAGATCTCCACACCGGGCAGCAGGCGCAGCAGCGCCTTGCGGGTTTCCGCCTGGTCAATGCGGACATTGTAGATCTGCTCGGCCAGCTCCGTACTGTTGTACAGCGCGGTGATCTCCATCTGCACCGGATCCTCATCGATTTCCGGCAGCGCAGGCAGGCTGTCCAGGGCCGCCAGGTCTCCCTGCGGCTGCAGGCCTTCCAGTCGAATATCCGAACGCGTGGGTACATTGATCACCTGCGCCAGTTCGATGCGGGCCTCGGTGAGGTCTTCAGCCAGGGTCTCCAGCTCACGGATCAGATCGAACAACTGTCGCTTCATGCGCAGGTTCGGAAGGATACTGGTGTACTGTCGATTCTCGATGACTTGCGACACCTCAGCATAGGCCTGTTTTGCCTCGGCGAGCACTCGCTCCACGTCGTCCGCGGTGTGCTGCGCAGCCCAGGCCCGCCAGTACAGCATACGTGCCTGCTGCAGCAGGTTTGCCAGGACTCGCTTGCGGGATTCCCGGGAAATCAGATAGCGATCCGCCTCCTGCTGCGCCTGGTAGTAGCTGACGCCGAAATCGAGCAAGTTCCAGGAGGCTGAGAAATTGCCTATATCGTGGTCTTTTTCCTGCGAGGTTGAGGCCTCCAGGGACTCTTCGCCAGTGGCGACAGAAATGGAAGTCGAGGCGTTGAGGTTGTTTCGCGAATAGCGCCCGTAGCGCGCATCCAGCTGCGGCAGCATCTCGTAACGCGCCAGCTCGAAGCTTCCCAGCGCGACGGCCTGCTCCATGCGGGCGACACGGTGTTCGAGATTATTAAGGACAGCACGGGACATTACCTCGTGCAGGCTCACCGGCCCATTCAGAGGCGCACGGAACTGCGCAATCAGTTCCTGATCCTCAGCCAGCACGTCGGTGACGTCTGATTCCGACAGCGGCTGGGGATTCATTGCACAGCCGGCCAACAGGCAGATGCCCGCCAACCGCCCGAACCTTAACAACACGTCGAACTACGCTCCTAACAGGTAATGGGTATGTAATCCCCTACATATTACCCAAACCAGGTTTTAAGCATTTGTTTTTATTGTATTTATGTGAACAGCTTCCGAGGCTTCCACCCCTTTTCCACCCGTTATGTGAACAGGTTCTTGATATCGTCCAGCAGCTGCTCAAGTTTGTCGACGAAAGTATAGCGTGAAGCTTTCTCCAGTTGTGAATCCAGGTTTTCCCTTATTTTGGCCTGTTGCTCCTCCTCGGTAGCCGCGTCCTGGCCATCTGCCTCCTCGTTGCCAGAGGCGTCTTGCTCGTTAACGGCCGCATCTGCGTCCAGCGGCACCGCGTCACCTGAAAGCTCCGCATTCTCACTGACCGCGTCCGCGTCACCCTCAGAGCCTGCAATTGCATCTTCCAGTGACTCAACCTGTACAACGAAAACACCGCTGGCGCTGTTGCCGGCGGCGTCATAGCCCACCAGCAGTATCGTGATCTCGGTCTGACCGGCGGCTGCTGCAGCCTCGCCATCTATCAGGAAGGTCATGGCGTCGGCATCAAACACCACGTAAGAAGGCAGCGCACTGCCGTCGATCAACGTGGCCTCGACGAATAGCTCTTCATCCGGGTTACTGTGCTCAAAGGTGTTCGCAGGCAGCGCAATCGTCGCACCACCTTCAGCCAACACGCGCTGGCTATCCAGGTTCACCGTCAGGCGAATGAGCTGCTCCTGGGAGTCTGCGACAGGAGAATCAGCCTCGGCATCGCCGGCGAGTTGCACGCCTTCGCCCGCGTCGCCCGAATCATCACCCGGGCGAGCACTACCCGCCGCTGCCGGCGCCACATCATCAGTGCCGCCATCATCGTCTGATGCCAATCCGGCATTTATCGCCGCGGCTTCGTCAATCACCTCGATACGGAAACTGCCCGTCGCTGTCTGTCCGCGGTCATCAGTTGCCACCAGGAGCACATCAACCCCTGTCACTCCCTCCATAAAGGCAGCCTCGCCGTCCACAGCGAAGCTCTGGGTATTCGGATTGAAGCTGATGTAGTCGGGCAGCGCGGAGCCATCCGCCAGCGTGGCCTCTACAGACACTCCTGCGAAGGGGTCATCATGGATAAAGGTGCTTGACGGCAGGGATATCTGGGATATCCCTTGCGCCACCACGGGCTGATCCACCGGGTTAATCTGCAGACGCAGGCCATTATCAAGCTGGCTGAACGTGCCGCCTGGATCCACCGGATCGCTGTAGTTGAAATCTACTTGTG
>JAZBPS010000011.1:0-7633 GCA_036353375.1 Halieaceae bacterium | reverse complement strand
TTCGCCATCGCCCCCGCTCGCAAGACTCTCCGGGTTGACCGCCTCGGCGGCGGCATACACCAGCAGCGGCCGGATGCGCTTGCCGCCCCGGGTCAGGGCGTAGGCAGAGGCCTCGAACAGGCGCACCAGGTGGGGCCCGGCATCCGCCGCGAATTCGCTGTTGCCGTGGCCCAGCAAGCCCACCAGCACGCCGTCACAGCGGCGCTTGAGGGCTGCGAGCCGGTCTGACGGGGCGCTCATGACGTGCCGCCGACGCCGTCCTCGTCGTCCTCATCTGTGACATCGTCCAGGGGCTCGGTGATCACTTCGCTGCCCCGCTGCATCAGCACTTCCACCTTCTGCTCGGCTTCTTTCAGGGCCGCCTGGCAGTCCCGGGTCAGCTTCATGCCCTGCTCGAAGGCCTTGAGGGATTCCTCCAGGGTCAGGTCGCCGTCCTCCATCTGGTCCACCAGCACTTCCAGCTGGGCCAGGGAGGCTTCGAAATCAATGTTTTTGCGTTTGGCCATTCGTTAGACTCGAATCGCTTGAAAAGGATAACGGAGATTGTAGCAGTTGAAGACCATCCTGGTGACGGGCGGCGCAGGATATATAGGCTCCCATACGTGCGTCGAACTGTTGCAGGCCGGCTACGGCGTGGTAGTGGTCGACAACCTCCTGAGCGGCTGCGAGGAGGCCCTGCGCCGGGTGGAACAGATCAGCCATCGCGACCTGCTGTTTGTTGAAGCAGACGTGCGCGACCGCGAGGCGCTTGATGCCGTATTCCGTGAGTTCCCCATCGATGCAGCGGTGCACTTCGCCGGTCTCAAATCGGTGGCGGAGTCGGTTGCCGACCCGGAGCTGTACTTCGACGTAAACCTGAACGGCAGCATCGCCCTGTGCGAGGTAATGGAAGCCCACGGTGTGAAGAACATCGTGTTCAGTTCTTCGGCCACGGTGTACGGCATTTCCAGTGCGGAACCCATCCCGGAAACCGCTGCGACACAACCGGCGCAGCCCTACGGCGAAACCAAACTGGCGGTGGAGCAATACCTCGCGCGCCTGCACGAACTGGACCCGACGTGGAACGCCGCCTGCCTGCGCTATTTCAACCCGGTGGGAGCCCACCCCAGCGGCCTGATCGGGGAGGACCCCGCCGGCGTGCCGGGCAACCTCACCCCCTACCTGACCCAGGTGGCCATCGGCAAACGGGAGCACCTCATGGTGTTCGGCGACGACTACGACACCCCGGACGGCACCGGCGTGCGCGACTACATCCACGTGGTAGACCTGGCCCGGGGCCATGTGCGGGCGCTGGACCTGCTGTGGGACAAGCGAGGGCTGATCACCCTGAATCTCGGCACCGGCCGACCGTACTCGGTTCTGGAGGTACACGCGGCCTTCCAGCGTGCGGTGGGCAGGGAGATCCCCTACCGTATCGCGCCGCGACGGGAGGGCGACATTGCCATCTACTTTGCCGACGCCGCCCGCGCGGAAATGGAACTGGACTGGCGGCCCCAGTACGACATGGACGACATGGCCCGGGACGCCTGGCGCTGGCAGCAGCAGAACCCCGACGGCTATCACCGCTGACGCAATCGCGGCATACTGCGAGCCCTTTCAGCATCCCCGGAACACTCACCATGCCCGATATCCTCTACCGCTCCGCTTTCGACCTGGCCGCTGATATCAAGGCCGGCACCCTCAGCGCCGTCGAGGTGCTGGAATTCTTTTTGGCGCGGGTAGAAGCACACAACCCGGCACTGAATGCGGTCGTGGCGCTGGATGCAGACCGCGCCCGCGCCCGGGCGGCCGCAGCGGACGCCGCAGCCGCCAAGGGCGAGGACTGGGGCCCCCTGCACGGCGTACCCATGACCATCAAGGATGCCCTCTGTACCGAGGGCCTGGTGACGGTGGGCGGCATCCCGGACTGCAAGGACAACGTACCCGCCGCGAACGCCCTGGCGGTGCAACGCTATGTGGACGCCGGCGCCATCATCTTCGGCAAGACCAATGTGCCCTTTATGAGCCAGGACCTGCAGAGCTTCAACGCGGTGTACGGCACCAGCAACAACCCCTGGGATACCGGCCGTACCTGCGGCGGCTCCTCCGGCGGCGCTGCCGCGGCCCTGGCGGCAGGGCTGACACCCCTGGAACTGGGCAGCGATATCGGCGGCTCCATCCGCACCCCGAGCCACTTCAATGGCGTATTCGGCCACAAGCCCAGCTACGGCATTGTGTCCCAGCGCGGCCACTTGCCGCCGGGGGAGAACGTGCTGAGCGAATCGGACCTGTCCGTGGTGGGCCCGCTGGGCACCAACCCCGCAGACCTGGAGAAAGCCCTGGACGTACTGGTGGCGCCCAACCCTGAGGACGGCAAGGCCTGGCAGCTGTCGCTACCCGACGCCCGCACGCGAGATATAGCAAACCTGCGGGTAGCCGTGTGGTCGGACGATGCCTTCTGCCCGGTGGACACCGAGATACGCGATGCCATTGAGACCGCCGCCGACAGCCTGGAGCGCGCGGGTGCGACCGTCGATCGCAGCGCCCGGCCCGATATTGACCCGGTGCAGAACCGGGTGAACTACGCTCTGGGCCTGAGCGCCGCCATCAGCGGCGGCATGCCGGCAGAGGTGGTGACCATGATGCGCGAATTCGCCAACACCCTGGCCCCCGACGACAGCAGCCATCGCGGCCTGCAGGCGCGCGGCATTGCCCTGTCCCACTGGGAGTGGAGCCACATCATGGAAACGCGCCAGCACATCCGTCGCGCCTGGGCCGCCTTCTTCGAGCGCTACGACGTGCTGCTGTGCCCCAGCGTGTTCTGCACGGCCTTCCCCCACAACCACGAACCGGACATGCACGCCCGCACCATCACCGTGAACGGGGAAAAGCGCCCCTACCTGGACCTGATCGACTGGTCGGGTCTGACCCTGAACGCCCTGCTGCCGGTGACGAATGTGCCCATCGCCACGTCTTCCGAGGGCCTGCCCATCGGCGTACAAGTTGTCGCCGACTATCTCGAGGATAAAACCGCGCTGGCGGCGGCTGCCATGCTGGAGCAACACCACCGCGGCTTCCAGCCCCCGCCGGGCTATGCCGAGTAGCCTGCACCGCAGGGAGTTGCTTACGCCAGGCCATGGGTGATCGAGGATGGGCAACTGACCATCAAAACAAAGTCAGCCCCACCCGCAAAGCCACCGTCACCCCCGCCTTCCGCATCACCGTTATCCCTGCATAAGCGGGGATCCAGCACACGACAAAAAACTGGATTCCCTCCTGCGCGGGAATGCCGGCGGGGAGCGCATCCCTCGAAACCGCAGTCACTCCACCGTCATCCCCGCGTAAGCGGGGATCCAGCGCACGATCAAGAAACTGGATTCCCCTGCGCGGGCCGCCGCCTGCGCGGGAATGACGGCGGGGAGTGCGACCCGTAGTGCATCGCTCGGCGGGCTATTCTTTGACGTGGAACTCTAACTTTCACTCAATGTAAGTGAGCGTTTACAATCCACCAGAAATAAGGAACCAGGGTTTATAACCCCCTCATTTGCAAGGGATTTTGCCCGGGTTATGTTCGGTCTTTACAGTTTTATGACTGGACCCGTACGCCGAATTGCATTAATTTTGATCAAGCGTGTGCGTGCGTGGTATGTGGCACCGTGAGGGTGCCCTGTCCGATGGCGTTATTTTCGGTTGTGAGGCATACGATAGAAAACCAATAACAACAAGAATACGCGGGAACGGGCTTTGGAACCCGTGCGCCTGCAGCACCACCGAGGGACGGCAAGGCAATGATTCAGCATCGCATCGACCCGGAACAGGGTTGTATCTTTATAGAAGTGCGCGGCACGCCGCAGCTTCAGGATTGCATTGCGGCCAGCCAGCTGGTGGTGCGTGACCCCCTTTACAATATCGATTATCACCGGATGATCGACTTCTCTCAGGCCAACCTGTCCCACGCCACCGGCGATGACGTGTCGCGGTTCGTGGATTTTGCCAAGACCAGCATTCCCATGGCCCGCACGGCGCGCATATCGATTGTGGCCCCGGACCCGGAGCGCGCCGGCATCCTGCGCACCTTTGCCAAGCTGATCAACCGCGGCAGCTTCCGCATCTTCTACGAGCCCATGGAAGCACGGGACTGGATAGAAAACGGCCAGGCCACCGATCCTTTCGACAAGGTACTCGGCGGCGTCGCCTGAGCAGGTTGACTGCGGTCGGCGGCATACCAACACCAGGGAGCCCGTAATACTTCCCTGAAAACTGGACCCAAAACCAAACCGTGCGCCACAGCCCGATCAGCCACGGCGCAAACAATCAGTAAACGTATGAGCAATTCCCCCGCCAGAACAGCAGGGGCGATTTGGGCCTACAGCGACGCCCCGTCAGCCGCCAGGTTCACAGTCGCGCGCTCGGCGGTATCGATACCCAATACCTCCATGCGCGCCCTGATGGACGCCAGTATGCCCTCGGCGTCGAGGCCAATCCAGGCGAGCTGCAGTTCGCGCTTGCCGTGGTCCACGTAGGTATCTGGCAGGCCCAGGTTCAGCATGGGCAGGGGCAGGTTCTCCCGCACCAGCAATTCGTTCACCGCAGACCCCACACCGCCTGCCACCGCGTTGTCTTCCAGCGTCACCAGCAGCTTGTGGGAACGGGCCAGCTCCAGGATGCGCGCCTCGTCCAGCGGTTTCACCCAGCGCATATCGTAGACCGTGGCATCCAGTTGCTCGGCCGCCTCCAGTGCCGCCGGCAGCAACACGCCGAAGCTGAGGATGGCCACGTCTTTGCCCAGGCGCCGGGGGATGGCCTCGCCGATGGGCAGGCGGGACATTTCTGCCTTGATCTCGGCACCAGGACCCGTGCCCCGGGGGTAGCGCACCGCCGAGGGGCCTTCGTGCTGGTAGCAGGTGTACAGCAACTGGCGGCACTCGTTCTCATCCGAAGGCGCGGCAATCACCATATTGGGCAGGCAGCGCATGTAACTCAGGTCGAAACTGCCCGCATGGGTGGCACCGTCCTCGCCCACCAGGCCCGCGCGGTCGATGCCGAAGGTTACGTCCAGGTTTTGCAGGGCAACGTCGTGAATCAGCTGGTCGTAGCCGCGCTGCAGGAAGGTGGAGTAAATCGCCACCACCGGCTTGGCGCCCTCGCAGGCCATGCCTGCACCCAGGGTGACCGCGTGCTGCTCGGCAATGGCAACATCAAAGAACCGCTCCGGGAAACGCTCGGCAAACTCCACCATACCGGAGCCTTCGCACATCGCCGGGGTTACCGCCATCAGGCGCTCGTCCAGCAGGGCCATGTCGCACAACCAGTCGCCGAACACCTGCTGATATTTGGGCTTTTTCACCGCCGGGGTTGCGGGCTTGGGCTTGAGCGGCTCCGGGTCGATCTTGTTGATGGCGTGGTGGCCGATCGGATCGTTCTCCGCCGGCTCGAAGCCGCGGCCCTTGCGGGTCTGTATATGCAGGAACTGCGGGCCGTCCAGCGAACGCATGTTCTCGATGGTCTGCAACAACTGGGGCAGGTCGTGGCCGTCGATGGGGCCGATGTAGTGCCAGCCCAGCTCTTCGAACAGGGTGCCCGGTGCCACCATGCCTTTCATGTGTTCCTCGGTGCGCTTGGCAAGATCCCAGGCGGGCGGGATGCGCTTCAATACCGACTTGCCGCCCTCGCGCAGGGAGATGTAGGTCTTGCTGGACCACATCTTGGCAAAGTAGGTGGCGAGCCCGCCGGCGTTGTGGCCGATGGACATCTGGTTGTCGTTCAGCACCACCAGCATGTTGGGCCTCACGTGGCCGGCGTGGGCCAGCGCTTCAATCGCCATGCCACCGGTCATGGCGCCATCGCCGATCACCGCGCAGACCCGGCGCGGGTCTTTCGCGTTCGCCACCCCCAGGGCCATGCCCATGGCGGCGGAAATAGAGGTAGACGAATGGCCTACCCCGAAGGTGTCGTACTCGCTTTCCGACCGCTTGGGGAAACCGGACAAGCCGCCCGCCTGGCGCATGCTGTGCATGCGGTCCTTGCGGCCGGTGAGAATTTTGTGGGGATAGGTCTGGTGGCCCACGTCCCAGACCAGTCGGTCGGTGGGCGTGTTGTAGAGGTAGTGCAGCGCGATGGTGAGCTCTACCACACCCAGGCCTGCACCGAAATGCCCGCCGGTCTGGCCCACCGACCGCAGCAGGAACAGCCGCATTTCATCGGCCAGCGGCTCCAGCTGCTCGCGGTCCAGCTTGCGCAGGTCTGCCGGGGTGGTAATGCTGTCCAGCAGCGGCGTCTCGGGTCGGGTACGGGGTAACTCGGCAATCATTTCAACAGTTTAGCCCACTTCTCGCATACTGACAGCATAGCG
Organism: Halieaceae bacterium; assembly: GCA_036353375.1. GTDB lineage: Bacteria > Pseudomonadota > Gammaproteobacteria > Pseudomonadales > Halieaceae > JANQIO01. The sequence continues at coordinate 1,302 of JAZBPS010000011.1, read as the reverse complement.
TGTCAAGCTGATTTAACACTGATCTGGCGCAGGGGATAACGCATTCCCACGTGCCGCTTACTGGCCCGCCTGCACGCAATCATACTGACTGCCCGGGGTTCGTCTGACCGGTCTCGGGCGACACACCACACACCCAGCACCTAAGCGTATCACTCGCAACACGCAAGAACAGCCAACAACACCCCAGCCCAACGGTGATGCCCAGCCCGTTTGCCAGCAGGTCCCAGCCATCCATGCTGCGCCCGGGCACGCTGTGTTGTGCCAGCTCTAACAGCGCCGAGTACACCAGCACCGCCGTACCCAGCGGCAGAAGCCGCGCCGTGCGGGCGCGGGTCCACGGCAACAGCAACCCGGCAAAGCCGCTGTAAGCGACAAAATGCAGGGCCTTGTCCCAGGGCAAGCCTTCACCGGATACCGGTGCCAGCGACAGCCAGCCGATAACCACCGCGTACAACGGCAGCAGGGTGCGCAGAAAAACCGACAGTAGCCTCACAGCGCAGCGTAATCGCCCGGCAGGGCCTGGCGGGTTGTTTCTATGAAGGCTTTAGCGGTAGACATGACGGCCACGCTAATAAGTTTGCATGGGGCTGGCAAGCCGGCCCTGCGAAACGGCGCCGGGGATCAGCGGCCCCGCCTCGCGCACACCGTCTGCAACGGTCTACCGCGCTGTCCTGCTGTGCTAACATCGCCGCAGATTGAACACTGCCTGGCCCTACAAAACGGCCTGCCATCCATCGGAAGCACCATGTCGCAAAAAGTTGCATTGATCACCGGCATCACCGGCCAGGACGGCTCCTACCTGGCGGAGTTCCTGCTGGAAAAAGGCTACCAGGTGCACGGCATCAAGCGCCGCAGCTCCCTGTTCAACACCGAGCGGGTGGACCACCTGTACCAGGACCCGCATACGGACAACCGCAACTTTATCCTGCACTATGGGGACCTGACCGACGCCTCCAACCTGATCCGGCTGATGCAGGAAATCCAGCCCGACGAGGTGTACAACCTCGGCGCACAAAGCCACGTGGCCGTGTCCTTCGAGGAACCGGAGCACACCGCGGACGTGGACGCGCTGGGCTCCCTGCGCCTGCTGGAAGCGATACGCCTGCTTGGGCTGGAGAAGAAAACCCGTTTCTACCAGGCCTCAACCTCCGAGCTTTACGGTTTGGTACAGGAAGTGCCGCAAACCGAGAAAACCCCCTTCCACCCCCGCTCGCCTTACGGCGTGGCCAAGCTGTACGCCTACTGGATCACAGTGAACTACCGCGAGGCCTACGGCATCTATGGCTGCAACGGCATCCTGTT
>JAZBPS010000083.1:0-9204 GCA_036353375.1 Halieaceae bacterium | reverse complement strand
CGCCGTGAATACATACCCGATAAAGCGGGGCAGGCTCTCCCTGTAGGCTCGACTGCGGCCGTACCCGATAAAGCGGGGCAGGCTCTCCATGGCCGCAGACGGTCTCGATAATAGGCACACTGCCACACACGCTCAGTTCCGAGCCATATTTGCAAATGCGGCCTCAGGCTGAGACAGGCTCGCACAGGATCGTATATGCTCCCCCACTGACGTTTGCCGGGACCGAGGCGGCGGACGCACAAAAACATCGAGAAGAATAAGAGGCAGCCCATGCTAATCGTCGACTCCTACCCCCTGGCCGTGGCCATGTGCTTTATCACCATGCTGTGCTGGGGATCCTGGGCCAACACCCAGAAACTCGCCAGTTCCGAGTGGCAATTCCAGCTGTTTTACTGGGATTACAGCCTGGGCGTTGTGCTTTTGACGCTGTTGCTGGCAGTCACCCTGGGCTCCATGGGCGACGAGGGACGCAGCTTCGCGGCGGACATCAGCCAGGCCAGCCCCGCGGCCATCAAGAGCGCGCTGCTGGGCGGGGCGCTATTCAACTTCGCCAATATCCTGCTGGTGGTGGCAATCGATATTGCCGGCATGGCAGTAGCGTTCCCGCTGGCGATCGGCCTGGCGCTGGTGATCGGCGTGGTGGACAACTACATCGCCAACCCGGTGGGTGACGCCGTACTGCTGTTCACCGGGGTGGGGCTGGTGGTTCTCGCCATCGTGCTGGACGCGGTGATCTACAAGCGCCTGCCCGACGACGGCAACAAATCCATGGGCAAGGGCCTGGCCATCTCTATTATCTGCGGTATCGCCATGGGGCAGTTCTACGGTGCGGTGGCCGCTTCCATGTCGCCGGAGTTTGCCAACCCGCAGGACGGCCTGATGTCCCCCTACAGTGCCGGCGTGGTATTCGCCGTGGGGCTGCTGCTGTCCAACCTGCTGTTCCTGATTCCGCTGATGTACAAGCCGGTCACCGGCGAAGTCGCCCCGCTGGGTGAGTATTTCAGCAAGGGCACGCCGAAACTGCACCTGGTAGGCATACTGGGCGGCGCGATCTGGGCGCTGGGCTTCAGCTTCAACATTATTGCCGCGGGGTCAGCGGGCTACGCCATTTCCTACGGTCTCGGCCAGGGCGCAACCATGGTGGCCGCCATGTGGGGCGTGTTCATCTGGAAGGAGTTCAAGGACGCACCCGAGGGCACCAACCTGTACATTACTGCCATGTTCCTGCTGTTCTTCCTGGGACTGGGCCTTATCATCTACTCACGCTAGCGACTGCATCAGGGGTCTTATCAATGTTCACTACTCCCGCTTCACTCCCGCGCCCTGCCCGGCTGCTGATAACGCTGTTACTGGCGCTTGTATTCGCAGGCTGTGCCGAACAGCGCGACAGCGTTGCAGCGCAGGATGCGCCGGCGAGCGCGCCTGCAGCCAGCCAGCCCATGCCCATCAAGGTGGTGGTGGTGACCATGTTCGAAACCGGGAAAGATACCGGCGACGAGGCGGGCGAATTCCAGCGCTGGTACGAGCGCCGCAAACTGGATACGGTCTTCAAGGCACCGCACATGCATCATGATATCCATGTCAACAAGGACACGGGTGTGATGGGTATCGTCACCGGCATGGGTACGGCCAACTCCGCGGCCTCCATCATGGCCCTGGGCCTCGATCCGCGGTTTGACCTGACTGACGCCTATTGGCTGGTCGCGGGTATTTCCGGCTTTGATCCCAACGACGCATCGCTGGGCTCAGTGGCCTGGGCGGACTACCTGGTGGATGGCGACCTGGCCCACGAGATTGATGCCCGGGAGATTCCCGAAGACTGGGACCACGGCTACTTTCCCCTGTTCAGCCAGGGCATGGACGACGCCGAGCGCAGTGACTACAGCCTGGGCGAAGTGTTCCAGCTCAACCCCGCCCTGGTGGACTGGGCATTTGCGCTGACCCAGGACATGGACCTGCCCGACCATCCCAGCCTCGCGGCCACCCGGGAGCTGTACGTGGAGCACGAAGTCGCCCAACGCACCCCCTTCGTGCTGCGCGGCGACCAGCTGGCTGCCATGACCTTCTGGCACGGCAAACTGATGAACCGCTGGGCCAACGACTGGGTGGATTACTGGACCGACAGCGTCGGTGAGTTTGTCAGCTCCGCCATGGAGGATACCGGCACCTACCAGTCACTTGAGTACCTGCACCGGGCCGGCAAGGTCAACAAGGACCGATTGCTGGTGCTGCGCACGGCCAGCAACTACACCATGCCGCCCCCCGGTAAGAGCGCCGCTGACTACCTGCGGGAAGAACAGCACGACAGCTATGCGGGCCTGGATGCCGCACTGGAGAATGCCTACCTGGTAGGCAGCGTGGTGGTGGACGCCCTGCTGGCAGACTGGGACCGCTACCGCGAGGTCACGCCGGGCAGCGAGGCGGCCCTGCCAGACGAGCCTGCGGCTGACGTCGACGAGGAGGGCTGAGCTACATGGAAATCGCCGTTATAGGGTCCAGCATGGTGGACCTGATCGCATATACGGATGTCGTCCCCAAGGCCGGCGAAACGCTTGAGGCCAAGGATTTCCAGATGGGCTGTGGCGGCAAGGGTGCCAACCAGGCAGTGGCCGCTGCCCTGCTGGGTTCGCCAGTCGCGATGATGGCGCGACTCGGGGACGACGCGTTCGCGGATAATACCCTCGCCAATTTCCAACACTACGGTGTCAACACCGACTGGGTGCAGAAGGTGCCGGGCGTATCCAGCGGTGTGGCCCCGATCTGGGTGGACGCCGAATCACAGAACCGGATCCTGATTATCCCCGGGGCCAATAAACACCTGCTGCCCCCGGACATCGATGCCGCTGCCGAACGCCTGTCGGCCTGCGCCATGATCATCCTGCAGCTGGAGATCCCGCTGGAGACTGTCTACCACGCCATCGATTTCGGCAACCGCCACGGCATTCCCGTGATACTGAACCCGGCCCCGGCCACCACGGCACTGGACCTGGACTACGCCTGCCGCTGCGATTTTTTTGTGCCCAACGAGACCGAGCTGGAAATCCTCACCGGCCTGCCGGTGGAGACGGAGGAACAGATACATGCCGCGGCGGATTCCCTGCTGAATCGCGGCCTCAAGAACCTGATCGTCACGCTGGGCAGTAAAGGCGCGCTGTGGATGCGCGGTAACGAGACTGACCATTTCAGCGCGCCGCAGGTGGACGCGGTCGATACCACAGGGGCGGGAGATGCGTTTATCGGCTGCTTTGCCCACTACCTGTCCCGGGACGGGGACATTGCCGGCGCCATTCGCCAGGCTATCCGCTACGCTTCGCACAGCGTCACCGGGAAAGGCACCCAGACGTCCTATGCAAATGCTGAGGAATTCGCCCGGCTTTCTTGAGAGGCGGCTGAAGGACGCTTGAAAGGCGCCTCAGGGACGATTGAGGCTAGTTGGTCACCGCGCCCAGGGCAATGTCGTAGACACCGGCCCGGCGGGACGCGTCCATGACCTGTACCAGGGTATCGTTTTTGGAATCCTCATCGGCCTGTATAACCACCGAGGCCTCGGGGTTCTCGGCGTGCAGGCGCTCGATAATGGAGCGCACTGAGCGGATATCAATCTGGCGCCTGTCGATGAAGATCTTGTCGTTGGCATTAATCGTGACCAGGATACTGGCGTTTTCCTGCATCACCGCGGTGGCGGCCTCCGGCTTGTCGACATCGATGCCGGATTCCTTGATGAAGGTTGCGGTGACGATGAAGAAGATCAGCATGATAAACACCACATCCAGCATAGGTGTGATGTCCACATTGGCTTCTTCAGGCTCCTGCTCAAGGCCGAGAAAATTGCGCATTGATCCCCTTCCGACGTTGACGGCCGCCGCCACAGCGGGACCCGACAGTCCCGCCCCATTACAGGCGTGACCGACCTTTCACAGCAGTTTAGGCCCCGGCCCGATGTGAGCACCAGCCCGTACCCTCTACTACTTGATATGCCTCAACCGCCCGCGCTGTGCCGGAACCTTGCAGAACCCCCGGGGACAAAGTTATAACGCTAAAGCGTTTGTCCGTTACACCCGGCCCCAGGAAGCCTCCTATGCCCAAGATGCCCTGCTTACGCCTGTCCCTGCGTGCCATCACGCTGCTGCTGGCCACCAGCCTGCTGTGCGCCTGCGCCACCAGCCCCACCGGTCGCTCGCAGCTGCTGTTGATCTCGCCGGAATCCGCCATCGTGGAGTCCCGCAAGGCCTACGTCAGCACTGTGCGCCAGCTGGACGCCGAGAACAAATTGCTGGACGACCCCCTGCTGGCAGACCGGGTGCAGCTCATCACAGGACGCCTGGTCGCGGTGGCGGTAGAGGAATTCCCCCGCACCCGGGACTGGGAGTGGAGCGTGGCCTTGATCGACGGACCGGAGACGGTCAACGCCTGGTGCATGGCGGGCGGGCGGATGGCAGTGTATTCCGGCCTGTTCGAAAAGCTGAAGCTGACCGACGACGAGTTTGCCCAGATCATGGGCCATGAAATCTCCCACGCCCTGGCGAACCATACGGCAGAGCGCATGTCCGTGGCGATGGCGACCAGCGTTGGCGTCGTGGCCGCCGGCGTCGCCTCTGAAAATCGCGGCGCGGCGCTGGCTGGCGCGGCGCTGGCGGCGAAACTCGCTATCGAGCTGCCCAACAGCCGCGGTTCGGAATCCGAGGCTGACCAGATCGGTATCGAGCTGGCGGCAAAAGCAGGCTACGATCCCGCCGCTGCGGTGACGCTGTGGGAGAAGATGGAAACGGTCTCGGGCGCCGGGCCGGCAGAGTTTCTCAGCACCCATCCCGCTCCGGGCAACCGCCGGGCAAAACTCACCGGCATGGTGCCCGACATGCGTGCGATACAGCGGAAAGGCTTCGGCGCGCCCTACCCGGTGAGCATTGTTCGCGAGGGCAGCGGCCAGACGCTGTAAACCGCGGGCCTTGCATAGCCTGGGCAAACCCGTATAGTGCGCGAGCAACAGCGCTGCCGCTGGCAGCCGCTACACTTTTTCTTCCCGAGACAACTCCATGCCTACATTTGAAGAGCTCGGCCTGTCCGATGCTCTGCTGCGTGCGATAGCCACGCAGGGATACGACACGCCCTCCCCCATCCAGCAGAAAGCCATTCCCCACGTACTGGCAGGCCGCGACGTCATGGCCGCCGCCCAGACAGGTACCGGCAAAACTGCAGCGTTCACCTTGCCCATGCTGCAGCGGCTACGTGAGACCGCGCCGGGCAAGGGCATACGCGCGCTGGTCATCACCCCCACGCGGGAGCTGGCAGCACAGGTGGAAGACAGCGTTACGCGCTACGGCGAACACGGCAAGCTGCGCTCACAGGTCGTGTTTGGCGGGGTCAAGATCAACCCGCAAATCGCGGCCCTCAAGCGCGGTGTCGATATCCTGGTGGCAACGCCGGGTCGCCTGCTGGACCTGCACGGCCAGGGTGTGGTGGACCTGTCTCAACTGGAGATCCTGGTGCTGGACGAAGCAGACCGCATGCTGGACATGGGGTTCATCCACGACATACGGCGCGTCATCAAACTGCTGCCGCAGCAGCGGCAGACCCTGATGTTCTCCGCCACGTTTTCCGGCGATATCCGGGAGCTTGCGCGGCAGTTCATGCGCGATCCGGTGGAAGTTTCTGTCACCCCGGCCAACTCCACCGCAGACACCGTACAGCAGTGGGTGTATCCGGTGGACAAGGGCCGTAAACCCGAGTTGCTGGCGCACCTGATCAAGGATCGCCAGTGGCACCAGGTGCTGGTCTTTACCCGCACCAAGCATGGCGCTAACCGGCTCACCCAGAAGCTGGAAAAGACCGGCATCACGGCAGCAGCCATCCACGGCAACAAGAGCCAGGGCGCACGCACCCGGGCTCTGGAGGGCTTCAAGCAGGGCAAGGTCCAGGCACTGGTGGCCACCGACATTGCCGCCCGCGGGCTGGATATTGCGCAACTGCCCCAGGTGGTCAACTTCGACCTGCCCAACGTGGCGGAGGACTATGTGCACCGTATCGGGCGCACCGGCCGCGCGGGCGCAGCGGGACGTGCCTACTCGTTGGTGAGCGCCGACGAGGCCGCCTACCTGCAGGGTATCGAGCGCCTGATCGGCCAGGCAGTCACACGCGAGGACATTGCCGGGTTCGAACCCGAGCAAGCGCTGCCCCGGCACCGCGCAGGACAGGGCCAGGGTGCTCCGCGAGGCAATAGCCGCAGTGGTAACACCCGGGGAGCTAACGGCCGCAAGGACGGTGCGCCGCCAGCCAATCGTCGGCGCCGCGGCCGGCGGCGACCAGCCGCCCAGGGAAATCGGGGCACATCCCAGGGCTGATTCTCCCGCCAGGCGCCGAAAAACGTGCGTTTGGCACAAATCCTGCTGTTTATAAACCTGAAGGCTTGTACTGCCACGAAAACCCGCTACCATGCGCGCCGCCTGCACTACGGCGGTGCACGAGCAGCTTGAAATTGCTGCTTTTCGTGCAGCACAAGCGCCTCGACAACTGACACTGCAACGACGATGTCGCGCGGCAACGCGATGGAGAAAGACTCGATGACCGGTAAAACGGTGGCCAACACCAAACCGACCCGCAATACCGCGACTACCGCGCTGGCCCTGCACCGGCCCGGTCAAGGGCTGGGAAGCCGTCGGCGCGCTGCCCTGCGCGAGCGGGCCAGTCGCGCTGTCAACGAGTTGATTGTGGCTGAAGTGTTCCTGGTACAGGCAACCATCGAGAGCGCGTCTGTCCTCGGAGACAGTCTTCGGCACATGCGGGAACAACCCGAGGCATTGACTGACGTCGCCCGCACCACCGCGCCCCGGCTGCTGCAACCGTATAAAGATCGCTTTGAAGCACTGCGGCAAGTACGCCGCAGCCTGCGCAGCCACCGGCAGGGCTGACACGGGGCCAGCGCTGGCCCGCCTGCCGGAACCCGCTGCCCGTCAGGGCGTTTTCCCGCCGTGTTCAAAGGCAGCCCGCTGATCGGCAGTTGCCTCCGTCTGGTAGCTCGCTTTCCACTCCTCGTAGGGCATGCCGTAGACCAGTTCCCTAGCGTCGGCGAGGTCGATTGCCTGCCCGGCGTCTTCCGCCGCTGCCACGTACCACTTGGAAAGGCAGTTGCGACAGAAACCCGCAAGGTTCATCAGGTCGATATTCTGCACGTCCTTGCGCTCGTCCAAATGTGCCAGCAGGCGGCGAAAAACCGCTGCTTCCAGCGCAATATCTTGATCTGGCTTAGCCATATTTGCTCCTTCTGGTGGCGGGCTTCCCGGAACGGGTCAACCTTGATGCGCGTCATTTTCTCACAGCCCCGCGCGGTTCACACTCGGTAGCACTTTGAGCAAGCCCAGTGGGTATCGCGGTGCTCAGCAAGATCATGGTCATTATTGACCCGACGATGGACGAGCAGCCTGCTTTTCATCGCGGGCTGGACTTCTGCCACATGGCGGGCTCGCGCCTGCATGTCTATCTCTGCCTTACCTGGGAGCGGGACAGCGACCAGGGCCGGACGCGGGCCATGCAGGAACTGCTGGCTCACTGCCTTGAGCGGGCGCGGTTTGAAGGCGTGGAAGCTACCGGCGAAATCGAGTGGGCCAGTGACTGGCGGCGCCAGGCCGCCACCGCTGCCGCCCGTTGCTTTGCCTCCATTATTTTCAAGAGCCATCCCCAGCAGCAGCCCGATGCGATGCCGAGGATTCGCAGCAATTACGACTGGACCCTGTTACGACTGGCACCCTGCCCCGTTCTGCTGGTGAAGAATCGCCGCGACTGGAAGCGCCGCCGGGTACTGGCAGCCCTGTATCCCAACGCACCCGACGAGGCACACCAGAAGCTCAATCACCAGATTATCAGCTTCGCCCAGCGCTTCACGGATGCCAACGGGCTGGAGGCGCATATCGTGGCGGTGTACGAGGATCCCAGACAGGCGCTGCCGCAAGAGGAGCTGGCGAACATCTGCGGTGTGGCAGAAGAATTCGTCCACGTTGGCGTGGGCGCACCGGCCGAGGTTATCCGCGACACCGCGGTCGCGATCGACGCTGACCTGATTCTGGTTGGCACCGTTGGGCGCGACGGCGTGGAGGGCCCGCTGGTGGGCAATACGTCCGAGCGGCTGGTGGATCACACCGCCTCCGATGTCATGGTCCTCAACTGATCAACTCAAACGCTTCCTGCACCGCCTGACTCAGGCCTGCGCTTCCACTGCCTGCGGTGTGGGCACGAGGCTGTCCTGTTGCTGTCAGCGTCCCGGTTCAAACAGGCTGACCAGCACTCCGGAAATCCCGGGGGCAAAATCCCGGCGCGCAGTCCCTGCACAGGTTTTGTTATTATCGCTGCCCCTTTTTCTGTGACGGAGCCCAAGATGCCCGAAGCCGTTATTGTCGACGTTGTTCGCACCCCCATAGGCCGCGGCAAGCCCGTGGTTGGAGACCTCAGCGGTGTACACCCCGTGGCGCTGCTGGCCGAGACCTACAAGGCGCTGGTGGAGCGCAATGGCCTGGACTACGGCGAGATTGAACAGACCTTTGCGGGCTGCGTCACCCAGGCCGGGGAGCAGTCCAACAACCTGGCAAAAAACGCCTGGCTGCATCTGGGAACGGAATACACGGCTGGCTGCAGCACGGTGGATACCCAGTGCGGCTCCGCCCAGACCTGTAACCACATCGTGTCTGCCCTGATCGACGCGGGCCAGATCAATATCGGTATCGCCGCGGGCGTTGAATCCATGAGCCGGGTGGGCCTGGGGGCCAACGCCATTCACGGGCCGGGCTACTTCGTCACCGAGAACTGGCCCTGGGACCAGGCCCAGTCCCAGTTCCAGGCGGCCGACCGGATCGCCGCCAACCGCGGCATCAGCAAGCAGGACTGCGATGCGCTGGCAGTCCGCTCCCAGAACAACGCCATACGCGCCTGGGACGAGGGCCTGTTCCCGCAGGTTATTCCGGTGGAGGCGCCGGTACTGGGCGAAGACGGCAAACCCACCGGCGAGACCAAAACCGTCACCCGGGACCAGGGCATGCGCCCCACCACCATGGAGAGCCTGGAAGGTCTGCGCATTCTCAACGAGGGCGGCGTGCACACCCCCGGCACCTCGTCGCAGATCTCCGACGGCGCCGCTGCAGTCCTGCTGATGAGCGCGGAAGAAGCAAAGGCCCGCGGCCTCAAGCCCCGCGCGCGGATTATCCAGGGCGTTGTCGCCGG
>JAZBPS010000082.1:0-2350 GCA_036353375.1 Halieaceae bacterium | reverse complement strand
GGCCTCGTCCTTCCTGCCGCCGCAGCCGGATTTCCAGTCCAGCCTCGACCAGTACCTGGAGCAGCTGCAGTCGCTGAAGACGCACCTGGATATCCCGGTGATCGCCAGCCTCAACGGGGTCAGCGAGGAAGGCTGGACCGGCTACGGCCGTGACCTGCAGGACGCCGGCGCCGACGCCCTCGAGGTCAATGTCTATTACGTGGCTGCCGATCCCGAGGAAAGCGCCGCCGATGTGGAGCGGCGCTACCTGGACGTGATGGCTCACCTGGAAGAGGCGGTCTCTATCCCGGTGGCGGTTAAGCTCTCGCCGCAGTTCTCCTCGCTACTGCACCTCACCCGTCACCTGTACCTGGCCGGCGCTGATGCGGTGGTGATCTTCAACCGCTTCTACCAGAGCGACATCGACCTCGAGACCCTGGCGGTGCAACCGCAGCTCAAGCTCTCCGATTCTTACGAGGCCCTGCTGCGGGTGCGCTGGGCTGCCATTTTGCGCGGTGCCCTGGAGATCGATATCGCGGTGACCGGCGGATTCCACAAGACCGAGGACGTCATCAAGGCACTGCTGGTGGGCGCCAATGCCGTGCAGCTATGCAGCGTGCTGTTGCAGCAGGGGCCCGACGCCTTGCGGTCAATCCTTAAGGAGCTGGAGCAGTGGCTGGACGAGAAGGAGTACGATTCGATCGCCCAGATGCAGGGCAGCCTCAGCCATCGCAACGCCGCCGACCCTGCTGCCTTCGAGCGGGAGAGCTATCGCGCGGTGCTGGACAGCTTCACGCCGCCGCCGGGAGTGCGCTACTAGCCGCCACCCAGGTGGCGCCCAAACTGTGAGCCAGTTGGGCGAATTCAAAGCCCGGGCTTGATACACCAGGCGGGATTCCTACACTTTTCGTAATACGCCCGCTTCCGGCTACTCAGGGGAACAAACATCATGACGATCTTCAGGTTGATTGGGGTGGCATGCCTCGCGTTGCTGGCTACCGCCTGCAAGTTTGAAATACAGGTGCCCGCCGCCGGCGGCGCCGTGGTGTCGGAAAACTTTCGCTGTGATGCCGGCGAGAGCTGCCTCATCGATGTCGAGGACGCGGCCTTTGACGAAACCTTCTCCGTTGAGCTTGCTGAGGGCTACGAGTTCGCCGGCTGGCTGAAAGCGGCGGGCCATTTCTGTGGCGACAGCCTCGAACCCTGCCAGATATCCAGCACTCCCCTGGTGGGTCAGCTGGAGGCTTTCATCGACGCCGACTTCACCCTGTTCCTGGTACCGCAGTTTGCCTGTGCGAGCGAGGAGGACAGTTGCAGTGGTGACGTCACCCGGACCATCAGCGGCCAGGTGACCGATTCCCCGGTGCCCAATGCCGCGGTAACGGTCACCGTTGGCACCCAGAGCTTCCAGACCCAGGCGGATGCCCAGGGCTTCTACAGCCTGGACGTCACCAGCTCCCAGCTCGATGCACTGGTGCGGATCAGTGCTCGCGGTACCAGCCAGGCGGGCCAGCCGCTGGAATTTCTTTCCCTGGCCGACAGCTTTGCCAACCTGGCCGACAACGCCGAGCTCGATATCACCAATGTCACCACCGCTGCCTACCTGTTGGCGGTAGCGGCCAACGGCGGCCAGGAACCGGCCACGCTGGCGGAACTGAAGGCGGCGGAAACTGCCGTTGACGCCGACGCCTTGTTGGAGCTCGCGGCGGTGATCAGGCTGATCGTGGACAACGTCGACTACGCCCTGCCGGAGGGCTTTGAGGCACTGCTGGACTTCGCTGCCGATGCCGATGCCGTGGCGAGCTTCATTGCCGGCGTTGAAGCCGGCGAAGATGCCGACGCGGTGGATACCACCGAAGACGATATCCTCAGCGACGAATCACTGTTGCCGGGCTTCGTGGCAGAACAGCTTCCCGGCCGCTACTTTGAAGTGCCCTCGGCGCGACCCGGTTACCTGGCGCGCAACGGCTCCATCCTGGAGTTCGATACCGGGGGTAACACCGGTCGCAGCCTGTCTTACGACTCCAACTTCGGCAATGCCCAGAATCGCAGCTTCACCTGGAGCATCGTCGGTGGGCGCCTGGTGATCGAGTACGACCAGCCGCTGGAGCTCACCAGCTTCGTGTTTCCCGATGAAAGCATCGCCACGCCCGAGCAGCTGGAGGCCCTCGAGCACGCGCCTTCGCGGCAGGTCGTGCAAAACAGCTCGGTGGACCGCGTGGTGTATACACTGCTGACCGATGGCGCCCTGGTGGACCTGGTGCAGGTGCAGGAGCGGACGCAAATCACCTACGACCCTGTGATCGTCGACGGCGAGGAGATCCAGCTCGCGCCGCGTTCCGATCTCACCTCTTCCACCAGCGGTTGGCGC
>JAZBPS010000081.1:0-5662 GCA_036353375.1 Halieaceae bacterium | reverse complement strand
CTACACCATTGAGTTGAGCCTGCCACTGGCGCTGCTGGGGAAGCGGCTGGGCTTCCAGCTGGTGGATGTCACCGCCGACGCCACGGCACCGGCAACGCGATACGGGAACCTGGATAACGCACAGCGCAAGCCGCCGCCCTGGCTGGTTTATCCCTCTGCGGCCCTCAGCCGGCAACTGCAGGCGTTTTCCCGTGCAGACACCACGCTGCAGATTGTGGACCGCCAGGGCTGGCTCGCCGCCACCGCCGGGGAGCAGGCTCGCCCGGCTGCCACCGCGGATACCCCCTGGCTGTTGCGGGCACTGTACCGTGCCGTGCTGAACAACCCCGGTGCCGCACCCCTGCCCGAGAGCGGGAGGGTCGGTCGGCCTGCCCTGCCGTTGCTGGATGAAACCCTGGCATCCGGCGTGCCGGCCAGTGCCTGGTACAACAGGCCGGATTACGAGCAGCGCAAGCTGCTGGTGGCTGCCGCGCCCGTGGTCGCGGACGGCAAGGTGCTGGGTGCGGTGCTGGCCCGGCAGAGCAGCGAGCTCTACCTCAGCCTCACCGATCGCGCATTCTCGCGGCTGCTGTACTGGAGCCTGCTGGCGATACTGTTATCCGCCCTGGGACTGCTGGGGTACGCGAGCTGGCTGTCCTGGCGCATCCGGCGGCTGTCCAGGGCCAGCCGGGACGTCATCCGCCCCGATGGCAGCCTGGCCCGATCGTTCCCGGTCAGCCAGGCCGGGGATGAGGTCGGTGAACTGTCGCGCCAGTACGCGGAGCTGATTGAGCGACTGCGGGATTACACCGACTATCTGCGCAGCCTCTCGCGAAAGTTGTCCCACGAGCTGCGTACGCCTATCGCGGTTATCCAGTCATCGCTGGATAACATTGACGCCGACCGGGCCGAGGCCGATGTCTACGTCGCCCGCGCCCGGGAGGGGCTGTCGCGCCTCTCTGGAATACTGACCGCCATGAGCGAGGCCAGCCGGCTGGAAGAGAGCGTGCACGCCAATACCCCGGAGCGCTATGACCTGGCCGCACTGCTGCGGGCCCTGGCCAGCGCCTACCGCGACCTGCACCGAAACATTGAGATGCGGCTGGACTGCGAACCGGCAGCACTGGAGGTAAGCGGCGTGCCGGACCTGGTGGCGCAAATGCTCGACAAACTGGTGGACAATGCGGCGAGCTTCACGCCGGCCGGCGGCGCCATCACGCTGGGCCTGGCGCAGACGCCAACGGATGCCGTTATCACCGTCAGCAATGACGGGCCGCTGCTGCCTGCCGCCATGCAGCAGCAGTTGTTCGATTCGATGGTGTCAATCAGGGAAGGCGACGCGCGCATGCACCTGGGCCTGGGCCTGCACATCGTGCGGTTGATCGTGGAGTTTCACGGGGGCAGCGTGCGCGCCGCCAACCGGGCTGACGGCAGCGGCGTGGTGTTTGAGGTGCGACTACCCCGGGAATAAAGCGCTCAGGGTTTGAGCGCCAGCACGTCTGTGCGCAGCATATTCAGCACTTTTTCCGCCGTGTTGCCCAGCAACCGCCCCTTCACCCCCTGACGGCCGATGGTACCCATGACCACCAGCTGCGCCTTGAGGCGCGCGGATTCACTGGTAATCACCTTGTCCACGGGCCCCTGCTTGAGCTTGAAACTGCTCTGCGGAATATCGTACTCCCGGGCCAGTTTTGCGATTTTCGGGGTGAGCTCGCTCTTTAGCTTCTTGGTGTGGCTGTGTTCATCCACCAGGTCCAGCTCTGTGAGCACACGGGGAATGTGCAACGCACTGACCAAATAGAGCTTGCAGTCCAGCTTTTCGGCGTACTCCTTGGCGGTTTCGATGATGCGCGCGTTCAGTGCCTTGTTGCCGCGCGAGTCATCGCTGAGATCGATGGCCGCGACGATGGGCTTGGTGGCCCGCCACTTTTTCTCGGCGGCGATCAGCACCGGCGCAGGACACTCACGCAGCAGATGCCAGTCGGTTGAGGTGTAGGTAAAGGTTTCACTGCGGTGCCCGGTTTTGATCACGGCGGCGTAATTCTTGCGCTCGCACTGGTTGTCCAGCCACTGGTGAATGGTTTGCTCCCAGACCACGGTAAGCGCCACCGGCACATCGCTGGGATGCTTTTCCAGCTCCAGCTCCAGTTCAGCGCGGCGCTTGCCCACCAGCTGCTTCTTGAGCTGCTGCCGGTCGGCGCCGGAGGCTTTTACGGCCTCGTCGAGGTTTTCGTAAACGAAACCCACCAGCTGCACGCCCCAGCCCATTTTTGTCGCCAGTTCCAGGCCCCGGGACAGGGCAACCTGCCGCTCACCTTCCCGATCTGCAACGATTAACAGCATTGACATGCGCACCTCCGCACTCAGTGAATCACGTGATGGCTTGCGCCCCTGGAAGAGAGCATCAGCCCGAAAAAACAGGATAGCAAGACTATCAGGCGCTCGCGCGTTCCGCGAGCGCGGCGGCACGGTACTGGGCAGGTGCCTGCCCTGTCCATCGCTTGAATGCCCGGGAGAAGGTGCTGGGTTCAGAGAAGCCCAGCAGGTAGGCAATCTCCACCACCGAACGCTGCGGCTGCGCAAGGTACTTCCTCGCCAGTGACAGGCGCGCATCCTGTACCAGGTCGAGGAAGCTGGTGCCCTCTTCCTTGAGTTTGCGCTGCAGGGTTCGACTGCTGACGTGCATGGCATCGGCGATAGCCTGCTGGGCGGGCGGTCCGTCCGGCAGGCGTTCAATAATCTTTGCCACCACCGTGCGGCTCACGCTGACACGGGTAAAGCTGGCCAGATAAGTCTCCGCCTGCTCGTCGTTGACCCGGGCCAGCTCCGGATTCGCCGAGGCGAGCTGTTCAACGATATCACTGCGCACATAGCGCACCCGGTTGACCGCTGCCTGGAATTCCACCGGGGCACCCATAAGGGCGACGTAGCGATCGGGGTTGGAAGGCGGCGGACGCTTGCACTCGATGCGGAACGGGCTGACATACTCCCCCAGGGTCAGGCGGCACAGGACATTGCCAATGCCCATGGAAAAATCCTGGCTGATCCAGCTGGGCGCTACATCTGCATCGTGCATGAACTGCAGGTCCACCCATTCACCGTTCTCCACCAGCGTGAGATTCAGGCCGGTGGAATAAATATGGGCAAACCGCACCAGCCGCTTGAGCACGTCGTAGAGGCTGGAGCTTGCAAGAATCGCGAAGCCCAGACCCTGCAGTGTGGCAGGCTGCAGTTCCTCCGCCGCCTCGAGGCCAAGGCAGTCATCGCCGGTGGCGGCTTCAGCCAGCTGCCACAGGGCCTGCATATTCTCCATGGGGATGCGCCGGTCCGGGTTGATCACCGCGGCCGGATCAATACCCGCCTGCTCGAACAGCGCCATGGGATCCACCCCCTGGGTACGCAGCGCCCTGGCAACCGGCAGAATGAGTGTGGCAAGTGTGGAATGTTGAGACGACATGCAAGGCCCTTCACGCTATGTGCAGTGTATAGCGAGAGCCAAGCGCACTGCCAGCAAGCGATTCCCGCGCCATTCAGGGGTTTCCAATACACGGAGGTAGCGCCTATAGTCGAGCGATGAGCACAGGGTTGTGCAGCAAATCAGGATCATCGCCATCACGACGTCTGAACAGTACAGGCGCAACCGGCCACGGTGTCAGCCAGTCCCTGGCCGGACTGCAGATTAAGGAGACCGCTGCGTGCGCGTGATGATCACCGGCGGTACCGGCTTTATCGGCCTGCACACGGCCCGGGCGCTGATGGCAGCGGGCCACCGGGTGCGGTTGCTGGCGCGGGACAAGGACAAGCTGCGCCGCCTTTACGGGAGCAATATCACCGACTACGTGCTGGGCGACGTCACTGACCCGGCGGCGGTAAGCAAGGCCCTGGACGGCTGCGATGCCGTGGTGCACAGCGCCGCCATGGTGTCCGTGGACCAGAAAGACGCCGACAAGGTTATGGCCACCAATCTGGGTGGTACCGAACTGGTGGTGGGCGGTGCCGCCGAACGCGGCTTTCGCTGCATTATCCATGTCTCCAGTGTCACCGCCCTGTACGATCCCCGCGCGCGCTTCCTGAACGAATTCTCACCCCCCGGCAGCGCCGCCAACCCCTATGCCCATTCCAAGGTGGCCTGCGAAAACTTTGTCCGCGATCTGCAGGCACAGGGACTGCCGGTGCACATTACCTACCCCGCCTCGGTGATCGGCCCGGACGACCCGGGCTTCACAGCACCTCACCAGGGTCTGCGCAGCTATCTCGGCAGTGCCGCTCCGGTGCTGCCCAGCGGCAACCAGTGGGTGGACGTGCGAGACGTGGCAGCGGCACATCTTGCGCTGCTGGATCGGGAACCGCCGCCGGGTCGCTATCCACTGGGCGGGCATTTCCTGACCTGGTCAGAGTTTGTAGACACGCTGTCCCGGGTCACCGGCAGGAGAATCCAGAAGGTGCAGGTGCCCGGCGGCGTGATGCTGGGCCTGGGACGGTTGGCAGACTGGGTCAGCCGACTGCGCGGCAAGTCGCTGGATATACCCGTCACCCACGAGGCCATGGTGTACGCCACCAACTGGGTGCGCATGGATAACAGCAAGACGGTGGCCGAACTGGGCGTACAGTTCCGCCCGATAGAGGAAACCCTGGCGGACACTATTCGCTATCTCGCCGAGGAGGGCCTGATTGCGGTCAGCCAGGCCGGCAGTCTTTACCGCGACGATGCCTGAGGCGTTGTCGCTGGGCCTGGTGCCCTGGCAGATGGGTGCGCAGGCAGATGCCGGGCACTATGCGGCGCAGGCGGAAATGGCCGAGCGCTGGGGCTACCAGAGCTTCTTCCTGCCGGAGAACCACTTCGCGCCGGCGACGCCCCTGCCCGACCCGCTACTGGTATTGGCGGTGGCCGCCAGCGCCACCCGGACCATTCGACTGGGCACCACCTCCTGGCTGCTACCGATTCGGGAACCGTTGCTGGCCGCCGCCCAGGCCGCCAGCCTGGACCAGCTGTGCGGCGGGCGCTTGATACTGGGGCTGGGCCGGGGCTACCGGGCGGACATGCTGAAGGCCTTTGGCGTGGCCAGTGCGGAAAAACGCAACCGCTTTGAGGCAGTACTGGCCTCGTTGCGCGAGGCGTGGTCCGGTGCACCGGTGCTTGAAGACCAGCCGCTGGTGCCTCTGCCGCTGCAGCGACCGCATCCGCCGCTGTGGGTTGCGGCCTTTGGTCCCAAGGCAATTGCCCAGGCCGGACGCCTGGGACTGCCCTATTTCGCCTCGCCGCTGGAAAGTCTTGCCGAGCTTGAACGCAATTTCGCGCGACACGATCTCGCCCTTGCAGAGCACGGCCAACCCCGACCGGAGACCCGCGTCATCATGCGAACGGTTTTTGTCAGTGATGACCCGGCCTTGCTGGCAGAGCTGCGCGAAAAGCTCGCCAGCCAGCCCGCCGGCCCGCTGGACCGGGCGCAGCAGCCAGCCGTGGAGGACATCTGCCTGCTGGGAACTGCGGCCGAGGTGGCAGCGCAGCTGCAAGACTATCAGTCCGCACTGGGTCTCACCCACCTGGTTGCGGTGCGACCGCGGGTGTCGGGACTTTCAGAGGAGGCACTGCAGGAAAGCTTTGCGCAGCTCGCGACGCTCAGCCCGGGCCAGTCGCATGCTGGCGGCGATAGGCCGCATAGCGCGCCAGCGGCAGCCACTG
>JAZBPS010000010.1:0-7274 GCA_036353375.1 Halieaceae bacterium | reverse complement strand
TTGAAGAGCCCATGGCGGCAGCGATCGGGGCCGGGCTGGCCGTTGGCGATGCCACGGGTTCCATGGTGGTCGACGTCGGTGGTGGCACCACAGAAATCGCGATTATTTCATTGAGTGGTGTAGTGTATAGCGATTCGGCGCGGGTGGGTGGCGACCGCTTTGATGAGGCCATTGTCTCCCATGTGCGCCGACGGTACGGCAGCCTGATTGGGGACACGACCGCCGAACGCATAAAGCAGGAAGTGGGTTGTGGCTTTGCCGGCAGCGAGCTGCGGGAGATTGATGTCCGGGGTCGCAACCTTGCCGAAGGTGTGCCGCGCAGTTTTACGCTCAACAGCGACGAAATCCTCGAGGCGCTGCAGGAGCCCCTCGCCCAGATTGTACAAGCTGTAAAATCCGCACTGGAGCAGTCGCCCCCCGAACTGGCCGCCGACATCGCTGAGAGCGGGATTGTTCTCACGGGCGGCGGAGCGCTGCTGCGCGACCTGGATCGCCTGATCTCCGATGAAACCGGCCTGCCCGTGATTGTCGCTGAGGACCCCCTGACCTGTGTCGCCCGCGGTGGCGGCATGGCTATGGAGATGATGGACAGACATACCATCGACCTGCTCTCCACCGAGTAGCCGGGCGCTCCTGTCGACCGCTGAGGCAAACGAGGAGCTGCCATCAAACCTCTTTTTATCAAGGAACCTTCCGCCGGTGCCCGACTGGGCATCGCGGCGCTGCTGGCTGCCTGCCTGATTATTGCCGACTTCAAGTTCAATGGCCTGACGGCGGTTCGGTCCGTGGCCGCGGCGGCGACCTTCCCGGTTTACTGGCTGGCAGATCTGCCAGCACGACTGGCAGGCTGGGGAGAGGACAACCTGGTAACGCGCAGCAGCCTGCTGGAAGACAACGCGCGCCTGCGGGCTGAATCGTTGCTGCTGGAGGCGAAGGTGCAACAGATGGCCGCCATGCGCGCAGAAAATATGCGCCTGCGGGCGCTGCTGAATTCCTCAGCGATCCTGCAGGACGATGTGCTGGTGGCGGAGTTGATCGGCGTCTCTCCGGATCCTGCCCGCCACCTGTTGGTTCTGGACAAGGGGAGCGCTGAAGGCGTTTTCGTCGGACAGCCGCTGATCGATGCCGATGGGCTCATGGGGCAGGTCGTTGAGGTTTCTCCCAACAGTGCGCGGGTTTTGCTGATAACCGATGCGACGCACGCTATTCCTGTGCAGGTAAACCGCAATGGTGTGCGGGCGATTGCCGAGGGGATCGGGCGGCTGGACGCGCTGGAACTGCGTCACGTGGCCAGTACGGAAGACATACAGGTGGGTGACCTGCTGGTGAGTTCCGGCCTCGGTGGGCGCTTTCCCGAGGGCTATCCGGTGGCCACGGTAACTGCGGTGGAGATAGACCCCGGACAGCCTTTTGCCCAGGTGACGGCGAAGCCTAATGCTGCGCTCACTCGCAGTCGTCACGTGCTGCTGGTCTTCAACCGTGACAGCGGCGAGGGTGGCTAGCCATGCTTACGGGCACCGGCCGGGGTGGTTGGTTGATTGCGCTCAGCTTTCTGGTCGCGTTCTTCCTGACGGTGTTCCCCTTACCGATGGAAGTGCGCTGGACGCGCCCTGATTGGTCGGCCCTGGTGCTGATCTACTGGGTGCTGGCCCTGCCGCAGCGGGTGGGAATTGTGGTCGCTTTCGTGGTGGGCTTGTGTGTGGATTTGCTGGAGGGGACGATGCTGGGGCAGCACGCGTTGGCGCTGTCCGTGGTGGCCTACCTGACCCTGGTGCTTTACCAGCGGCTACGACAGTTCAATATGCTGCAGCAGGTTTTTATCGTATTCGTTATGGTCGGTGTCAGCCAATTGACGTCACAGTGGTTACAGAGCCTGTTGGGCGTGGGTTCGATCAGCCCGCTGTTTCTTGTGCCCGCCATGCTCAGCGCCCTGCTGTGGCCAGCCACCTTGCTGCTGTTGCGGCGCTTGCGGCGCAGCTACGGAGTCCAGTGATGTCGTCTCCAGACGTTGCCAGTCTGCTGCTGGCGTCCCAGTCGCCGCGTCGAGCCGCTCTGCTTACGCAGCTGGGCGTGTCTTTTGAGCAGTGCCCCGCAGATATTGATGAACGCCGCCTGTCCGATGAGCCGGCGCAGGAGTACGTGGCGCGGCTGGCCTGGGAGAAGGCCGAGGCGGTGGCGCAGCAACAGGACGATGGCAGGCCGGTGCTGGCAGCGGACACCTGTGTGGTGCTGGACGAACAGATTCTTGGCAAGCCTGAGGACCACTTCGACGCGCTGGCCATGCTGGCGCGCTTGTCGGGCCGGGAGCACCAGGTATTCACTGCTGTCTGCGTGCGCCACGGCGCCCGGGTGGAGGAGGTCATTTCTGAAAGCAGGGTGACGTTCCTGACGCTGTCCCGGGAGCAGTGCGAAGCCTACCTGCGCACAGATGAGCCCTGGGACAAGGCCGGGGCCTACGGGATACAGGGCCTCGCCGGGGCGTTTGTCGCCAGTCTCTCGGGCAGTTACAGCGGGGTAATGGGGCTGCCTCTCGCCGATACCTGGGGCCTGCTGCAGCGCGTCGGCGTGCCAACAAGGCTGGACGCTCCTGGCGATGAATGAAGAATTGCTGGTCAACGTGACCCCGCTGGAGACGCGGGTGGCGGTGGTTGACCAGGGTGTACTGCAGGACCTGCATATTGAACGCGCGGCGAACCGGGGTATCGTCGGCAACATCTATCGGGGCAAGGTCATGCGCGTGCTGCCCGGGATGCAGGCAGCCTTTATCGATATCGGGGCTGAGCGCACCTGCTTCCTCCACGCCACAGATATCTATCCGCTGGACGCAGAGGGCATGGAACAGCGGGATCCACAGACGCCAGATATTCGTGAGCGCCTGCGAGAAGGCGAGTCGGTGCTGGTGCAGGTGACCAAGGAGCCCCTGGGGAACAAGGGCGCGCGGCTGACAACGCGGTTGTCCGTGTCGTCGCGCTACCTGGTGTATATGCCTCGCACCACGCATATCGGCATCTCCCAGCAGATTGAGAATGACGACGAGCGCTCTCGGTTGCGATCGCTACTGGACGAGGCGCGCGCCAGCGTCGATGTTCGCGGGGGATTCATACTGCGAACCGCTGCCGAGGGGGCGGGTCGTGAGGAACTGGAGGCGGACCTGCGCTTCCTGAAGCGCCTCTGGGGAGCGGTAGAGCAACGCTTTGACCAGCCGGGCCCGGTACGTGTTTACGAGGACTGGCAGCTGTACCACCGCAGCATTCGCGACCTGGCCCGCCCCGGGCTGGAGCGTATTCGCGTGGACAGCCGCGAGGCTTACCAAAGCCTGCAGGAATTCTGCGCATCCTACGTGCCAGAGCTGGGACACCTGCTGGAACACTATCAGGGCGACCGTCCGATTTTTGACCTCTACGGCGTAGAGGAAGAGATTGGGCGGGCACTGGAGCGGCAGGTGTCGCTGAAGTCAGGCGGATACCTGGTGATCGACCAGACCGAGGCAATGACAACCATCGACGTGAACACCGGCGGCTTCGTGGGACGCAACAATCACGAGGAAACGGTGTACAAGACGAACCTGGAGGCCGCCGTCAGCCTTGCCCGACAGGTTCGCCTTCGCAACCTTGGCGGCATCATTATTGTTGACTTCATCGACATGCAGGATGCCGAGCACCGCCGCCAGGTCCTGCGCGCGCTGGAGAAGGCGATGAGTCGCGACCGCGCGCGCACCGCGATATCCGGTGTGTCGGCACTCGGCCTGGTAGAGATGACACGCAAGCGCACCCGGGAGAGTCTCACCCAGGTCCTGTGCGAACCCTGTCCCGCCTGCTCCGGTCGCGGCTTGCTGAAATCTGCGCAGACCGTGTGTTACGAAATCTTTCGCGAGATTTTGCGAGACGCGCGTGCCTATGCGGCTGACGCGCTGATGGTGCTGGCCGCGCAAGAGGTGGTTGACCGGCTGCTGGACGAAGAGTCGGATGCTGTCGCAGATCTGGAGCAGTTCGCCGGCAAGACGCTGCAGTTTCGGGTAGAGCCGCAGTACAGTCGGGAACAGTTCGACATTATACTGCTCTAATGCTTTACACCGGGCGGTGCGCAGACGCGCCGCACAGGAACGGGTTTTAAACACTTCGTGCTGCAACGGCTTACAACATGGCTCTGGCGAACGCTGGTGCTGCTTATCGTTCTGCTGGCCATGTACAGCAGCCTCGGGCGGCTGTTGTTGGGCAACCTCAGTCAGTACCAGCCACAGCTGATCAGCGCCCTCAATAGCCGCCTCAACCTCAACCTTGAGGTCGACAGCCTGAGCGGAAGCTGGCGCTCGCTGTCACCGTCCATTATTGCCACGGGTGTTCGCCTGGCCGGCACAGAGACCATACCTACAGGCCTGGCTTTCGAGCGGCTTGCGCTGGAGATCGATGTGTTTGACTCACTGCGATCCCTGTCGCCACGGTTATTCCTTCTGTCCGCCACCGGCGGTGAGCTGCATCTCGAGGTGGACGCGCAGGGTGGTATCAGTCTCGCTGGCCTGCCGCAGACGGGTGCAGGCGCAAATGTGGATATGCTGCTGGACTTTCTGTTTAACGCAGAGGCGATCGCCATCGACCAGACCGCAGTGACGCTGCATCACCCGGATGTGAACCGACAGTCTTTTATTGAGGGGCGTCTGGAGCGTGACGGGGAATTCCGCCGGGCCCGGCTCACTGTGCAGGCGCCGGCGCGCAAGAGTGTATTCAGGCTTACGGGCGAGGGCCGCGGGCGCTCCCGTGATATCGACAGTTTTACCGGCATGATCCACCTGCAGGGGCGTATAGGTGATATCAGCTTGTACCGCGATCTCGCGTCGCTGGCCGATATGGATCCTCATGCCGGCGCCGTGAACAGCGAACTTTGGCTGGCGCTGGATCAGGGGCGCCTGCGGGTGGCGGCTGATCTCGACGGCACCGGGATTGCACTGAGCCGAACGGGACCGCAGCCGCGGGATGTAAACCTCGACGCTTTCTCGGTGACGGCGGTGACGGAGCAGCGGGATGGGCGCTGGAATTTCCGAGCCAGGGACCTGACCCTGTCCCGTGGGGATGGCAGCGTCACCATCGAGCGGCTGGCGGGCAGTTTTGGCGATGATGCCCTGTCGCTGCGGCTGGCAGACCTGGAGTTGGGCACCCTGGCGGGGTATCTGCGCCGTGCCGGGTTGCTTCCCGAGACGCTGGAAGATGTGTTGGGGCGGCTGTCTCCCACCGGCAAGGTGGCCACGGCGGAGTTTTCGCTGGCAGGATTGGCGGGGCCGCGAGACTGGCAGCTTGCCATGAATTTCAGTGAACTTGACGTGAAGCCCTGGCGCGGTGCGCCGGGCCTCAAGAGTGCCAGTGGCTATGCTCTGCTGTCAGCTGAGCGCGGCCTGGTGCAGCTGAGTTCATCGGATTTCTCCATGGCCTTTCCCAAGGTATTCAAGCAGCCGCTGGCCTACTCTGCCATGACCGGGGAACTGGCGTGGGACATCGATAATGAGGCCTTCCGTCTGCGCAGTGGTCCTTTCAAAGCGGTCGCGGAAGAGGGTGATATATGCGGTTTGTTCTCGCTGAAGATACCCCGGGTCGAGATGCCTGCGGGCGCCGAAATGGACCTGCTGGTCAGTATCCGCAATTCCGAAACCCGTTTTCGGGACAAGTACCTCACCTACAAGCTGAATCCTGACCTTCTCGACTGGCTGGAAGACGGCGTGGACGCGGGCCACATTCAGGAGGCCGGATTCATCTACCGGGGTGCGCTGATAGAGCGACCGGAGCATCGCAGCGTGCAGCTGTTCCTCGATGTTGACGACACCCGGATTGACTACCATCCCCAGTGGCCTGCCGCCGAGGACTTTGCCGGCCTGATCCTCGTGGATAATGCCGAGGTAGATGCTTTTGGCAGCGCACGCATACTGTCGTCACGGGTCAGCGATGCACACATCGCCCTGCGTCCGAATCCGGACAATAGCCTGCGACTTTTTCTGCGGGCAAACATGGCCGGTAGTGCCCAGGACGGTCTGGATATTGTTAACCAGTCGCCGCTGCGCGAGCGCGTGGGTGATAGCTTCAGCGATTGGGTCCTGCAGGGCGAGCTTGCATCGCGACTGTCTCTGGAAATGGACCTGCGCAACACAGGTCTGGAGCCACACGTCGAATTGTTGACCGACTGGCGCGAGGTCGACGTTGTAATGACCAATGTTGATCTGACCCTCGAGCAGGTGACGGGCGAGCTGCGCTATAACACCGGTGAAGGCTTTACCGCGACATCCATAGCAGGCTCACTCTGGAATGAAAACTTTACCGGTGTAGTCAGCCAGGGTCGCAGTGGCGACAGTTTGAATGCGCTGGATATTGCGCTGCGCGGCCCGGTGAGCGCAGAGTCGGTGCGTGGCTGGCTGGAATTGCCGGCGCTGGCGCTGGCACAGGGACGTACCGACGCAGAACTCCATATCCGTGTACCTGCCGATGAAGCCGATGGCGGTCCGCGCCTGCTGGTGAGCAGCCAGTTGCAGGGCATATCCCTGGATCTGCCGCCGCCCTGGGGTAAACCGGCCGATACTGCGCGCAGCCTGCGTGTCAGCTTCCCGCTTGCGCCGGGTGCCCGTCGCGTGTCGGTTGATCTCGCGTCGCAGCTGTACCTGGATCTGGATCTGGATGACGCGGGACTCACCGGCGGCAACCTGGGGTTTGGCCGGCTCGTAGGGCCGGGCGACAGAGGGCGCTTCTGGATAGGCGGCGATGTCGGGAAACTGGATTGGGCGGTCTGGGAAAGCTTTCTTGACCGTTATTTCCCGGAAGATTCTGACGGAACCGTGCTCGGCGGAATACGCGACCTGCAGGTCGCCGAACTGGTGCTGTTTGATCGACATGTTCAGGATGTCAGCCTGGGTGGCCTGCAGAGTCCCGACGACTGGCAAATCGATTTCGACACGGATTGGGTGGCGGGCTCCGTGACGCTGCCGGATCCGCTGGACCGGATCGATCTGGACCTCAGCCGTCTCGATATGCAAGGCCTGGATCGCATTCTGGCATCTGACCCTGGGTTTTCCAGTGACGCGGCGTTGCCAGTTACACAGATCCGCATAGAACAGCTATATGACGGTGATGCGCTGTGGGGCAATGTCAGCTTCGGTTTGCGGGAGGCCGGCGCCAACCTGCATTTTGAGGGGATTCGCGGTGAGCTGCGCCACCTGATCCTGGGGGCGGACGGCGAGGAGGGGATGCGCCTGGACTGGCTGGGCGGAACGGCGGACGGCGGCAGCGCCGAACGCACCC
>JAZBPS010000009.1:0-4121 GCA_036353375.1 Halieaceae bacterium | reverse complement strand
GGCGTTCCTGATCGGGGCCCTGTCCATCGTCGGCCTGCCCCCGTTTGGCGGGACCTGGAGCAAGTGGTTGCTGATACAGGGTACAGTGGACACCGGCTTGTGGCTGCTGACCGCCACGCTGCTGGTCAGTTCGTTGCTCAATATCATGTACCTGGTGGTCATCCCCGTGCGCGGTTTCTTCGCCAAGCCCGCGAGCGCCGAGCAGGGACTGCAGGAGGCGCCGATCGCCAGCCTGGTGGCAATCGGCGTAGCGGTGCTCGGCTGCATCATTCTGTTCTTCTCACCTGACCCGATCTATCGAATGATGGAGGGGGTGTTCCGATGAGTGCCGGTAAACAAAAGACCTATTTATTCGACAACCCGCGAAACGTGCGCCGGGTGGTGCTCGGCCTGGTCTGGGTCTGCGTGATCCTGGCGGGCCTGGACCTTGTGGTGCACCGACACGTGTATCACCCCTGGGAGACGATGGTCGGCTTTTACGCCGTCTACGGCTTTGTCGCCTGCGTGCTGCTGGTACTGCTGGCAAAGGAGATGCGCAAGGTACTCATCCGCAAGGAAGACTATTACGACGAGGTACCGTTGCAGGACGAAGTGCCATCCGGGGAGGACCCGCGTGCTTGAGTCCTCGCCCGCCCTGGCGCTGTTTTTAGGCGCCGCCCTGGTGGTGTTCAGCCGCGGGCCGCTGCGGGCGCTGGTCATGCTGGCCGCCCCGCTAGTGGGCGCCTGGGGCGTGTACCAGCTCGAGCCGGGCACCGTCGTCGAGTTCCAGATGATGGGACTGCAGCTTACGCCGGTGCGGGTGGATTCGCTGTCCATCCTGTTCGGTTACCTGTTCCACCTGGCGGCCTTCATTGGGGTGGTCTATTCGCTGCACATCAAAGATCCGATGCAGGATGTGGCCGCCCTCGCCTATGCGGGCAGCGCGGTGGGCGCCGTGTTTGCGGGAGACCTGCTGACCCTGTTCGTGTTCTGGGAGCTGTTGGCCGTCACCTCCGTGTTCCTGGTACTGGCGCGCCGCAGCAAGCATTCGCTGTCAACCGGCATGCGTTACCTGGTGATGCAGGTGGGATCCGGCGTGCTGCTGTTGGCGGGCGCCATCTGGTACGCCAGCGCAGGCAACGGCCTGAGCTTCGATTTCATCGGCCTGGATGCGCCTGGTGGCTGGCTAATCTTTATCGCCTTCGGCATCAAAGCGGGCTTTCCGTTGCTGCATGGCTGGCTGACCGATGCCTACCCGGAGTCTACCCCGACCGGCACGGTATTCCTCAGCGCCTTCACCACCAAGGTGGCTATCTACGCGCTGGCCCGGGGCTTCCCCGGCACTGAGCTGTTGGTGGTGATCGGCACCGTGATGACCTGCTTCCCGATTTTCTTTGCGGTTATCGAGAACGACCTGCGGCGAGTGCTCGCCTACAGCCTGATCAACCAGTTGGGCTTCATGGTGGTCGGCATCGGCATTGGCACTCATCTTGCGCTCAATGGCGCGGTCGCTCACGCCTTCACCGACGTAATCTTCAAAGGGCTGTTGATGATGAGCATGGGCGCGGTGTTGCATGTGACGGGCGAGATGCGTGGCTCCGAACTCGGCGGCCTATACAAGAAGATGCCCAAGACCGCCATCCTGTGCATGGTGGGGGCGGCATCCATCTCGGCCTTCCCGCTGTTCAGCGGTTTCGTCAGCAAGTCCATGGTAGTTGCCGCGGCGATTCAGGAAGGGCACACGGTGGTTTGGCTGGCGCTGCTGTTCGCCTCCGCGGGTGTGTTCCACCATGCCGGGATCAAAATCCCGTTCTTTGCCTTCTTCGCCCATGATTCGCGCTACGTGGACACCGCTCACGAGCCGCCGGTCAACATGTTGGCGGCCATGACGCTGGGGGCGTTGCTGTGTGTGGGCATCGGCAGCTTCCCGGGGCTGCTGTACGGGCTGCTGCCCTACGAAACAGGCTACTGGCCATTCGATGTCACCCACGTGCTCGCACAGCTTCAGTTGCTGGCCTTTTCGGCGCTGGCGTTCACCTGGCTCAAGCTGGCGGGGATTTATCCGCCGGAACTCAAGTCCGTTCACCTGGACGTCGACTGGTTCTATCGCCGCGGGGCGCCGCAAGCAATCCACACGGCTATGGCCCGGCTGGCCCCCATCGACCGAACCCTGCGTGCGCAGGGCCGGGCGCTGGTTACTAACGGCCTGTGCGTGCTGGCCCGGCATCACGGATCCTACGGCATGCTGGCACGCAGTTGGCCGACGGGTAGCATGGTGATCTGGGTGGCGGTGATGCTGGGATTGTCTCTGGCGCTTTACTACACCTGACGGGCGCCGCAGTCTGCTCCAGTTCGGCGTGAGTGATCACAGCAGGAAATCGAGGCCACCAAAGGCTCGCTGCCACCCTGCGCGAAGAAAGCTTTGTGTTGGTAGCCGGCTGATGTACCGATCCGGCCGATCCCGCCAGCCATCATGCCCCAGTTCCCCCGATGCCCTGCTGCTGGCTTCCGGCATATCGTCAACCCGGCCACCACCCTTTCGCCGATCCAGTTGACCAGATAGAACGGGGCCACCACCGACGCCGCCATCACCGTAACGACCGCCAGAAACAGCAACAGCGCCTGGTTCAGAGCCGCCCCGAACCGCTGCTCAGGCCTTGATCGACCCCCGCTGCAGCACGACACCGAAGCCGAGTACCGGCCGGATAAGCGTTTTAGCGGCGACCCGAAAGCTGCAGCAGACGGGCTATCAGGAAGGCAGAAAGAACGATCCAACCGATAGGGTAGGGGATTACACCGCTTAAGAAAGCGGTTAGCGTAATGCCCAGAAGGATAATTATTACCAGCAGCGGTAAGTCCATGGCAGGGTTTTCTGGGGATTAGCCGCGTTCAAGGCTAGGCTCCGACGCGGGCGGGTTCTGCAAGCCGGCAGGTTGCCGGTGATGTGGGGCGATCATTGTTGGTCACTGCGATTATGAATCACCGATTGAAGCGATCCCGCACTGCCTCACAGCGCCGCCTGTTGGCGCCAATATCGGAAAATCCCACTCTGGACGCTGACTTCATGTGAATCAGCTTCTTCGTATCGTCGATAAGAAACTCCACGTCGTCGGTGAAACGGAATAGAAAGGACGTGAAAGTAGCATGGATGTATGTATCTCTGACCTCTAACACCCGAGTACGAGGAAATCCGTTGATCACATCGAGTAGCCTTTGCTTGGCCTCTTCACTGGCCCCTTGGTAGCTCAGCGGTTCGATGGAATGACTGGTGCGCGTCTCCAGGGATGAAACGCAATTTGGTGTGCTCGGACAGGGAGAAAATGCGGGTTCGGTCATGCTTTCATCTCCACCCGGGGAGGCTGTGGATACGCAGGTGAGCAGGCAGCCACACAAACCGATCCGAACAACAGGGGACGAACAGTGATCCGGGGCGCAACGAGATGCCGTACGTCGCCTCGCCCCAGATCTGTCGCCCAGTTGGTTCACTGGTTCGCTTCGTAGGGCGGCGCTGGGGGGCCCCGCCCGGAAACCGCCAACCGAAAGCCGATATCGTCTTTGTGATGGTGCGCGTGCCCGCGGTCCCGAGTTGGCGAAATGCGGAAAATCTCCGTACCCTCCGCCGCAGAAACTTCCGCGGGTGCGGTCGCTTTCCAGGAAAGGCCTGGCGTCGCTGGGTGCCCCGGCCTAAGAGGTGATCCAACAGTCTTCGACCCACTCCCATACGTTATCGTACACAGCGCAGACTCGAAACCGCCACGAGCATGCGTTCCCAACAAGGAAGGCTCGGATGTTGGCTAACACGACCGGTTGCTGTGGTGGTATCAAAACCCGCTGGTTCTATGATTCCAGCCTAGGCAATTCATCTGTTCTTTCCCAGGGTATTCGACCATGGCAGATCTGGGGTTTTGGCCCTGGTCGCGCTTGACGTCCTTGGTCTCCAGCATATCGACCGATCCGGGTTTCCGGGGTGCACCGGCTAACGCCGACATCGAACTCGCCCCCCCATCCGGATTGCAGATTTGTTCTGCATGCACCAAAGTACGGTATTCATTGTGCCGGGCGGCGGATTGAGTGGCATTGCCATTTCCAAGATCCAACATTTTTTCCAGGACAGCGGGGGGGCGCCAATGACCTTGGCACCT
>JAZBPS010000080.1:0-4567 GCA_036353375.1 Halieaceae bacterium | reverse complement strand
GCGGTGCAGCGTATACCCGCGCTGCTCGACCTGTTCCTGCGCCAGAAAATGGAGCTTGCCTCAGGCACGGTCTATGCCAGCGTGACCCTGGGCCGCTACGTGCTGATCACAGCATTCGTTATCCTGGTGCTCGGTATGCTGGGTGCCAACTGGGGCCAGATCCAGTGGGCGGTGGCGGCCCTCAGCGTCGGTATCGGCTTTGGCCTTCAGGAAATTGTCGCCAACTTCATCAGCGGCATCATCCTGCTGTTCGAGCAGCCGATCCGCGTAGGAGACACTGTGACCGTAGGGGATACCTCTGGCGTCGTCACCAAGATTCGTATGCGTGCCACGACCGTGCGCGACTGGGACGGCCGGGAACTATTAGTGCCCAACAAGGAATTCATCACCGGACGCCTGCTCAACTGGTCTTTGTCCGATCAGCAGACACGCACCTTGATTGAGATTGGCGTTGCCTATGGCAGTGACGTCCCCAAAGCCATGAAAATCGCGCTCGATGTTGCCCGTGAGCACGAGAATGTGCTGGACGACCCCGAGCCCTTTATCACCTTCGACTCTTTTGGCGACAACTCCCTGCTGTTGACCCTGCGTTGCTATCTGCCGTCGCTGGAACGTCGTTTAGTCACCGCCAGCGAAATGCGCAACACCATCAACGACCGCTACAACGAGGCGGGGATTGTGATTGCCTTCCCGCAGCGCGATGTGCACCTGAATGGCCTCGGCCCGATCGACGTCAACATTCGCAACATGAACGACCTGGCGGCTGACTGACCGCCACCCACAACGGAGTACCCTATGAGGCAGGCCCTGCTGACCATGTTGGAAATGCAGCACCGTATGAATTCCCGCGTTCACAAAGACTGGAACGCCCAGGGCTTCGAGTGGTACCGGGCGGTGTGGATCGAGTGCGGTGAGCTGATGGATCACTACGGTTACAAGTGGTGGAAGAAGCAGGCCCGGGAAATGGAACAGGTGAAACTCGAAGCCATCGATATCTGGCACTTCGGCATGAGCGCACTGTTCGACGAGCAGGACGGCCCGGAAGCGGTGGCAGACAAGATCCTCAAGCAGCTAGAGGGCTACGAGCCCTCCGGCGCAGACCTGCGCGAGGCTACCGAGGCCCTGGCGCTCGACAGCCTGGCCACGCACAGCTTTTCGGCTTGCTGTTTCTGGGACCTGATGAATGCCATCGAACTGGACTTCGATGCCCTGTACCGCGCCTATGTGGGCAAGAACGTTCTGAACTTCTTCCGCCAGGACCACGGTTACAAGGAAGGCAGCTACACCAAGACCTGGAAGGGGCGGGAAGACAACGAACACCTGGTGGAGCTTGCCGACAGCCTGGACAGCCACGCGGACGACTACGCCGACCAGCTCTACCAGGCTCTCGGCCGCCGCTATGCCGAGTGCTGCGGCTGATGTCCGACTCCGACAAGCTGTCGACCTCTGCGCTGGCCCGCAAGCTGGGCCTGCCGGTACAGCAGCTCTTCGCCACCTTGAAGGACTACGGCTGGATCCAGCGCCACCAGGACAGCTGGCTGCTGACCAACAAGGGTGAATTCGAGGGCGGCGGCTACGTCGACAGCCAGCGCTACGGACGCTACATCGTGTGGCCGGAGACCCTGGTAGATCACCCGCTGTTGAGCGCTATCGAGTCGAACCAGCGCGTCAGCGCGGCGGGGCTGCGGCGCTACTACCCGAAGCTGCACCCGCGGCAGATCAATCGCGCCCTGGCGGAACTGGGACTGCAGGTGCACAGCATTCTCGGCTGGGAACTCACCGAGCAGGGCCGCAAGCTGGGCGGCCAGCAGGAAGAGAGTGACAACAGCGGCGCCTACTACGTGACCTGGCCCCACGAGATCGTCGATCACCCGGTTATTCACCGCGAACTGGACGCCCAGTCGGACGCCGGCACGCCGCTGGTGGAAGAGCCGGCCGAGGACCTGTTTGCCAGCGCCGCCCTGACCGAGTTGGTGGGAATCGACGGCCACGCCCTGGAAACGCACCTCGAGCTCAAGGTGTGCAACTGGCTCTACCTGGCGCAGCTTGCCCACGCCCACCAGCGCGCACTGCCAGTGGAAGAGGTGCTTTACGCGGATTTCTACCTGCCCGCGGCCCGGGTCTATATCGAGTGCTGGGACGAGGAGGTAGCACCGGAACGCCTGGGCCTCAAACTCAAGAAGAAGGACGTCTACCGTGAAGCCGGCCTGCGGCTGATCGAGGTGAACGAGAAAGACGGTGACCGTCTCGACGAGGTGCTGGGGCGGCCCCTGATGGAGTTCGGTATTCGCGTCTAGCGCCGAGCCAGGCGCACGCCGCACTCCATGTGCTCGGTGTAGGGAAACTGGTCGAACAGCGCCAGCGCCTCCACACGGTGGGTGCGCGACAACACCGAGAGGTTGTCTGCCAGGGTGTCCGGGTTGCAGGACACATAGAGGATATTGTCAAAGCCGGCGGCCATAGCCAGGGTGCCGCCATCCAGGCCGGCTCGCGGTGGATCAACAAACAAAGTATTGAAACGATAGTCTGCCAGCGGCTGGGGCAGGTTCTGCAGGCGCCTGAATTCACGCTCCCCGGCCAGCGCGGCGGACATTTCCTCGGCGGAGAGGCGCGCCAGTGACAGGTTGTCGATGCCATTACTTGCGCAGTTGTGCAGCGCCGCTTCGATAGAGCGCTTTGACACCTCCGTGGCCAGCACGCAGTCAAAGTGTCGCGACAGCGGCAGTGTGAAATTACCGTTGCCGCAGTACAGCTCCAGCAGGTCGCCTTGCAGGGCAGAAGCCTGGCGGCAGGCCCAGCTGACCATCTCGCAGTTGACCGCTCCGTTGGGCTGGGTGAAGCCCTGCTCGTACTGTCGGTAGCGGAATTCACCGTCCTCCAGCGGCAGTACTTCCTCGACCCAATCCTGGCTCAGCACCAGCTTCTGCTTGCGCGAACGGCCGATGATGCCGGCATTCAGTGCCGACTCCAGCGCGCGGGCTGCCGTTTCCCAATCAGCTTCCAGGGCCCGGTGGTAGACCAGGGTGATGAGCAGTTCTCCGCTCAGGGTGGACAGAAATTCCACCTGGAACAGCTTGCGCCGCAGCACCGGATCCGGCAGCAATAGCTCGCGTAGCTGGCTCATCGCCCGCTGTATCCGCGGCGCGGCAATTGGGAAATGCTCGACGCGAATAGGCGTCTTCGGGTCGGCGCGGTCGAACATGGCGTAGAACAGATCGTCGCCCTCGTGCCAGATGCGGAACTCCGCCCGCAGGCGGAAGCCTTGCTCCGGAGAGGCGAAGCGCTCCGCCGGCGGCGGATCAAAGGGCGCCAGCAGCGACTCCACCCGGTCGCACTTCGCCGCCAGTAGCGCAGGGTAGAGCTGGGTATCGATGGCCATCATCCCAGCGCGTCCCGGTCGCGTTGCTGCCACCACTCTGCCGCTACCGCCTGTGCTTTGGCAGGGTCTGTGCCCGGTTCCAGCAGGGTCAGGGCGACGGCGGCGGTGTGCTGCACTGCCAGGGTGCCGTATTGATCCTCCCGGTCGCCGCGCCAGCAGTCACGCAGGGCGGAGGCATCGGGAGAGGGCACCGGCTCCGGTTTGCCCTCCAGGCTGCGCGGCCAGGTGAACTGTATGATGTCACTGTCTCTCAGCAGGTGGCACTCGGTGCGCGCGTGGGGTTTGATTTCGACTTCGCCGGCCTCACCCTTGAATACCAGGCTGGCGGGCTGACCCAGCAGCCGGTCCGCGCCGCTGTGCAGGGGCGCGTAGTTGGGGTGAAAAACGCTCTGGATGCTACAGGGGGCTCGCAGCGGATTGAGCATTCGGGTCAGGGTATTGACCGGCGAACGCAGGCCCAGAATCGGTTTTAATTGCACGATGTGATGCAGGGGCGGGCACAGATCAGCCAGCGGCATGAACGCAAAGCCACGCTGGTCGAGGTGTTCGGCGGCGTTTCGAAAACTGGTCGCGGCATCGATGCCCAGCGCTGCCAGGCAGGCCTGGGCGTAGGCGCGACCTGGAGTGTGGCCGTCGGTGCCGTGCATGAACACGCGCACCCCGTTGGCCGCCAGCAGCAGCGCACTCAACAGGAACCAGGGGTGCTGGTTGCGTTTGCCGGCGTAGCTCGACCAGTCCAGGTCTATCGGGATGGCGGGCGGCTCACCGATGAAGTCCCTGCAGGCTTGCACGAAGCCCGCCAGCTCTGCGGGCGTTTCTTCCTTGACGCGCAGCAGCATGAGGAAGGCCCCCAGCTGCAGCTCTTCCACCTCACCGCGCAGGACCATGCCGAAGGCGTCGCGGGCTTCGTCAAACTCCAGGGAGCGGGTGCCGGTTTTGCCCTTGCCGAGGATGCGCACGTAGGGGGCGAAAGGGTGCTCTTGGGTCAAGGCAAAGTGCTCACAGGCAGTTGTCTGGCTTGGGCAGGCCGGCGATTTTGCTGCCAATCTTGGCCGGGCTACCGGCAAACAGCGCCATCAGGTAGATACTCCGGCCTTTCTCCGGCCCCAGTTCCAGGCCGGTAAATTTCACCAGCGCGCGGTTGGCCGGCGACGCTTCAAAACGCCGGTAGAATTCGCGCAGCAGCTC
>JAZBPS010000002.1:0-7768 GCA_036353375.1 Halieaceae bacterium | reverse complement strand
GACTTCCTCGCTGGAGCTTGTGTTGTCCAGCCAGTCGCGATAGTCGATATCCCGCAGCATCTGCCGCACGCCGCTGATGGGGTCGCCGCTGAAGCAGGCCTGGCGTGTGCGCTCCAGCCACTGCACAAACTGTCGCAGGTGTTCGCGGCCCTGTTCGGGGATGTCGCCGCCGACGCCCTGGGCGGCGCGGGCGAGGCTCAGTCCGGCGGTGTTGGCGTAGCGGCCCAGCGCCTCCAGGGTGGTGGGCCCAAGCTTGCGCCGCGGCACGTTGGCGATGCGCACAAAGGCGTTGTCGTCGTCCGGGTTCAGCAGCAGGCGCAGGTAGGCCATGATGTCCTTGACCTCGTTGCGGGCGAAGAAGCTCTGTCCGCCGCTCATCTGGTAGGGCACCTGTTGTTGCTGCAAGGCCAGTTCCACCAGGCGGGCCTGGTGATTGCTGCGATAGAGGATGGCGTAGTCGCCCAGACGCGTGCGCTTGCGCAGCTGGTGATCGAGGATTTCCGCCACCACCTGGTCGGCCTCTGCCTGCTCATCGGCGCAGCGCATCACCCGCAGCATGTCGCCGGGCCCGAACTCGCTCCACAGGGATTTGTCGAAAATATGGGCATTGTTGGCAATGAGGGTATTGGCGGCTCGCAATATGTTGGCGCTGGAGCGGTAGTTCTGTTCCAGCTTCACCACCTTCAGACCCGGAAAGTCGGTCTGCAACTGCGCAAGGTTCTCCGGACGTGCCCCGCGCCAGGCGTAAATGGACTGGTCGTCGTCGCCCACTACCGTGAGGCGACCGGATATGCCAACCAGTTGACGCACCAGTGCATACTGACTGGCATTGGTGTCCTGGTACTCGTCGACCAGCAGGTAGCGCAGGCGGTTCTGCCATTTCTCCAATAGCGCGGGCTCGCGCTCGAACAGCTGCACCGGCATCAGGATCAGGTCATCGAAATCCAGCGCGTTGTAGGCGCGCAGTGCCTGGTTGTAGCGCAGGTATGCCTGGGCGCAAAGCTGGTCTGCCGCGCCACCGGCCCGGGTGATGGCATCCTCGGGCATCACACCGTCGTTTTTCCACTGGGAGATCCGGTGTTGCACCGCGCCCGCCTGGTCGCCCTCACTGCCGTGGGCCTGCAGCAGGATGTCTTTGATCAGGGTCTGGCTGTCCTGGCTGTCAAAGATCGAAAAGCCGTTCTTCAGGTTCAGCGTCTTGCGCTCCTCGCGCAGGATGCGCAGCCCCAGCTGGTGAAAGGTGCTGACCTGCAGGCCCTCCGCGGCCTGTGCGGGCAGCAGTTTGCCGACGCGCTCGCGCATCTCCCGGGCGGCTTTGTTGGTGAAAGTGACGGCGGCGATACTGCGCGCGTTGATGCCACACTCACCCACCAGATAGGCGATCTTGCGTGTGATCACGCTGGTCTTGCCCGACCCGGCACCGGCCAGCACCAGCAACGGCCCGTCGATATAGAGGACCGCCTCGGCCTGGCGAGGGTTAAGCGCTGTGCTGCTAGGCTTTGCGGTGTTGGACACGTGTGATGACCCAGGGTAGTGGCGCGGCATTGTAGCAGTGCCCCGGAAGTCGATACCATTTCGCGACCCGTCGGGAGGACCCTCGCTGTGAAGATTACCCTGTCAGAACTGCGGCAGCGCAGCAGCATTGATCGCATCGCTATCCGCTCCACCGAACTGAGCCTGTATATCGCCGAAGCCGAACTGGACGGCACGGTTCACATCATTTGTGACAAGGACGGCAAGCCGCTGAAAACCCGTAACCTCGTCGGTATGCGGGAGCAACTCGAGGCCTTGAATCCGCAAGCGCTGGTACTGGTGCACGAGAGCGCCTATGACGAGATGATCGGCCAGCCCCCGCGAGAGCACAGCAACCGTATGGAGCTGCCCCTGGACCCGGATTCAAACTCGCCGGCACCCTGGCTCAACTAGCCGCCCCGTACCCGCAGGGCCTTTTTTTATCAGGACATCGGAGGGTATGTCCCGGCATGCGGTTGTGACGCGCTTGTCGCTTCGTGTTCATTGAAGCTGAGCTGGCGATACGCCAGCGCCTCCACCAGGTGGGCATGCTTGACCGTATCGCTGTGGGCCAGGTCCGCCACGGTGCGAGCCACCCGCAGCACCCGGTGACAACTGCGCATGGATAGACCCAGGCGTTCCGCCGTGTGCTCAAACGCCTGCTGGTCGTCGCTGCCAAGCCTGCAATGCTGACCCAGCGCCGCGCCCTCCAGCAGGGCGTTGCTGCAGCCCTGGCGTCTGTGGGCGCGCAGGCGTGCGTCTGCCACCCTTGTCCGCACTGTCGCCGAGGGTTCCTCCGCGTCCGCCGTGGCAAGGAATTCACGGGCGGGCAGGCGGGTCAGTCGAATCAGCATATCGATGCGGTCCAGCAGCGGCCCCGATACCCGTTGCCGGTAGCGGGAGATCTGGTCCGGACTGCAGCGGCAGGGGTGCTTGCGGTCGCCCTCGTAGCCGCAGGGGCAGGGATTCATAGCCGCGACCAGCTGTACGCGCGCGGGAAAGGTGAGCTGCTGCCGGGCGCGGGAGATGGTGATGCTGCCGGATTCCAGCGGTTGCCGCAGCACGTCCAGCACCGCGCGCGGAAACTCCGGCAGCTCGTCGAGAAACAGCACACCCTGGTGAGCCAGGGAAATCTCTCCCGGTCGCGGGCAGCTTCCGCCACCGACCAGCGCTTTGGCCGACGCCGAGTGATGCGGGTTGCGAAACGGCCGCTGGCTGTTGCCCGCCTGGCCCTGGCTGGAGGCGGCGCTGCGCAGCGCCAGGATTTCAAGCCGCTCACTGTCAGTCAGCTCTGGCAAAATGCCGGGCAGGCGAGATGCCAGCATGGTTTTTCCCGTGCCCGGTGGGCCGGACATCAGCAGGTTGTGCCCGCCCGCAGCGGCCACTTCCAGGGCTCGCCGGGCCAGGGCCTGGCCGCGCACTTCGCGCAAGTCCGGGTAGTCGGGCCCGCTGTCCGGCGCACGATAATCCACCAGGTCCGGCTGCGCACGGCCCTGCAACCAGGCGCACAGGGCCAGCAGACTGTCCGCGGCGGCCACCCTGGCGCCCGGCACAACGGCCGCATCCAGCGCATTTTCCCGCGGTAGCGCGAGGATGCGGTTGGCGCTACTGCTGGCAATAGCGGCGCCGACGCTGCCGGTGACCGGGCGCAGCTGACCGTCCAGTGCCAGTTCGCCGGCGAATTCCCGCCCTTCCAGCGCCTGGTCGGGCAGCTGTTCCGTGGCGGCGAGAATGCCCAGCGCGATGGGCAGGTCAAAGCGCCCGCCGTCCTTGGGCAGGTCTGCCGGTGCAAGATTGACCGTGAGTCTGCGCTCGGGCCAGTCGAAGTGGGAATTCATCAGCGCGGAGCGAACACGCTCCTTGCTTTCCCGCACAGCGGTGGCGGGCAGGCCAACAATGTTGAAGGCGGGTAATCCGTTGGAAATATGGATTTCAACCGTGACCAACGGGGCGTCTATGCCCTGTTGTGCCCGGCTCAGTACACGTGCCAACCCCATCCGCCCATCCCTGCGCAAGTTGCATGCAAAGGAGTGTAGCCAGCAACATGGCGCTGGCATTGCGGGGTCATGGAAAACGAACGGTAAAGATGAAAATCGGGCGTTGGCCCGATATCAGGAGTCCAGCCTGGCCGCCAGCGCGTCCAGTTCCTGCTCCAGTTCCGCTACCCGGGCGCGGGTACGTGCCAGCACGTCCGCCTGGGCATCGAATTCTTCCCGGCTGACGACATCCAGCTTGCGCAGCGCCGCCTGCAGCAGGACGCGGGCATTGCGATCCGCTTCCTCGCGCAGGGGATTACCGGCGAGCAGTTCGTTGAGCTGCTGCACGACATCGCCAATGGGAGGAGGTTTTAAC
Source organism: Halieaceae bacterium (assembly GCA_036353375.1). Lineage (GTDB taxonomy): Bacteria > Pseudomonadota > Gammaproteobacteria > Pseudomonadales > Halieaceae > JANQIO01. The sequence goes on along the minus strand of JAZBPS010000002.1, from coordinate 3,904 downwards.
GCCATGGACGCAGTCTACCCGAATCAGGAAGAGCGGCTCAATGGCTGCAGATGTCGCTGCATCAATGCCGCCCGCAGCCGGTGCGGGCGTGCACCACGTCGGTGCATAAGGGTGTGCAGCGATGTTCGTGAATAATGGATAAATTAACTTAAGTCTATGAAATTATTGAAATAAATATCTCTTGGCACACCTGCTGCAGACATGCACGCAACGCGTAAGAGCCGTTACGCTGTATCGCGTTTGGCAGGATCGACGATGCGGGTGAAAGTGTCGGAGCAACACGGTGCTTTCCCCGGTCTCCATACTGTCAGGACGTCAACGAAAGTAAACATGAAGCAGAGTTTATTGGGAGGACGGCTCACTGATGTTATCTGCGAGCGCAATGGTGTGCCTTTACCGGGCGGATACACAGGACTGTATGACACTGACTTTGACAACGCGTGAGCGAACTCGCAAAGCGCGCCAGGTCACTGTCGGAAGCCAGGCATCCAGGGATGCCGGCAGCCGCCCTAACACCAGGAGAACACGATGAAACTAATCACAGCGATCGTTAAGCCCTTCAAACTCGATGACGTGCGTGAAGCGCTGTCCGAGATTGGCGTTCAGGGCATCACCGTCACCGAGGTCAAGGGCTTCGGTCGGCAGAAGGGACATACAGAGCTTTATCGCGGCGCCGAGTATGTCGTGGACTTTCTGCCGAAGGTCAAAATCGAGGTTGCCGTGTCCGACGACAATGTCGAGGCGACGCTGGAGGCCATCAGCAAGTCGGCCAACACCGGCAAGATCGGCGATGGCAAGGTATTCGTGTCCAGTCTGGAGCAGGTGGTAAGGATTCGTACCGGCGAAACCGGCGAAGACGCCATCTGAGACAGCGAGCAGATAAAAGAAGAGAGTACACGTAATGGACGATCAAATTTTTCAACTGAGCTACGCACTGGACACGTTCTACTTTTTGATTTGTGGAGCGCTGGTCATGTGGATGGCCGCAGGCTTCGCCATGCTGGAGGCCGGGCTGGTTCGGGCCAAGAACACCACAGAGATCCTCACCAAGAACGTGGCGCTGTATTCCATTGCCTGCATCATGTACATGGTCTGCGGCTACATGATCATGTACGGCGGTGACCTGTTCCTGTCGGGTATCACGGCCGACGGCGTGGCCGGTGCGGAGGAACCCGCCACCTACGCGCCCTCGGCGGACTTCTACTTCCAGGTGGTTTTTGTGGCCACGGCCATGTCCATCGTTTCCGGCGCGGTCGCAGAGCGTATGAAACTCTGGGCGTTCCTGGCCTTTACTGTGGTCATGACAGGTTTCATTTATCCCATGGAAGGTTCCTGGACCTGGGGGGGCAACGCCGTGTTCGGAATGTACACCCTGGGCGACCTTGGTTTCTCCGATTTCGCGGGGTCCGGCATTGTGCATATGGCCGGCGCGGCAGCGGCACTCTCAGGCGTGCTCCTGTTGGGCGCGCGCAAGGGTAAATACGGGGCGAACGGACAAGTCAACGCGATTCCCGGTGCCAACCTGCCGCTGGCAACCCTGGGTACATTTATTCTCTGGCTGGGCTGGTTCGGGTTTAACGGTGGCTCCGTGCTGGCAACCGCAAGCGTGGAAAGCGCCAACTCTGTGGCGGTGGTATTCATGAATACCAACGCGGCGGCGGCCGGCGGCCTGGTCGCGGCGCTGATTACGGCGCGCTTCCTGTTCGGCAAGGCTGACCTGACCATGGCGCTGAATGGCGCGCTGGCTGGCCTGGTCGCCATCACGGCAGAGCCGTCCACGCCCTCAGCCCTGCAGGCCACACTGTTTGGCGCGGCGGGCGGCATTATTGTGGTGTTCTCCATTATTTCGCTGGACAAGCTCAAGATCGACGACCCGGTGGGTGCGATCTCGGTACACGGCGTCGTTGGCCTGCTGGGCCTGCTGCTGGTGCCGGTAACCAACGGCGAGAATTCGAGCTTCATGGGCCAGATTATCGGTGCTCTGACGATCTTCTTCTGGGTGTTTATTACCTCGGGCATCGTCTGGTTTGTGCTCAAGGCTGTGATCGGCATCCGGGTGGACGAGGAGCAGGAGTACGAAGGGGTGGATCTCTCCGAGTGTGGTATGGAGGCCTACCCGGAGTTCGCACCCGGCGGCAATGGTTAACGTATTGCGGGCGCATTAACGTGCGTTTTTGGGGGCCTTTTGGCCCCCTTTTTTTTATAAACCCGCTCGGGTTTATAGCGTTTGATTGGTTCAGGAGGCGCTACTTCACCCTCATTGTTTTAACTCGCTAGGGTTTAGCGCTTTCGATAGGTTCATGAGGCGCTACGTGACCCTCATTGTTTTAACCCGCTCGGGTTTATAGCGTCTGTATTGCCTGCGGAGGCGCTACTTCACCGTTTGTCCTTCGTAGTACCTCCTCTGAATCCAGCGCCTGTTTTGCAGCCTGAAGTACCCTCTCTTTCTACAACCGGCGGGTTTCTAGCGTTCGTATAATCTGCGGAGGCGCTTTCTATAAACCCGCTGGGGTTTGGCGCTTCGGATGGGATCAGGAGGCGCTACGTCGCCTTTTCTCATGCATAGGAAGGATCTGAATCCCGCATGCTTCCGGAGGCCTGGAGTGCTGCACTAGGCATGTGGCGGCAAATCGCCAATAATGGCGCGGTCTACGAATCGGGGTGCCGACATGAAACTGGTCACAGCTATTATCAAGCCGTTCAAACTCGACGATGTGCGTACCGCGCTGTCCGAGGTGGGCGTGCAGGGGGTTACGGTTACCGAGGTCAAGGGATTCGGGCGGCAGAAAGGTCACACGGAACTCTATCGCGGCGCTGAGTACGTGGTGGATTTCCTGCCCAAGATGAAGGTGGAGGTTGCCGTATCGTCTGGTCAGCAGGACGCGGTTATCGAGGCGATTGCCAAGGCAGCGGGCACCGGCAAGATCGGCGACGGCAAGATCTTCGTCCAGCCGCTGGAGCAGATCGTGCGCATCCGTACCGGTGAGACCGGCGAAGACGCTATCTGAGCGTGCGCTATCTGGCTGCTGCGGCCCGCAGCCGGCCGGCAATGCGTTCCACCGCCGCGGGTAACTCCGCCAGCTGGTGAACTTCTTCGTCGGCGGGATCACCGCCGGGCCAGGGAACCTGCGGGTAGTTCATCCACACCGTATGCATGCCCACCTGTCTGGCCCCGGCGATATCGTGTTGGGGGCTGTCACCGACATGGACCACCTCCGCCGGGCTGGCGCCGGTTTCACGCAGGCTTGCCTCAAACATGTGTGGATCCGGCTTGCTGGCCCCCACCTGCTCCGCTGAAAAGGCAAAGTCGAAGTATTCACCGATATCCGCCTTGTAAACGTCGGCATTGCCATTGGTAAGCGCGCCCAGCGTGTAGCGCTGGGCCAGCGTTTCCAGCACTTCCAGCGCCTCCTCGTAGGGCTCGACCTGGTGGCGCACCTCCAGGAATGCGTCGAAGGCGTCCCGGGCACCCTGACGCGCTTCCGCCTCGCTATAACCGCAGTGCACCTGTACCTCGTACAGTGCCACCCGCCGCAGCTCGCTGATGTGGTGTGCCAGTTCCGGGTGGACGCGCCAGACGTCAATGCGACGATCCCGCAGCGCCGTCATATCAAAGCGTTCACTGACGGCGGGCCTGTGGGTTTTGAGCCAGTCGTACTGTACCTGCTCAGCCCTGAGCAAAACGGGTTCCACATCCCACAGTGTGTTATCCAGGTCGAAGGTAATAACGCGAATCATGCGTCGTCACCATCGTCTTCGTCACGCTGTGACCGTCGCGCCCGGGGATGCGCCTGGTCATACACCCTGGCCAGGTGCTGGAAATCCAGGTGCGTGTAAATCTGGGTGGTGGAAATATTCGCGTGCCCCAGCAATTCCTGCACAGCGCGCAGGTCGCCGCTGGACT
>JAZBPS010000079.1:0-7927 GCA_036353375.1 Halieaceae bacterium | reverse complement strand
GGACAAGGTAGGCCCGCATGAGATCGTGAGCATGGGCAGTTCGCTGAAGCTGTGCCTGGTGGCCGAAGGCCGGGCGGACATCTATCCCCGGCTGGGACCGACCTCGGAATGGGATACGGGGGCGGGACAGGCGGTCGTGGAGGCGGCAGGTGGCGAGGTCACCGGCCTGGACCTGCAGCCGCTACGCTACAACACCAAGGACTCCCTGCTGAACCCGCACTTCCTGGTGTTCGGGGACCGGCAGGAGGACTGGTCGCAATACCTGTGATGCCCATGTCGCCACACCGCCTGCTGACATCGCTGCTCCTGTTGCTGCCCCTCGCGGTGCTCCCCGCCCTGGCCGCCGAACAGGAAACCGGGGAGGACGACTTCCGTTTCGACGACACCCCGCTGGAAGACGTGCTCACCTATCCCGATTGGTTCAAGCAGAGCTTTCTGTTGCTCGACGAGGACCTCGAGGAAGCCGTGGCAGCGGGCAAGTTCGGGATCGCGGTGTACTTCGGCCAGAAACGCTGCGCCTACTGCAAGAAGCTGATGGATGTGAACTTCCAGACGCCGGATATCGTGAAGTACACGCGCGAGCACTTCGATGTCATCCCGATCGATATCTGGAGCCCGGAAGAGGTCACCACGCCGGACGGACGCACCCTCGGCCAGCGCGACTACGCCCTGTCGCTGAACACGAATTTCACCCCCTCCCTGGTCTTCTACGACAGGGACGGGCGCATCGCGCTGCGCCTGCGCGGCTACTACCCTCCCTACCAGTTCCGTGCCGCGCTCGAATACGTTGCAGGTGGCCATTACCAGCGCGAGCCGTTTCCCGTGTACATGGCGCGGGGCGACTCCACGCTGCGGTTTGAAAAAGGCGACCTGGTGGAACAGCCGTTCTTCGAACGGCCGCCCTACAACCTGGACCGTTCCCGCATGCCCGGCAGCATGCCGCTGGTGGTGTTTTTCGAGCAAGGCAACTGCCACGCCTGCGACGTGCTGCACACCGACCCCCTGTCGCGGTCCCAGATCAGGGAGCGCTTCGAGAAGTTCGAGACGGTGCAGCTGGACATGTGGAGCGACACCCCGGTGATCACCCCGCAAGGCAAGGCCACCACCGCGCGCGAATGGGCGCGGGACCTGGGCATCTTTTACGCACCCTCGATCCTGTTCTTCGACGAGTACGGACGCGAAATCGTGCGCCTGGATTCGGTCACCCAGTTCTTCCGCCTGCGCAACGTGCTCAATTACGTTATGAGCAAGGGGTACCTGAGCGAACGCAACTACCTGGTATGGAGCTCGCGCACCCGGCGCCTGCTGCAGGACTCGGTGGACACGATGCGCGACATGCTGCCCGGTCAGTCGCAATAGCGCGACAGGTAGTCCTCGTAGGATCGGCGCTGGCGGCGCAACTTTTCCCCCTGGGCAGGCTTGTAGCCGCGCCGCAGTCTGGCGCGCACCTTGTCCAGCTGTTGCTCCTTCTTCCAGCAGCGCTGTTCCTGCTGCCGGGCCTGGCGCTGCGCCGTATCAGGTTGCGGGGCCGCCCTGGCTTTGCGGCGCGGCTTTTGCTCGCGCTGGCGCAACCAGCGCTTTTCACTGGCGCGTATGCCCGGCTGCGCCGCCTGCACCGGCTGCAGCACCGACAGCGAGCCCCGGCTGCACGGCACGTCCTGGAAAGCCACGCCACCGGAGCTGTCGGTGCATTGGTAGACGCGGGCGCCGCCAGGGCCCGCCAACAGCAGTGAGCAGATGAGAATAATATTGGCTCGGTGTTGCATGTCCCCTCCCTGGTGCAGGCAAATTCAAGCAAGGGCAGTATAACCCTGCACAAGCGGCATTTGCGGCCGGGCATTCAGCCAATCCTGCGCGCCCCGCAGACGACGCGTTGGGTGCAAGTGCAAATTCACCGAGACTGCATCCCGGCGCAAGCAAGCTGTAACGATTGCCGGTTAGCCTGCGCTACCGGCAAATACGCCCTGACACAGGAAGCAGACCCAACATGGCACACGACGAAAAGCCCACCAATCCCACCGTCAACCGCCCGTTCAGGGACATCCTCGAAAAGCGCCTTTCGCGGCGCCAGGTGATGCTCGGCGGTCTGGCCGCAGCCGCGGGCTTTCTGGCAGCGGGCAACGGCGCCGCAGCGACCCGCCGGGCGGTTGTTGACGGGTCCGGGGAAGACCGGGCGCCAGGCGGTGAGCGGCCGCCGATCGATTTCACGCCGGTGGCCCGGGCGGATGGCGGCGGCCCCATGCCGGCGATCTCCGCAGACTACGAGTACCAGGCACTGATCCCCTGGGGTACCCCGCTGAAACCCGGCATTGCCGAATACACCGGCGACCCCGCTACCCGCCCCAGCGCCGCGCAGCAGGCCGACATGATCGGCATCGGCCACGACGGCATGTGGTTCTTCCCCGAAAGCGCACGCGGCCGCCAGAGCAGCAAATCGGGCATCCTGTGCATCAACCACGAATTCGGTCGCAACCCGCATGTGCTGGGCAAGGACAGCCCGGAAGATCTCGAAGACGTGCGCCTGTCGCAGCATGCCCATGGCGTGTCCGTGGTGGCGCTGGAGGAGCGCGCCGGCCAGTGGCGCGTGGCGCCCAGCCCGCTCAACCGCCGCGTACACGTGAACACGCCAGTCACGTTCAGCGGTCCCGTGGTCGCCTCCCATGCCGGGCGGGAATTGCTGGACCTGAACGCCCGCCCGCACGATGCCAGGGGCACGGTCAACAACTGCTCCAGCGGGCATACCCCCTGGGGCACCTACCTGACCTGCGAGGAAAACTTCAACGGCTACTTCGGCGCCACGGGCGACTGGGCGGCGACAGAGGCGCAGAAGCGGTATGGCCTCAGCCAGGACGGCTTCGGTTACGGCTGGCAGAAGTTCGACGCGCGTTTCGACCTGACCAGCCAGGCCTTTGCCCACGAGGACAATCGCTTCGGCTGGGTTGTGGAAATCGACCCGCAAGACCCCGGCGCCAGGCCAATCAAGCGCACCGCGCTGGGGCGCTTCAAGCACGAAGGCGCCACCGTGACCGAAGCCCAAGACGGCCGGATAGTGGTCTACATGGGTGACGACCAGCGTTTCGATTACATCTACAAGTTCGTGTCCGCCGACAACTGGCGCTCCATGCGGTCACGCGGCGTCAGTCCGCTGGACGAGGGCCGGCTGTACGCGGCCAGGTTCGACGAGGACGGTTCCGGCGAATGGCTGGAACTGGACATCGGCAACCCGCTCCTGTCCGACAAATTCAGCAACCAGGCCGAAGTGCTCACCTACGCACGTCTCGCCGCGGATGCACTGGGCGCCACGCCGATGGACCGCCCGGAATGGACCAGCGTCGCGCCGGACGGCCGGATGTACTGCACCCTGACCAACAACAGCAAACGTACCACGGCGGATGCAGCCAACCCGCTGGCCCCAAATCCGGACGGCCACATCATCCGCTGGCGCGACAGCGAGCAGCACACCGGGACCACCTTCACGTGGGACATCTTCCTGGTCGCCGAATCCACGCATGGCGGGGAGGATACCTTCAGCGACCCGGACGGCATCTGGGCAGACCCGGACGGGCGCCTGTTCATCCAGACCGACGGCAATCAACAGGACGGACTGAACAACCAGTTGCTGGTGGCCGACACCGGCTCCGGTGAACTGCGCCGCCTGCTGACCGGCGTGAGCGGCGACGAGATCACCGGCCTTGCGGTCACCCCCGACCGGCGCACCCTGTTCTGCAACACCCAGCACCCGGGGAATGGCGACCCGACGAAGACCAACTTCCCGGCGGCCCCGGACGGCATCACCATTCCGCGTGACTGCACCTTCGTGATCCGGCGCAGGGACGGCGGGATCGTCGGTTCCTGAGCCCGCTCTGGACCGAGGCAATACCCCGACCCGGCTTCGGCCGGGTTTTTGCGCCTGCCACCTCTGCACAGCTGCCGGCATCACTGACCGGTGCAATTCCCACAGTATCTCCGGATCAATAACACCGCGCCCCTGACCATACTTGGATGACTTCAAAACCAAACTGGAGGCACGACATGTTTCTGAAGGAAATTCGTACCGGCGAACTGGTGGAAGTGCTCGGGGTCGGCGACCTGTTCGACCCGTTCAAGCCCGGGATCATCGGCCGCTACAATGCGGGAGAGGAAATGCCCGATCCGAAGATGTTCGAGAAAAGCGGTTTGAGCTTCTGCAGCAACGAGACCCTCCCGCGCTGCTGGATGGACCCGGATTACCGCAGGGACGAAATCCGGCGTACCGGCACCCAGGGCTGAACGGCCTCGCGCCGGATCACCTTTATCGCTCCTGCTTTCCTGGGTTCCTGGGTTCCTGGAGGGAGAGCGGGATGGCCCCATGGCAGGCAGCTACCGGGCACCGGGTTTACAACCTGCCCACCAGGCGTGCGGCCTCGGTGCAGTGGACCTGGGGGTGGTGACAGCAGCAATGCAGGCCACACGGGGCCAAGCCAGGGACGCATCGAGTCTGCCACCCCGTTGCGCGTACCCGGCCACGCAGCCCCGGCCTACGCTCAGCGCAACGGCTCACGGCTGCGATCCGGCACCATGACGAGCACCCCGGCCGCCACCAGGGCGGCGCAGGACAGGTACATCGCCGGAGCGGTCGGTGCGCCAGTCACGGCAATCAGGCTCGCGGCGATCATGGGGGTCGTCCCGCCGAAGATCCCCACCCCCACGTTGAAGGCCACCGAGTAGCCGGACAGCCGGTCGCGTTCGGGAAACAACTCGACAAACAGCGCCGGACCAGAGCCCAGCGGCACGGCCAGCAGCAGGAAAGTGAGCGCATGCGCGACCAGGACGGCGACCAACGAGCCGCCGGATGCGAGCATCCACCAGTGCAGCGGCCATGCGACCACGGCAAGCACGAGGATGGACACCGCGATCCAGGTACGCCGCGGCAACCATTTGTCGCCCACCATCGCAGCCAGCGGCATCGCGGGAATGACCAGCAGCATCATCACCGTGTTGATCGTCAGCGCCGTGCTCCGCGGCATGACCCCCTGCGCGGACAACCACTCCGGCAGGTAGACGAACGCGATGTAATAGCAGGTACCGTAGGCGGCGGCAAAGGCGAGTGCCAACAGTGTCTCGCGACGGTTGGTGGTGAAGGCCTCCAACAACGGCGACGTCTCGTCACGCCCTTCGTGATGCTCGCTGAAGCGCTGCGAATTGTGCAGGTTGTGGCGGATCCAGATGGCGGCCGTACCCAGGATCGCGCCACCCAGGAAGGGCAGGCGCCACGCCCACTCACCCAGCGTCTGGGCATCGAACAGGTTGGTCACCAGCGCCGCGGCAGCGACCCCCAGCAGGGAACCGGACATCGAGCCGATATTGGCCCAACTGCCAATCAGCCCCCGTTTGCCCTGCGGCGCCGTCTCCACCAGGTAGGTCGCTGAGGACGAGAACTCACCGCCCACCGAGAGCCCCTGCAACAGCCGCACCAGGACCAGAAGCACCGGCGCCAGCAAGCCCGCCTGCGCGTAGGAAGGCAGCAAGCCGAGCAGCAGGGTCGGCAATGCCATCATCGTGACCGATATCTGCATGGTGCGAGCGCGCCCGTAGCGATCGCCGAACCAGCCGAACACGGCGGCCCCGATGGGGCGCATCACGAACCCGGCGGCAAAAATGCCATAGGTCGCGATCAACCCGGCAGTCGGGTTGTCCGCGGGGAAAAACACCGGGGCGATGACGCCGGCCAGGTAGCCGTACAGGGCGAAGTCGTACCATTCAACGACGTTGCCGATAAAGCCCGCCATGATCCGGTGGCGAAGCTCCGGTGCTGGGGCGCCGTCCTGCGTCGATGCGCTCATCCTGGATTTCCTGACTTGCTCATAGGCGGGGCAACAGGTGCGCGCGGGGGCTCACTCGCCCCTGCCCCACGCAGTTATCAACATTCACCACCGAGCGCCTTCCGGTCCGGATAGACACGACTTAACCCCTGGCATCGGCCTGTGCTGCGCGATCCCCACCACCTGCACACAGGCCAAACAACCACACCGGGCAGTCGCGGTTCGCGCGTATACGCGGCCCCTCCAGGCCCGATGCCCATCAGGTCGACACAACCCGCCACAACAACGAAGCGCCACTGCCCAACAACAGCACCCCGATCGTCACCATCATCTGGCGCTGACTGAGACTCACATGGATATGATGCCCCAGCCACAGGCCAAGGACCATGAGCGGCAGGCCCGCCACCAGGTACAGCAGCATGTCCGGCTGTGCATACAGGCCGGCCAGCAACAGCCCGGCGACACGTATCGACCCCTCCAGGAGAAACAACCCCGACAGGGTCGCACGGAACTGCGACTTGTCGCGCAAGCGGTGCCCCAGGTAGATCACGAAAGGCGGACCGCCGGTGGAGAACAACGCGGAAATCGCACCGCCTATCACGCCCGTGGGCAGGGCCCACCATTGCGATACCGGCTTCTCGCTGTGCAGGCCAAACATGCTGCGCGCCCCGAATGCCATCACGAACAGGCCCAGGGCCCCGAGCAACCACGACTCGGGCAGGCTGACCAGCAGGCTGATGCCCAGCCCCACACCAACGACCGCGGCCGGCAGCAACCAGCCGACCTCGCGCCACTGGATGTGGCCGCCACGATGCCCCGACCGCGCCAACAGCAGCGAGCCGAGCACGTCCATCAGCGCGATCCACGGCACCACGAAGGTCAGGGGCAGAAAATGCGCCAGCAGGGGCACCGCCACCAACGCCGACCCGAAACCCGACAGGCCGCGCACCAGGTAGGCAAACAGGACAATGCCCGCCGCAATAATGATTTCAGTCAGGTCCATCGGGAAATGCAAAAGGCCCCGGGAGGCGATTCAAGGCGCCCTAGGCTAAAGCAAACCGCTGATAGGTATGTTTCAATCCTTTCACGCACACACAGGCCATACCGAAAACCGGCTGCAGGAGCGAAAAAAACGGGGCGAAGAGGACGCGCGCAAAAGGCGAGGACACGTAGGATGAAATGGAATTCTTTCGAATATCAGGGAACAACGCACCATCTATCGCACTTGGACTCTTTTGAGTGGCACTACACCGCTGAGGCCGGTAAGAGCCACCCCGAAACGACCTACAAGTTCCACGTGACGTTCTCGATGCACTGCTTCACTCGGAAGCCAAAGGACGGGGAACAGATAGCAGATGACTTGTGGTACCGGGGCCCCAAGGAAGATCGCGTGTTTTGTTTTGATCGTTATGTGCTATCCCAGCAACTACCCGGCATCATCCAGGGTCTTGGCAACCGGCCTTGCTGGCACACCCACCACGGGAACTACTTCACCATCGAGGTGGTAACCCAAGACGGCCAGGCGGTAGATTACGAGGTCTATTTTGATGTGGCCCGGGCTAATCGGAAAGACTGGCTGCACCTGGTGGTCAACAGCGCTTACGTGCGGACGGCCGGGTACGCGTCTACCCAGCCCCGGAAAAGGAAAATACGGCTGAGGGTCATTGCCCACAATACGCAGAAAGGCAAGGCAATCAAGCCAGGCCAATAATTGCCAGGCAAAAGAAAGCCCGCTCAAGGCGGGCTTTCCGGAACTCTTGGATATCCCCAGACCTGCTGGAGACCTGTTGCCAGGCGGCACAACCACACTGCCGAAGCAGTTCCGTTCATATGGCTGCATTAGTAGTATCGGCCCGAGCCCCCAAAAAGTAAAGCTGACTTTCCAGCCCCGCCCAGACAGCCCTCTTTGCGCTACTACCCGAAACATGACCACTGGGCGATAAAAGGAGCACCAAAAAGGTGGGGTGATTTTGCCCGATATAGAAGAAATCCTTTTCTTTCAATACCTTGCAATAGGAATATGGTGCCCAGGGACAGAATCGAACTGCCGACACGGGGATTTTCAATGCCAATAAAATCAATAGCTTACTGGTTTTGTTGGAACGAGCAATCTGCGGAACAGTTAG
>JAZBPS010000078.1:0-29281 GCA_036353375.1 Halieaceae bacterium | reverse complement strand
CCCCCGTGGCCAAGGTGTGCCCCCAGATGGGGACAAAACGGATCGCTCACGCCAACAGTGCCGTCTTCTCCGCGGAACATTACCCATTCCTGATCGAATACCTGAATGGTTTTGATTTCTCCAGGATTGATGGAATCTGACATTTCCACCACATACCAGCCTACCGGTATCGGGAAGGGACAGCGTTCCAGTTCTTTACCTACCTGTATGCGCTCAACGTTCATGTCGTTCATAGCTCTCTCCCGTATTCGCGTTCAAATGTTTGAATTTACTGTGCCAGAATGGCGGCGGAGACGCCCGAGCAGCAGAAGGCGGTCTCCAGGTTCGCGACCTGATTTGCTGCCGTCCCGCGGATTTGCCTGACCGCCTCGGTGATGTTGTTCATGCCGTGGATGTAGGCCTCTCCCATAAGGCCTCCATTCGGGCTCAGAGGTGTTTTGCCGTTCAGCTCCATATTTCCATCGGCAATGTAGTCCTTGGCCTCGCCTGGGCCACAAAACCCGAATGCCTCGAGCTGTCGCATGATCTGCGGCGTGAAATTATCGTAGATCATCGCGACGTCGGTCTCGCATGGGGCGATGCCGGCGGAACGTGTCAGGCGTTCCGTTACGCGCTCGGAAACCTCCAGGCGCGTGAGGTCACCCTGGTAAAAGTCTGAGATGATCTCGTGGTTGTACAGGAATGCGTATTCTGCGCCGATGATGCGCGCCGGTTTCTGGGCCAGATCCTTTGCCTTGTCCATACGGGTGACAACCAGCGCAACACCGCCGTCGCTTTCCTGGCAGCAATCCAGCAGATGAAGCCACGGTGCGACAATCCAGCGAGACGCCTGGTGTTCCTCTAGCGTGATGGGCTTCTCGTAAAACCAGGCCGCCGGGTTGGTCGCTGCGTGCTTGCGCATCAGTACCGACACGCGCCCCAGGTCTTCTGAGGTAACACCATAACGGTGCAGGTAGGGGCCCGACGACAGCGCTTCCCAGGTAGCAGGTGTTTGCGCACCGAAAGGCAGGCACCATTCAACGAAAGTAGAGCTTTTGGCGTAAGGGTCTATGGTGACCATGGGCTGGCCGAATCGGTAGTTGGAGCGTTCGTTCATCGCACGCCAGATCACCATCACATCGCACATGCCTGACTCCACAGCATTCTTGGCGTGTACCAGCGTGGTAACAGAGGCTGCTCCGCCCTGGGGCAGGCGTTGCGAATACTTGATTTCCTTTACGCCCAGGTTGCGCATGATGTCCACTTCATCACTGGGGTCCAGTGTGAACGTGAGCATGCCGTCGATATCAGAGGGCGATAAGCCTGCGTCCCTGACCGCCGCAAGAACAGCTTCTGCGGCGAGCTGTTGTTCTGAACGCCCGGAATTTCTGGAGAACTCGGTCTGCCCGATGCCGACAATAGCGGCTTGTCTTTCCGTTGCGGACATCAGTCGTCCCCCTCGTCGGGCACAAATATTGGCACTGTCTTGCCGCCGGCCGTTTTTGCGTACGCGGCCTTTACAGCCATGCCAAAGCGCATGTCCGATGCTTCGGCGCCCTCAACGTTGCTGACCAGGCGTATACCGTGCTCAAGCTCGACCACTGCCACGATGGGGGGCTCAGTAAAACCGATGGCAGGGGGGTGCACAGGCTGTACCCAGCTGATTACCGACCCCGTGCCCGAGAGCTCGTGCTCAACCACGTCCAGCGAGTGGCAGTGCGGACACATCGCGCGGGGCGGATGACGGAATGCACCGCAGTCCCCGCATTTCTGTACCACCAGCTTGTGTTGCTCTGCACCCTTCCAGAACACAGCACCATCTGTGGTCATTATCGGGTCAGGACGGTCGGGATTTCTGTCACTGATGTCAGGCACACTGCTTCCTTATAGTTATGAGCCTCTAGTGTCTACAGCCGCGATGGAAGATTGAATTGCGTGAACTTACATTCCGCTAAGCAATTTGTAACACAAACAAATCCTTATCCAGTTGTGTGCCGCCAGTGCTGAGCGTAGCGGCCATTATGGATTCGCGGTGCAGCGGCAATAACAGACATGTTAAATCAGAACAATTCCTGTACAGGGCACAAGCTGTCCTCCGTCGACGTGTTGGCTGGACGCGCCGGAATCCGCGGTTTGTGAGATTGAAGCTTGTGAATATTTACGGTTGAGCCTGGAATTACGTAACCGGGCCTGAGCTATCACCTATAATCGCGGCATGCATTCCGAACCTGGATACCATCTCTGCGCGCACACGGCTCGCGTACCGGTGGCACTGTCATGAAGTTCCCTGAAAGCTCCGATAGCGGTCGGCTGGCTCCCTTGAGATTGTGGACGTCCGTGCCATTGTTCACGCTGCTGGTATGTGGCTGCGCTGCCATTACGGGTACCAACTCCAGCACCGTAGAGCAGCTCAACACGGAACTGGCGGCGGGCCCGGCAGAGTATGCCCGGCTGTCACAGGCTGACGGTGAGATACAGAAGGGCATCGCCGCACTGGGCGCAGAGCTAACCGTGCTTAATGATCGGGTTGGCGCGCTGTGTTCTTCGGGTGCGGAGACTGAACAGGAGGCTGGCGCAGCGTCTACCGTGAGCGTATCCGTGACGGAACGCGAGCCCGAGAAACTGGTGGTTGGACGGCGCGAAAAGGTCTGGGTGGAAGCCCTGCAGCTCGCCCTGCCGGCGCGTATCGATACCGGCGCTGAAACCGCGTCGCTGGACGCCCGCAATATCACGCTGTTTGAGCGTGACGGGAAGTCCTGGGTACGCTTCGATATTCCGCACCCCAACCGGGAGGAGTTGATCACCCTTGAGCTTCCGAAAGTGCGTGAGGCCCTGATCGCCCAATCAAATACAGAACAGTTAGAGCGGCGAGCGGTGGTAAAGCTGGGCATACAGATTGGCACTGTGCGCCAGCTCGCCGAGTTTACCTTGTCTGACCGGGGTCATCTGGATTACCAGATGCTGGTCGGGCGCAACATCCTGCAAGACGTTATGCTGGTGGACGTGAGCGGCAAGAATCTGGTGCCGCTGCCGGCGTCCATTGCTGAATCGGCGCAATCGTCGGCCCGTGAATAGTCGCGCGACACTCTGGTTTATCGTGGCCCTGCTCGCGCTCCTGGGGGTCGGCACCGCCGTATTGCGCCACGGCGCCACTGGCGTGCCGTGGCTTCCCGGGGAAGACGAGGCGGTTTGGCTGGTCGAGGCGAGGATAGACCTGGATGCGCTGGACGGACCGGTAACCGCCAGCCTCAGCATTCCCACCACGGTTCCCGGCTTCGAGATTTTCAACGAGCAGGCGGCGTCCGCTGGCTACGGGTTTTCAATCGTGACAGACGGGGCCGGCCGCCGCGGCGAGTGGACCCGACGCGACGCGAGCGGACCCCAGTCCCTGTACTTCACGGCCAGCTTCCTGCCCGTGGATGGCCAGGCAGAAGAAGTCGCGATCGGGGAGCGCGTGCCCAGGCCAGAGCCTGTATTCTGGGACGATGCGCAGGTGACTGCCGCGGCAGAGCTGATTGCCGCCGCGCGGGAGACCTCCAGCGACGCACGCAGTTTTGCCCGGGAAATCAGTGACCGATTGCGCCGCCGTACCCAGAACGCAGCGCTGCTCCTTGCGCGCAGTGAAAGCCAGGTAGCTTTGCTGTCCAGGCTGCTCAGTGACGCGGGAATCCCGGCGCGGGAAGTCATGGCGCTGAAACTGGAGGACGCTCGCCGTCGACAGCCGCTGACATCCTTACTGGACGTGTTCGATGGCGAGCGCTGGCTGCTGCTGGACCCCGACCAGGGCATTATCGATATGCCGGCTGACTTGCTGCTTTGGCACCGCGGCGGCCGCTCCGTACTGGATGTAACCGGCGGTCGCAACTCCCGCCTCAGCTTCTCGATGATTCGCCAGTCCGTACCGGCCGTCACCTTGATAGATTCGCGTTCCGAAGACAGCCTGTTTGCCGACCTGGGCGTGCACCGCCTGCCTATAGAGGAGCAGAGCATGTTCAAGCTGCTGCTGCTGTTGCCACTGGGTGCAATGGTCGTGGTGTTCTTCCGGGTCCTGATCGGGATCAGGACCTCCGGCACGTTCATGCCGATTCTGATTGCCCTGGTTTTCCTGCAAACGTCACTGCTGCCCGGGTTGATCAGTTTTGTCTCCGTGGTAAGCCTGGGCCTGCTGATGCGCGGTTACCTGAGTCAGCTCAATCTATTGTTGGTAGCGCGTATCGCCGCATTGATTGTTCTGGTGATCTTCGTGATTTCGCTACTGTCTGTGATCGGCTATCAGCTGGGCTACAGCACCGGCATGATTATCACCTTCTTCCCGTTGATCATCATTGCGTGGACGATAGAGCGCCTGTCGATACTCTGGGAGGAAGAGGGGCCGCGGCAGGTTCTGATACAGGGCGGTGGTTCACTGCTGGTGGCGGTGGTTGCCTACATGATCATGCAGTCGCGCATCGTCCAGCACCTGACCTTCAACTTCCCCGAGCTGAACCTGGTTGTTCTCGCCCTGATTCTCGCGATGGGACAATACACCGGTTACAAGCTCACAGAGCTTAAGCGGTTCGCCGCAATCCGGGAGCTGCGCAGTTAGTGGAACTGCTGTCGACACGCGAACTGCGCGCCTACGGGATGCTTGGCATGAACGCCCGCAATCTGGATTTCATCGGGCGCTACAACGCGCGTTCGCGCTACCCACTGGTGGACAACAAGCTGCGCACCAAGCTGCTAGCGGAGGAGTATGGGCTGCCGGTGCCACGGTTGCTGTTTTCGCTTAAAGAGCAGCACGATGTAGAGCAGGCCATTGAGCGCCTGGATGCGCTTGACGGCTTTGCCATGAAGCCTGCCAAGGGCGCCGGGGGCAAAGGTATCTGGGTCGTCACCGGCCGCCGCGATGAAGGCTACATCAAGAGTTCCGGACTGGTGGTGAGTCGTGACGACCTGCGCCGCCATATGAGTAATACGCTCGCCGGGCTTTACTCACTGGGTGGCAGTGCCGATGCAGTCGTCGTGGAAGACCTGATCCAGCTGCACCCACACTTTGACGGGCTGTCCGTGGAGGGGGTGCCGGATATACGGGTGATAGTGTTTCGCGGCTACCCGGTAATGGCCATGTTGCGCCTGGCGACATACCGGTCTGATGGCAAAGCCAACCTGCACCAGGGTGCCGTCGGTGTGGGCCTGGCCCTGAACAGCGGTCGCTGCGTAACTGCAGTGCAGAATGAGCGCGCTGTCACCGTGCACCCCGACACCGGCCATGCGCTGGATACCATCGCTATCCCTGACTGGGAAGCCATTCTCAACCTTGCAGCCCAGTGCTACGAGATGACCGAACTGGGTTACCTGGGAACGGACATCGTGCTGGACCGGGACCGTGGTCCCATGCTGCTGGAACTGAACGCCCGCCCGGGGCTGTCTATCCAGATTGCCAACAATCGCGGCCTGCTGCCGCGCCTGCGCCACGTCGAGGGTTTGCGAGGCGACCGGGGCCTGGACGCACAAGCGCGCGTCGCCTACGCCATGGAGACCCTGAGCGCGCTTTGAGACAAGGGTCGCCCCGCCTTTGCGTCTATGCCCTGATCGTCAGCGCTGCGTAGCCCCGCGCCCAATGGGACAGGCGCCAGCGCGCTTCAACGATTTCGTAATCGGGATAGGCTGCGAGCAGGCGGGGGAAGTAGGCCCGCGCCTCCAGCCGGGCGATGTGTTGGCCAATGCACTTGTGCAGGCCGAAGCCCAGGGCCAGGTGGTCCTTGTTGGCCCGTTCGATATCGAAGGTATCGGGGTCCGGATAGTGGTTGGGGTCGTGGTTGGCGGCGGCAAACATCAGGCTGATTTCAGACCCCTCCGGGATCACAGTGCCGTCGATCTCCAGCGGTTGTGTCAGCCGGCGGGGCAAGCCCTGGGCCGGCGGCTCCATGCGCAGCATTTCCTCGATGGCGCCATCCAGAAGCTCCGGGCGTTCGATCAGCTTCCGGCGCTGCTCCGGGAACTGCGCCAGCAAACCGGTCCCGTTGCCCAGCAGATTGATGGTGGTGTCAACGCCAGCGAAGCCCAGGCAGTTGGCGAAGATGCGCGTTTCCTCAGCAGTCAGGATGCCTTGCTTTTCCTGGTCCACCAGCCAGCTGAGGTGATCGTCACCGGGCTGGCGCCGCTTTTCTTCCAGTACCTGCTCGATAAGGGCGGCAAAATCATCCAGCACCTTTACCGCGATCTCGGGTGAGCCTTGCTCGCTGGATTCCGGGTCTACACCCATCAAAACCTCGCCGATGGCATACCAGTGGTCGGCCTCGGACTCAGGGAAACCCAGGAAGCGGGTCATGAACACCTGGGGAAGTCGGGTAATCACAGCGTGGTACAGGTCGATGTCGCCGTGCTCTGGCAGGTCCCTGAACAACTCATCGACCACTTCTTCCATCAATGGCGCAAGCTGGTCCACTACGCCGCGAGAAAACCGGGGGATGATCGCTTTGCGTATGGTGTTATGCAGTTCGCCATCGCTGGTGGCCAGCGAGGGGATGTAGCTGTGGCCGGTGTCGTTGTTGAGCGTGCCCTCGGGATGTCGTAACAGCCGACGTACATCGTCGTAGCGGGTGATCATCCAGATGTTGCGGCTGGCATCGAAATAGGCGGGGGGCTGCTCGCGCAGCGTTGCGTAGCGCGCGTAGAGGTTATTGTGATAGTCCGCTGACTGTACATCGACGATGGCGTTCATGGCGTCTCCTGCGGTGGGCGGATTCACGTCCAAGATAGCGCGATACGGCCATACCCGGTATAGCGAGAAGCGCTTCACGCCCACACGTCGCTGCAGATATACCGTTGATTTAAACCGCCCGGTGCTTCACGCAAGCATCGATAGTGGCCTGCCGGGCTCTATATGACACTATAGCCCGCTTTTTGAGGAGCGCAGTTTATGCAGTGGTATACCGGTAACAGCGTCTACGACACCGTACTGGCCGCGGGCTTTGTGTTTGCCGCGTTGATCCTCCTGTCCAGCCTGTTTGGCACGGCGGCTTACGGCGGACGCTTTGGCGCCAAGGGCGGCGGCTTCAAGATGGGCTCCAAAGTTGGCTGGATTGTCATGGAGTTCCCGGGCCTGCTGGTGTTTCCTATAGTTTTTTTCATGGGCAGGAACAGCATGCAGCCGGTGCCGCTTTTCTTCCTGGCGGTCTGGATGTTTCATTACAGCAACCGCGCGCTGATCAACCCGATGTTGATGCGGGTGCAGCCGGGCTCACAATCGTCCTTTGACATTTCCGTGGTGCTGGCGGGCTGGGTGACGCTCACCATCCACGGCTACCTGAACGCGGCGTACATATCGGAGTACGGTACCCAGTATGTGCCCGCGTGGTTCAGCGACCCCCGCTTCCTGGTGGGGCTGGCGGTGTACGCCTTTGGCTTCACCCTGAACGTGCACTCGGATTACATTCTGCGCAATCTGCGCTCGAAGAATCCGCGGCCCGATGAGCCCCGCTACAAAATTCCCTATGGCGGCGGTTTTCGCTTCGTCAGCTGTCCGCAGTACCTGGGTGAAATCCTGTCCTTTACCGGGTTTGCCATCATGACCTGGAACCTCGGGGCGGTATTCGTGCTGGCCGTGACCATGGCGAACCTGGTGCCGCGAGCGGTGCAAACGCACAAATGGTTCCGGAAAAACTTTGATGATTACCCTCCCGAGCGCCGGGCCATTGTTCCGTTCCTCTATTGAACTTGCCCGCCTGACGCGAGCGTTGAGTAAACCCGCAACAGACGCCACACTGCTGCCATAAGTGAACAAGGGGTAATGACATGGACGGGAAGCGCGTTCTGATCACCGGCGGCAACAGTGGCATAGGGTTGGTTACGGCGCGGGTGCTGGCGCAACAGGGGGCTGAAGTGGTGCTGGCCTGCAGGGACACCGCGAAAACGGCCGCGGCGCTGGAGCTGATCAACGGGTCGGCCGCGTTGCCGGCAGTTAACCTGCCAGTGGACCTTGCCAACCTGCAAAGCGTGCGCGATCTTGCGGCGGGCTTTCTATCGCGCTACGACCGCTTCGACGTGCTAATCAACAATGCCGGCCTGTTTCCCCAGAAGCAGCATTTCACCGATGACGGGTTCGAGATGCAGTTCGGCGTGAATCACCTGGCGCCCTTTCTGCTGACGAACCTGCTGCTGGATTGCCTGAAGGCCAGCGCGCCCGCGCGCGTGGTAACGGTGGCCTCAACCCTGCACAAGAAGGGCGAGATCGACTTTGATGCAGTACGCGGCTACAGCAAGTACAGTAGCCAGAAAGCCTATGCGGCCTCCAAGCTTTGCAACGTCATGTTCGCGCTGGAACTGGCCAGGCGGCTGGAGGGCAGTGGCGTCACCTCAAATGTCCTGCATCCAGGCGCCGTGGCCACGGATATTGTGCGCGACCTGCCCTGGCTGGTGCGCAAGCTCATCGGATTTGTATTTATCGATCCGGAGGAGGGCGCCAAAACCTCCGTCATGCTGGCCAGCGATCCGGCCCTGGCCGAGGTAAGCGGCGAGTACTATGACCAGTGCCAGCCTGCGACCCATGCGCGCTATGCAGACGATGAAGCACTGCGGGAAAGGCTCTGGAACCTCAGCGCTGAATTGGTGGCGTGCCAGGCATAAGCGAGAGTAAGCGCCGGTGATACACTGTCGCTGCACAGGAACGCTGCAGGGAGATACCTTGTGAGATCATTCCCAGGGACCCTGATGATAATTGCAGGTACCGGGCTGGCGTTGTTCTCGCTGATTGTCGGCGGTGGTTTTTCCGCGATTCTGCTGATGGGTTACATCGGTACCGGGGGCCGCGAGGCCGGCGCGCCGCTGGCGTTCATGCTGTTGGTGAGTGCGCTGGGTTTTGGCCTGGGCTTCGCACTCAATGCCATCGGCAGGCGAATGTCCAGGCGGGAGGAAAGGTCTTAAAAGGCGTGGGTGGCTGGATGTTCCACAGGCATCGTCACCGCCATACATCGAGGCCGCTGCCACCGCGTGATGTATCAGCAGGCACGCCTTCCAGGGCCTGTCGCGACGTCATGAATTCCACGTTATCCACGCGCAGCAGGGAGGGTCCATGCGGGTGCAGGGTGCCGGAGTATTCGCCAGCTCGCATTGTTTTGAACGCCGACAGCAGTTGCGCCAGCCTGCCAGAGGGAACGCGCGCCGATGTATGCGCGCCGTATAAAAAACGCACCTCTGATTCAATCGCCACCAGTCGTTCGAGGCTGGCCTCATAGTCGTCAAGGCTTGTTTCCGGCACAAACAGCCATATCTCGTCGTCGTAAAACGTATCACCGGTGAACAACAACTGATTCTTCCGATCGAGTAACGCGACAGCATCTGGCGTGTGTCCCGGAATGTGAAATACCTCGATACGTCTTCCCCCGAGGTCGATGACGTCGCCATTGTAGATATAGCCAGTAGCTTGCCAGGGTCTTGTTTGGATAGTCTCCAGTGCGGCGGCAACTTGTGACGGCGGCCCGTGGCAAAACGAGTCCGCGCTGAAATCCGCGCCGATGCGGGCGTGCGAAAAGCCGCGCATATTGCGGCGTGTGTAGGCCGTATCAATAGCGCGGACATCGTCGAACTCTGCGTTGCCGCCGACGTGGTCATAATGGGTATGCGAGTTGATCACCGTAACCGGAAGAGACGTGATTCGCTCTACGACTGGCCTGATCGGCAAGAGGCCGATACCGGTATCGAACATCAGCGCTCGGTCGGTGCCGATAATCAAATGCGAGATGGCACCCTGCACGTGGTAGGGCTCAACAATCGAGTAAACGCCTTCGCCGGTGTGGTAAACCTGAAACCAGGCATCAGACGCGTCAGAGAGTGGAAGGGTTCGATTCACCTCATTGGGTAAATTGGCGCAGACGGCGTCAAATTCATAGAAATCCGCCGGCTGCGTCGTACAGGAAACCGTGGCAAACGACATAATCAGGGCGGCAGTAGCGAAAACCGGACCAGGGCGCATAGGGCTCCTCAAGATTTTGATAACGGTACGCGCCATTTCGCCACAGGTGATCAAGACTGACGCCCCGGATTCTGTAGTGCCATGTCGGCTATCAGTCGGTGGCCCGCGGGCTTTTTCAGGTGTGTTTGCTGCGTATCTCGAAGCGGCAGACATTGCTGCCAGTAGCGCAGCAATCGGTTTCCACACACTCCACGTCCGGGTC
The DNA here is from genome assembly GCA_036353375.1 of Halieaceae bacterium. Lineage (GTDB taxonomy): Bacteria > Pseudomonadota > Gammaproteobacteria > Pseudomonadales > Halieaceae > JANQIO01. Next base: position 19,148 of record JAZBPS010000078.1, on the reverse strand, counting down.
CACCAGATTGGCAAACAGCCGTTCGAAAACGGCGCTGTGCCAGGTGCACAGCGGCACATCGCTGGATTCCCCGCGAACCACGGGGTTGTCGTACAGTTCAAACACCAGCGGGCGTTTGCTGACCACGTGAAAACGCCCGGAGCCCGCGAAGGTCCAGGCGTGGCGTTCGATGGTCTTTGCCAGCAGTGGCGCGGATAACCAGGGCGGCGCATGCTGCAGCAGATGCATCACGATAAACGGGATACGGTGGCTGATGATGTAGTCGGCGGTGTGCATGCCGGCGCGGCGCGTTAACTCCGGCGCCAGCGCCGGGTAGCGCGCCCGCAGCGCCTGGTGCAGGGCCGCCGCCGGTCCCTCTTCCATCAACCCCTCGTCCGCGGGCAGGTGAGTCATGCCGGCTTCGTTCAGCAACAATTGGCGGGCGCCTGTGCCCAGTTTCTCGTCCAGCAGCGGTACCAGTTGCAGTACGCTGTTGGGGCCAATGCGCGCGGGTTCTGCTTTCACCTCGCGAACACGGGCGTCCATCAGGCGTGTTCCTCAACGGACGTCGAGTCGTCCATCTGCTGCTCACCGCCACCGCAGGCCTTGATGACCACGGCTTCGGCATCCACGTCCTCAAGACGCGCTTGCTTGCGCGCCCGCGCACGGGCGGCGCGGTCGGCGGAGGCTTCCCAGTCTTCCAGCTGCGCCCGGGCGATCTTGCGGCTGGTGTCAAAGTGAAAGTCCACCTTGTCCTTGCTCTGCGGACCCCAGTAATTGTTTTTGCCCAGGTCGTAGAAGGTGCGCTGGAAGCCCGCCTTGGCGAATGCCTTGAGGCAGCCCAGCAGGTAGCGCCGCCTGAAGCCGGTGCCGCGCCACGGATAGTGGAACAGGGCTTTCTTCATGTAGAAGCGCCGGTAGTTGTGCATCACCCGGTCCAGCAGGGTGGCCCGGTCCATGGCCGCAGGCTTCATGATGGGCGTGACAAAGTTGTATTTGGAAAAATCGAATACCTCGACCTTGTCCCCGAGGTCCTGGAACAGGGGCGTGAAGGGCCAGGGGGTGTACATGGCCCAGTTGGCCAGGTCCGGCTGCCAGTCCCAGGCCATGCGATAGGTTTCTTCCAGGGTCTCGGGTGTTTCATTGTCCAGCCCGACGATGAACTGGGCTTCAACGAAGATATCTGCGTCTCGCAACAACTGGATGGCGCGCCGGTTGTCCTCGACTTTGGTCTCCTTGTTAAACTGGTCCAGCTTCATCTGGGCGGCGGCTTCGGTGCCAAGGCTCACGTGCACCAATCCCGCTTCGCGGTAGAAGGGCAGCAGTTCCTCGTCACGGAGAATATCGGTGACGCGGGTGTTGATACCCCATTTGACCTTGTCCGGCAGGCCGCGACGGATCAGCTCTTCACAGAAGACAATGAACTTCTTGCGATTGATGGTGGGCTCCTCATCGGCGAGGATGAAAAAGCCCACGTCCTGTTCGCGGTGCAGCTTCTCGATCTCGTCAACCACCTTGATGGGGTCGCGCACCCGGTAGTCGCGCCAGAACTTCCACTGGGAGCAGAAGCTGCAGGTAAATGGACATCCCCGTGCCATATTGGGGATGGCGACTCGCGTATTCAGCGGGATGTACATGTACTTGTCCCACTCCAACAAGGTCCAGTCAGGCTCTATGGCGTCCAGGTCCTTGATGGTAGGCGCGGCCGGGGTGGCGACAATTTCTGTGTCATCCCGGTAGGCCAGCCCTTTGATGTGTTCGCGTCTTTCATTGAAGCGGCCCTCGGCCTGGGCGCGCACCACGTCGAGGAAGATCTCCTCGCCTTCGCCGCGCACGATCACGTCCACCCAGGGCGCTTCCGACAGCACTTGCTTGTACATGAAGGTCGCGTGAATGCCGCCCAGTACCCGCAGTGCCTGGGGCACGTGTTCAGCCGCCAGTTCCAGTATGCGCTCGGCGCTGTAAATGGAGGGAGTGATCGCGGTAACCCCCACCAGGTCCGGCTGCAGCCTGCGCATTTCCGCCACCAGCGCCTCGTCGTCGAGGTCGTTGGTCATGGCGTCTACGAAATGGATGTCGGTAAACCCTGCGGTCTTCAGCGGGCCTGACAGGTAGGCCACCCAGGCAGGGGGCCAGTTGCCGGCGATCTCAGCGCCGCCGGAGCGGTAATTCGGGTGGATCAGCAATATGCGCATGCCCGTCTCCCTGATAGGTGTAAATGCTATCTTACACTCATTGTGACAATAGAAGTTGACAGGTGTCAATGTCCACGATTTGTGCAGGGATTTTTTTGTCGCCCGGGCTTCGGCGCCTTGTCGCTATAAGTCTCTGAAAAATATCAATTATTTATAAAATAACACAGCTACTGCTAGCAGCTGGATGTGATCAGGACATATTCAGTCGGGCGGGATGTACAACGAAAAACGGCCTCGTGAGAGGCCGCTAGCGTGTGGAAATCAGCGCAGTCCGGGTCGTTTGTAGAGCTATCCAGCCTGTTTTGCGGTGGCTGCGCGGTGGGTGGGATCGGCCTGGGGCCCGCGGATCACGCCTCCGGGCAGGGGGCCTTGCATCTCGCCGTGTCGGAAAGTGATCTGCCCCGACTTGACCGTGGCCACATAACCCTCGGCTTTCTGCAGCAAGCGCTTGCCGCCGGCCGGCAGGTCGAAGGCCAGCCAGGGGTGCTGCAGCGTAAGCTTGTCCATATCGATGATGTTGAGATCGGCGAGGTAGCCAGGCTTCAGCAGGCCGCGATCTTCCAGACCGTACAGCATCGCCGTGTCCCGGCACTGGCGCTTGATGGCGTTGGCCAGTGTGATATTGCCTTTTTTCCGATCCCGCACCCAGTACTCCAGCATGAAGGTGGGCGTGGCGGCATCGCAGATGGTGCCACAGTGGGCACCGCCGTCGGAGAGCGAGTTGACGCAATCGTCGGCCCGCTGCAGGTCTTCCAGAAAATCCAGGTTGCCATCGGCGTAGTTCAGCACCGGGAAGTAGATCAGGCCCTTGCCGTCCTGGCGCATCAGCAGGTCGTAGGCGAATTCCTGCTCGTTCACGCCTTCCCTTGCTGCGCCTGCCTTCAGGCTTTCCTCGGGGGTAGGTTCGTAGTTGAAGCCGGGGCCCATTTCATACAGCGCTTCCCAAGCGCTGGTGGCGTACTCCAGCAGGAAGCGCACGTCGCTGTCCGGGAATTCGTGGTCCTCGGCAATCATGCGCGCGCGGAATTCGGGGTCCTTGAGTTTCGCGTACTGCTCTTCCCAGGGCAGCTCGGCGATTGCGAGCCAGGACGGTTTGAAGCTGAAGGGGTGGAAGGTGGTCTGCCAGCCCATCAGCAGGCCGTTACCGCGCAGTGCGATTTGCGCGACGATGTTCGCGCCTTTTTCATTCTGCTCGCGCATGCTGGCTATCTGTTCTTCCAGCGGCAGCTGTTTCAGTGGTGACTGCAGCGCGGCAAACGTCACCGGCAAGCCGGTTTCCCGGCTCAGGTCGCCCATCCATTCAAACTCTTTCCACTCGGGGTTCAGGTCGCTGGCCATTTCGAACACGCCAAAACCCGTACGGCCCATGGCGCGACCGATGCCGATCAACTCTTCCTTGGTAGCGGTGGTGCCGGGCACCAGTTCGCCATCCACGGATTTGTGCAAAATGGTGCGGGAGGTCGAAAAACCGAGGGCGCCGGCCTGGAGACCTTCCTCGACGATGGCGGACATGGCAGCGATATCGGTTTCCGTGGGTTCCTCATTGGCCGCGCCACGCTCGCCCATCACATAGGCGCGCACGGCGCCATGGGGAACATGCGTGCCCACATCCACGGTGCGGGGCAGTTTTTCCAGTGCATCCATGTACTCGGGGAAGCTCTCCCAGTCCCAGCGAATGCCCTCCGAGAGTGCCGTGCCCGGGATATCCTCAACGCCTTCCATCAGGCCGATCAGCCACTCGTGGCGGTCGGGTTTGGCGGGCGCAAAGCCCACACCACAATTACCCATGATCACCGTGGTCACGCCGTGCCAGGAGGAGGGGGCCATCTCCTGGTCCCAGGTGGCCTGGCCATCGTAGTGGGTGTGGATGTCGACAAAACCGGGCGCAACGACCTTGCCCCCGGCGTCGATTTCTTCCTTGCCGGCAGGCAGGCCTGGTCCGATGGCAGTGATACGGTCGCCATCTATGGCGACGTCGGCAAAGAACGGCTCGTCGCCGGAGCCGTCGACAATTTTTCCGTTGCGGATCACAAGGTCATGCATGGTTCGTCCTCGGGTTGTGCGCATTTCATTATTTTGATCACTACAGCCTAGCACAGGGTCACAGGCTGTCCGAGCGGGAAGCTGGGCTGGTTTGCCTGTTCAACCGTGATGCTGTTGGCCACGCCCGGGCCATGCGCAGCCTGCCGATCTGTTCAGAAGGGCGCGGGTCCCGGGTACTGCTGGCGCAACTGGGGTTTGTTGAGTTTGCCCGAGGCGTTGCGCGGCAGGCTTTCCGCCAGTTCGTAAATCCGCGGCACCTTGTAGCCGGCGAGTTGCTCGGTGCACCAGGCCTGCAGGGATTCCGGCGTCGGGGTCTCCCCGGCTTCGGGCACCACGATGGCCAGCGGGGTTTCCCCCCATTTCTCTGAGGGCACGCCGATGACGGCGGCTTCCCGCACCTCAGGGCAGGCCGCCAGCACGTTCTCAATTTCTGCAGGATAGATGTTCTCACCGCCGGAGATAATCATGTCTTTCTTGCGGTCGCAGATGGTGAAAAAGCCCTCTTCATCCCAGGTGGCGATGTCACCGGTGTGCAACCAGCCGTCCACCAGGGTTTCCGCGGTGGCCTCCGGTTTGTTCCAGTAGCCCAGCATCATGTGCGGCCCCGAGAGCAGGATTTCGCCGGGTTCGTCGCTGCCTTTGGGAATGTCGTTGCCCGCCAGGTCGACCAGGCGGGCCTCGGTGTGCATCTGTGGTCGCCCGCAGGAGCCCACCTTGCGCTCGGCATCCTCGGGCAGCAACAGAGTGCCAGGGCCGCAGGCCTCGGTCAGGCCATAGGCCTGGTGGATGGCTATGCCCTCGGCCTCATACTTGCGCAGCAGGGACACGGGTACCGGGGCCGCGCCGGTGGAGATCCAGCGCACCGAGGACAGGTCGTAGCTGCTGCGCTCAGGCACGTCCAGCATAAACTGCAACAGGGCGGGCACCGAGGTGAAGATGTTCACTTTCTCCTGGTCGATGCAGCGAAACATCGCGGTCATTTCCAGTTCGCGCATGATCACGCCAGAGGCACCGCGGTGCACCACCAGCGAGACCGGGTTCAGGCCGGACACATGAAACATGGGCAGGGGCAGCATGTAGCGATCGTCGCCGCGTATATCCGAGGTGGTCAGGCTGGTCAGGTGCGACCACAGCATGGTGGTGTGGGATTGCATGACACCCTTCGGATGCCCCGTGGTGCCCGAGGTGTACATGATGAACAGCAGGTCGCCGTCTGCTGCACGCAGCGGAGGTTCATCCGCCGACGCCGCCTGCACAAGAGCGTCGTAATCCTCCGCATCTCCGGCGCTGCCGCCAATGCAAAGCCTGTGCTGTACAACGGGCTTGTAGTCGGGGTGTGCGCTGGCCTGCGTCAGGGTGTCTTCGAACTCGGCGTCGTAAATCAGCGCGCTTGCGCCACAGTCCGCCAGAATATAGGCGATTTCCGGCGCTGCCAGGCGCCAGTTCACCGGCACCAGGGCGCAGCCGATCTTGGCGCAGGCGAAGTAGGCCTCGACGAACTCGATGCTGTTTTTTGCCAGCACCGCCACCCGGTCCCCAGGTGACAACTGCCGCGACAGCAGCACCTGCGCAAGCCGGTTGCAGCGCTGGTTGAGCTCAGCAAAGGTGAAGCGGCGCTGTCGCTCGAACTCGACGAACACCTCGCGCCCGGGGGTGATGGCGGCTCGCTTGGTCAGCAGGGCGCCAATGTTCTGGTGGGTAAAGTTGTCCACGGTCTATTCCTCGGTAACCTGCAACTGCTGCATCAGCCTCGCTTTGGTCGGTGCTACCCATTGCTCCTTCAGGGTGGGCGACAGCAACCCGGCGGCTTCCAGTTCATCGCACAGCTTCATCTGGTGGGCCAGGTCGAACACGTCAAACTGCCGGATGATCTGGCCGTTGTCGTCGAAGGTCAGAAAGGAGATGCCTGGTGTCTGGAAGTAACTGCCGTCGGCACGCGTGCCGGGCCCGCGATTCCACCAGTGGGTGACGACGCGATTATCCGTGCCCACGTAGACGCCTTCATAGGGGAAGGTCCAGCCCTCCCAGCCCACCTGCATGTCCCTGCCGTAGTGGGTGGCCTTGATTTCCTCGCGGTTGTTGGCCTGTACCAGCAGGGTGCCGGCGTACTCGCAATGGTATACGCAGGCGGGGGCGTACATCTCGTCGACGAAAAATGTCCATTCGCCAATTTCGCTGGCCCGCTGGTGATGGGCGATGAGCTTGTTGGCTGCATCGCGCAGTGCGGCGTCCGAAAGTGCCATGAGCTTTTACCTTCGCAGTGAGAGACGCGCCGGACGTTTTACAGGTAGGCGCGAACCACTTCTTCCACGGTTTCCTTGATGCGCCCCCGGCTGTAGTTCAGCGGCGCGTTGTCAGGCTCGTAGCTGACTGTGGCGTTGCGACCGGCATACATCATGATGTCGGGGAACAGTGGGTGCTCCTCCTCGCTTACCGGCAGGTCCTGCGGGTTGCCGGCTGCCTCGAAAAACAGCTCCAGATAGGCCTTCCAGGTCAGGTTCTCATCCCCCACCAGATAGGGCTTGCCCGCCTCGCCGCGTGCCAGGGCGCCGTGAATGGCCTCGGTCATGGAATGGCTGCTGATGTGGTTCACACCGCCCGCCGGTGCAACCAGCGGCATACCCTCCAGCCGGCCGGCTGCGTAGGCCACCAAACCCTCAAGGTGCGGCAGGGACACGCCGGGCAGTACGCCAAGAATAAACGGCGCGTTCAGGCTGCACACATTAAAGCTGTCGTCGGCCAGTGCCCGCACCGCCTCGTCGGCGAGGTAACGACTGCGCACATACGCGGATGTTTCTATTTTTTCCGGGGCCACCTGCGGGTAGTAGGTGCCGATGTGCACTGCGCGCGGGATGCCGGCGCCTTTGGCGCGCTCAAAGAAGCGCGGCACGCCCTCGGCGTTGACGCGCATGAAAAAAGATTCCTCGTCCTCGTCCCTGGGCAACAGGCGTATATCTGCGCCTGCCGCAAACACCATCGCGTCAAACCCTTGCAGCGCAGAATCAGGCAGGCTGTCGTCGAGGTAGCTGCCGGTCATGTAGGCAAAGTCAGCCAGCAGCGGGTTGGAGGGCGCGTTGCGGGACACGATAGTCACATCGTGGCCGGCGTCTTTGAGTGAGAGTGCGGCATGGGCTCCGGTGAGCCCTGTACCGCCGACGATGATGATTTTCATGGCACCTCCTTTGGTTTGCGAGCAGAGTATGCCATGGGGGTGCGCGATGTTGCGGGGGAGGCTCCCCGGTGGTCACAAATAATTAGCCTGCGGGCGGCAAAATTGGGCTCCGGCGCCCGGGCAGTGCACCGCGGCGGCGCGGCACCCGGGAGCCAGTAGTGTTGTTACACCCGCTCCAACACCGTGGTAATGCCCTGACCCAGGCCTATGCACATGGTGGAAATACCCAGGCTGAGATCCCGGTCTTGCATCACCGTGAGCAGTGACCCGGTTATACGCGTGCCGGAGCAGCCAAAAGGATGCCCGAGGGCTATGGCGCCGCCGTGCACGTTAACCTTGTCTTCCATCCGATCGAGCAATTCGAGGTCTTTCAGCACGGGCAGCGCCTGGGCGGCAAAGGCTTCGTTGAGTTCAACCATGTCGATGTCGTTCATGGTGAGGCCCAGGCGCTTCAGTGCCTTTTGCGTAGAGGGCACCGGGCCGTAGCCCATGATGGAAGGGTCCACGCCCGCCAGAGTCATGGCCTTGATGCGCGCGATCGGCGTCAGGCCCAGCGCCTGTGCCTTTTCTGCCGACATCACCAGCATGGCCGAAGCGCCGTCGGAAATCTGGGAGGATTGCCCGGGGGTGACAGTACCGCCCTGGGGGTTGAAGGACGGTTTGAGCTTCGCCAGGTCTTCGAGGTTGGTCTCCGGACGGATGGTCTCGTCGGCAGTCACTGAGATAAGCGCACCCTCGGCGTCGTGACCGTCGATGGGGATGATTTCCCGGGCGAACTTGCCGTCGGTGGTGGCCTTGTGCGCGAGCTGGTGCGAGCGCATGCCGAACTTGTCCTGATCTTCGCGGCTGATACCGTGCATCATCGCCAGGTATTCTGCGGTCATGCCCATCATGCCGGCCGCCTTGGCAACCGAGCGGCCCATGCGCGGGTTCGGATCCACGTTGGCAGCGTCCATCATCGGCAGGTGGCCCAGATGTTCAACGCCACCCACCAGGTAGACGTCCCCGGCACCGGCCATCACATTGGCGGCCGCTGTGTGCAGGGCGCTCATGCTGGAGCCGCACAGACGGTTCACGGTCTGCGCGGGGATGGTGTGGGGTAACTCGGCATTCAATACCACCATGCGCGCCAGGTTCATGCCCTGCTCACCGCGCTGGATAACACAGCCCCAGATCAGGTCGTCGATCTCGGCGGGGTCCAGGGCCGCATTGCGGGCCAGCAGGCCCTTTATCACCGCCGCGGACAGGTCGTCTGCGCGAACGTTGCGGAAACAGCCGTTTTTGGAACGCCCCATGGCTGAGCGGGCGTAGTCGACAATTACTGCATCTCTTGGGTTCAAACTCACCTGAATTCTCCTTTGTCTCTGTCGTGCTGCCGCGTCTCAGTAATAGGTCTCGCCATTGGCGAGCATCTCGTTCATGCGATCGGTCATTTCATAGGCCTTGCCCAGGTGGGCAAACTTGTCCGAGGCCGCCTTGATGTGAGCGAGGCCGACGGTATCCATCCAGCGGAAAATGCCGCCGCGGAAGGGCGGGAAGCCCACGCCGTAAAGCAGGGCGAGGTCCGCCTCGGCCACGCTGCCGACAATGCCTTCTTCCACACAGCGCGCCATCTCGATGGCCATTGGCAGCATCATGCGCGCAACGATGTCCTCGCGATCAAATTCCGTGCGCTCGCCCGTCACGTCGGCCAGCATGGTGTAGACGTCTTCGTTCACCGTCTTCTGCGGCTTGCCGCGCTTGTCTGCGACATAGTCGTAGAAGCCCTTGCCGTTTTTCTGCCCCAGCCTGTCGAGTTCAAACATCACATCGGCCACGTTTTTGAAGCCGGGGTCCATGCGATCCGGGAAACCCTCGGCCATCACCTTCTGGGCGTGTACGCCGGTGTCTATGCCCACCACGTCCATCAGATAGGCCGGGCCCATGGGCCAGCCCCAGCGCTCCATGACCTTGTCGATGAGCTGGAAGTCAGCGCCGTCGCGCATCAGCAGGTTAAAGCCGCCGAAATAGGGGAACAGCACGCGGTTCACCAGGAAGCCCGGGCAGTCGTTGACCACCACGGCCTTCTTGCCCATTTTGTTGGCGTAAGCGACGGTGCGGGCGATGGCGGCGTCCGAGGTTTTTTCGCCGCGAATAACTTCCACCAGCGGCATGGCATGCACGGGGTTAAAAAAGTGCATGCCGCAAAAGTTCTCGGGCCGCTTCAGATTCTCTGCCAGTCGGGTAATGGAGATCGTGGAGGTGTTGGACGCCAGCACCGTGTCTTCGCTGATGTGCTCCTCGGTTTCCGCCAGCACAACGCCTTTAACTTTCGCGTTCTCCACAACGGCTTCGACCACGATATCCGAGCTTTCGAAGCCCGCGTAGGTCAGCGTGGGGTCAATACTGTTAAGGACGTCGCCCATCTGGTCGGGGCTCATGCGACCCCTTGCCACCCGCTTGGACAGCAGCTTGTTCGCCTCACTGAGGCCGAGGTCGAGCCCCGCCTGGTTGATGTCTTTCATCTTGATGGGCGTGCCCTTCAGCGCGCTCTGGTAGGCGATGCCGCCCCCCATGATGCCGGCACCCAGCACCGCGGCCTGCTCGATGGCCTTGTCGGCCTGCTTCTCCCAGTCCTTCGCTTTTTTGCCCAGCAGCTGATCGTTCAGGAACACGCCGACCAGTGCCGCAGCGACGGGTGTGGTCGCCAGCTCGGCAAAGGCATCGGCTTCCACCTCCAGGGCGTCCTCAAGACCCATGCCGCGGGCTGCTTCTATAACGTCGACGACTTTAACCGGCGCTGGATAGTTCCGCCCGGCTTGCTGGCCCACCATGGCCTTGATGGTGAAGAACGCCATCATGGCTTCGGTATCGTTCAGGGGCAGCGGGCTGTGCTTGCGTTGGCGGCGTGCGTCAATGTCCAGCTTGCCGTCAATGGCGCTTTGCAGGGTGGACAGGGCCACCTCGCGCAGTTTGTCCGGCTCTGCCACGGCATCGACAGCGCCGGCTTTCAGGGCCTCGTCGGCGCGCTTGTCAGCACCCGTGGCCATCCACATCACGGCTTCATCCACGCCGATAATGCGGGGCAGGCGCACCGTGCCACCCCAGCCCGGCAGAATGCCCAGCTTGGTTTCCGGCAGGCCGATGCGAGCGGCGCTGCTCATGATCCGGAAATCGCAGGCCAGGCACACCTCCAGGCCGCCGCCCATGGCGTGTCCGTTGATGGCGACCGCCGTGGGGTAGGGCAGGGCCGCGAGGCGATTGAAGTTCCGGTTGTTGTGACCGGTAAACGGCTTGATCTCTTCCTTGGTCGCGCCGAACAGGCTCACGAACTCGGTGATATCGGCGCCGACGATAAACACACCCTTGCCGGAGGTTACCAGCAGGCCCTTGATGCCGTTCTCGGCTTCGAGGGCGTCCAGTCCCGCAGTGAGGCTGGCCACGGTGGCCTGGTCAAACTTGTTCACCGATTCGCCGGCGAGGTCGAAATGCAGCTCGGCGATGTCGCCCTCAAGCCGGGTGATCGTCAGCTGGTCGCTCTGGTAAATCATGTTGGGGTCCTGTTTGCGATAGGGGTAAGGATGAAAATCGGGGCAGGAGTTTACGCCGAACACATAAGACTATCCACCGTTAGATGCACTTCTCCGGCTTTTGTGCGAAGCGGTGAGGGCCGCGGGCTGTCTCCGTAGCGCTCGCACGGGGCTTCAACCGGCGCCTAATATAACAAAATAATCTATGCATATAACCAAAAGTGTACTATCGTGTGGACATAGCGTGATGATCAGGAGATCTTCTATGACCGCCCCCGAATCCGTATCCGCACTGCTTGAGCAGGTCCCTGCGGTAAAGGCCTTTTTTGACGAGCAGACCAATACCTATTCCTACGTGGTGAGCGATACCGCGACGTCCCAATGTGCCATTGTGGATTCCGTGATGAACTTCGACCAGCCCTCGGGAACCATCAGTTTTGACAGTGCTGACGAAATTATCGCTTACGTGCGTGACAATGCGCTGACGGTGGAGTGGATCCTGGAAACCCACGTGCACGCCGATCACCTGTCTGCGGCGCCCTATATCCAGGAGCACGTCGGCGGCAAGCTGGCCATAGGCAGCAACATCACCGTGGTTCAGGAGACCTTCAGCAAAATTTTTAATGAGGGCACGGAGTTCCAGCGTGATGGTTCGCAGTTCGACAGGCTGCTCGCCGACAACGACACCTTTTCCATCGGAGAGATCAAGTGCATGGCGTGGCACACGCCGGGGCACACGCCGGCCTGCATGACTTACATCATTGGTAACAGCGCCTTCGTGGGTGACACCATCTTCATGCCCGATGGCGGTACCGCACGTGTCGACTTCCCCGGCGGTGATGCGCACACCCTGTATACCTCCATCCAGCGCCTGCTGAGCCTGCCGGACGAAACCCGCCTGTTCATGTGCCATGACTATGCGCCCGGCGGCAGGGAATACCAGTACGAGACAACGGTAGGGGACGAGCGGCGCAGCAACATCCATGTCGGCGACGGGGTGGACGAGGCGAGCTTTACCGCCATGCGCAAGGCGCGCGACAAGACGCTGGGCATGCCGCAACTGATACTGCCTTCACTGCAGGTGAATATGCGCGCAGAGCACCTGCCCCCGGCAGAGGATACCGGTCAGGTGTTCCTGAAACTTCCCATCAACGCCTTCAAATAGGCGAGGAGCGCGCACCATGGATATCAAACAGGTTAACGAGAGCTTTGCCGTCACTGGACAGCTCACGGCGGAAGACCTGCCCGCGGTGGCTGCGGCGGGCTTCAAGTCGATCATTTGCAACCGACCCGATGGGGAGGGCGCCGACCAGCCGACCATCACCGAGCTCAAGCAGGCGGCCGCCGAGGCGGGTCTGGAGCTTCGCTATCTGCCGGTGGTGAGCGGCAAGGTCAGTGAGTTCGATGTGTCGGACTTTGCGCTGGAGCTGGAGACCCTGCCTGCACCGGTGCTGGCCTTTTGTCGCACGGGCAATCGCTCGATGACTCTGTGGTCCATGGCGCAAGCGCGGCGCGGCGTGGACGCGGACCTGATTGTTCGCAAGGCAGACGCCCTGGGCTTCGACATGAGCGGACTGGCACGCAAGCTCGCCGGCGAGAACCCGGCGGGTGCCGACAACCGCACCTGGGACGTGCTGATCGTGGGTGGCGGCGCCGGCGGTATCGCCGCGGCCGCCAGCCTGCGCGCCCGGGATGACAGTCTCGACATCGCCATTGTTGATCCCGCGGAAGTGCACTACTACCAGCCGGGCTGGACGCTGGTGGGTGCCGGCGTGTTTGATGCCAATCACACGGTCAAAACCATGGCGTCACTGATTTCCGACGGCGTGGCGTGGATCAAGGAAGCCGTGATGGCGTTTGAGCCCGAACAGAATCAGCTGGTGCTTGAAAACTGCCGGCGGCTGTCCTACCGCAGGCTGGTGGTTGCCCCCGGTATCAAACTGAACTGGCAGGCGGTGGAGGGCCTTGCGGACACTCTGGGCCACAACGGCGTGACGTCCAATTACCGCTTCGACCTGGCCCCCTATACCTGGGAGCTGGTGCAGAATCTGGCGGGTGGCAGGGCGTTGTTCACGCAGCCGCCCATGCCCATCAAATGTGCCGGCGCACCGCAGAAAGCCATGTACCTGTCCTGTGACTACTGGCTGCGCCAGGGCCGGCTGAAAAACATCGACGTGGAGTTCTACAACGCCGGCGGCGTGCTGTTCGGGGTAAAGGACTACGTGCCCGCGCTGATGGAATATGTGGAGCGCTACCAGGCTGATCTCCAGTTCAACCATCGGCTCACCCGTGTCGACGGCCCTGCGAAAAAGGCCTGGTTCGAGCTCACCGACAGTGACGGCAATACCCAAACGGTGACCCGCGAGTTCGACATGATCCACGTGGCGCCGCCCCAGTGCGCGCCGGACTTCGTGTCGGCCAGCCCGCTGGCCGATGAGGCCGGCTGGATTGATGTGGACCAGAACACCCTGCGTCACAAGCGCTTTGAGAACATCTGGGCGCTGGGCGATGCGATGAACGCGCCCAACGCCAAGACTGCGGCGGCTGCGCGCATGCAGGCGCCGGTGGTTGCCAACAACCTGCTGCAGGATCTGGGTCGTGTCACTGGCATCTGTCACTACAACGGCTACGGTTCCTGCCCGCTGACCGTGGAGCGCGGCAAGATCGTGTTGGCAGAGTTCGGCTACGGCGGCAAGTTGCTTCCCAGCTTCCCCAGCTGGGTGATTGACGGCACGCGCCCCTCCAGCCTTGCGTGGTTGCTGAAGGAAAAGATCCTGCCACCGGTGTACTGGAAGGCGATGCTCAAGGGCCGCGAGTGGATGGCGCAGCCCGAGAAGACCCTGCCGACGGCCTGATTTCGTGAACGCACTGGCGAAAGCGTTACCCTGCCTGACCTGGCTGCACGATTACCGTCGCAGCGACCTGGGCGGCGATCTCATCGCCGCGCTGATCGTCACCATCATGCTGATCCCCCAGTCCCTGGCCTATGCACTGTTGGCGGGTGTACCGGCGGAGATGGGTTTGTACGCTACCATCCTGCCGCTGGTGGCCTATGCCTTGTTTGGCACCAGCCGCACCCTGTCGGTGGGGCCGGTTGCCGTGATTTCGCTGATGACGGCTACCGCTGTGGGCGATGTGGTGTCGCGCACCGGTGCCGACTACGTCAGTGCCAGTGTGGCGTTGGCAATGCTGTCCGGACTTCTGCTCGTTGCCATGGGACTGCTGCGGTTTGGTTTCCTGGTTAACTTCCTGTCCCACCCGGTGGTCGCGGGGTTCATTACCGCCTCGGGGATTATTATCGCCGTGGGGCAATTGCGGCACCTGCTGGGTGTGGATGCCCACGGCGACAACCTGCTGGTGCTGGGAAGCTCACTGGCCCGCGGCATAACCGACACCAATAGCGTCACGCTGGCCCTGGGTGGTCTCGCCATAGCGATATTGCTGCTGGCGCGGTACCGCCTTAAGCCGGCACTGTCCCGGCTGGGGCTGTCACCGCGGCTGTCTGATTTTGTGTGCAAATCCAGTCCGGTCGTTGTGGTCATACTGACGTCCTTGCTGGCCTGGAGCCTGTCACTGGCCGATCGTGGTGTCGCGCTGGTAGGCAGCGTGCCCAGCGGGCTGCCAGCGCTGTCGCTGCCGGTCTTCGATCCCGCCCTGTGGCTGGAGTTACTGGATAGCGCGCTGCTGATCTCGATTATCGGTTACGTGGAATCCGTATCCGTCGGCAAAACCCTGGCAGCGAAACGGCGCCAGCGGATTGACGCGAATCAGGAGCTTATCGGCCTGGGGGCGGCCAATCTGGCCTCGTCGGTATCGGGCGGGTTCCCCGTCACGGGCGGCTTCTCCCGCTCGGTGGTGAACTTTGATGCCGGCGCGGTTACGCCGGCGGCGGGACTTTTTGCCGCGGGCGGTATCGCGCTGGCCGCGATGTTCCTTACGCCGTTTCTCTACTACCTGCCGAACGCAACCCTTGCGGCAGTCATCATTGTGGCTGTGTGGCAGTTGATCGATTTCTCCCACCTGACCCGGGCCTGGCGCTACGCCCGGGCCGACTTTCTTGCGATAGCCATCACCATCGGGGTTACTTTAGTCCAGGGCGTGGAGATGGGCGTCCTTTGCGGCGTTGCGGCGTCTATCGTGCTGCACCTGTACGAGACTTCCCGGCCTCATATGGCGGTGGTAGGGGAGGTGCCGGGGACCGAGCACTTCCGCAACATCGAGCGCCACAAGGTCGTTACCCACGACAACATTCTGTCCCTGCGGGTCGACGAGAGCCTTTACTTCGCCAACGCCACCTACATCGAGGATGCAATTTACAGGCTGGTCGCAGAGAACCCTGGTGTTACCGATGTTGTGCTGATGTGCCCGGCAGTGAATGCTATCGATCTGAGCGCGCTGGAAAGTCTTGAGTCGGTCAATCAGCAGCTCGACGAATCCGGCGTGCGCCTGCATCTGAGCGAAGTGAAAGGCCCGGTGATGGATTGCCTCAGGAAAACGGATTTTGTTGAACACCTGAGTGGGGAAATCTTCCTGACCCAGCACCAGGCCATTGAGACACTGAGCAAGAAGCAGAGCTCGCGACACCTTACCCTGGCAAGCCAGGCGTCCTGAGATCCTGAGTCAAGACAGCAGGCGCTGCGCACTACCAGTAATGCTACTATCTGCCTCCCTTTCGCGCTGCGGGTTTGGAGGCAGTCATGTTCAAAAATAGCATTTCCCACCTGGTTCCGGTTATTAGCCTGCTGGTCGCACTGGGCGCCTGCTCCACCGGCTCAGTAGCGCCAAACCAGCCGCTGGCGGCAGAAGACGTTCCCGAAATCCGGCCCGGGATTCTGCAGGGTTACCTGCCGCTGGACGCGCCGATGAAGAGCGTGGAGTTTGTGCTGCCGGCTCCTGCGGCGGATTCCCCGCGCCAGACCATGGATAACATGGTGATGGAGCGCACGCTCGCACTTCGTGGCTCCCCGCGTTGGGAGATGGCGACCCTCGACGCAGATTTATCTTTCCCGGCGGCGGCCGATACCTTCTCCTGCACGCTGGGCATTCCCATCAGTGAATCGCAAACCCCCGCGCTGTATATGTTGCTGCGTCGCACCCTGGCCGACTTCGGTTTTTCCACCTACTCCGCCAAGAACGCCTACCAGCGCGAACGCCCCTTTATGGTGAACGGACAGCCCATCTGTACACCCGAGTACGAGGACATGTTGCGCAAGGATGGTTCCTACCCATCTGGGCACACGGCTATAGGCTGGGGCTGGGGGTTGATGCTCTCGCAACTGGCGCCTGATAACGCGGAGGCCTTGCTGGCCCGTGGGCGCGCATTTGGCGAAAGCCGCAATGTGTGCAACGTGCACTGGCGCAGCGACGTCATCGCCGGCCGCATGGCCGCCAGCGCGGTGTTCGCGCGCCTGAACAACGACGCGCAATTCCTCGCGGCAATGGATGCGGCGCGTGCAGAAATCGCGAGTGTTCGTGAACTCGCGCTGCCGCGGAACCGCGATTGCGAGGCAGAAGCCGAGGCGCTGGCAACGCCCATCTAGCGGCGTGGCCGGCAATTCGGCCTGGAAGGCGTCGCCGGCTAGCGCTTCTTGCGGCTGACCGTAAGCCAGTCCAGCACCACGCCCGCGCCCGGGGTGAAGCGGGAAACCCGGTAGATGATCTGCATCACCCCGGGGTGCTCACGTACCCTGAGTTCCTTCAGGTGGGGTATGAACCAGCACACGATGGCAAGGCGCAGGCAGGCCGAGAACAGGAAGATGAGCACCACCGGGTGGGTGGGTTCAACTATGTCGGGCAGGACGGACGCGTAGTCCGCCATCCCGGTCGCGAGAAACCCCCCCGCCAGTGCGCCCAGGAAGATGCCGACCGCCCCCAGGGAAGACTGCACTGCGGCGTAGCTGGCGAAATCCGCCCGCGGCGGGCGCAGGTCATAGATGTAATTGGCCGTGCTGAGGGTAAAGCCGCCCCAGGCGATGCCCGAAAGCACCTGGATGCCGCAGAGGTAGAAGAAATTGGGCGACACCAGCCACAGAGCCGGGATCACCGGCAGCATCAGGCTCGACGTCACCATCACAATGCGGTTGCCCCACTGGTCGCAGACCCGCCCCCAGGCCGCCAGCGTGAAAAACTGCGTGATGATGGAAACGCCCGTGTTGATACTGAACAGCCAGTAGCTGAATTGCAGGTCCCGCAGCATATATACGCTGAAAAAAGGCGCTGAGACGGCCACGGCCCCCTGCATGCTGGCGACGAACAGGCTGTAGTGGCTGAAGGTGCGGTGGCGGAAGGCGTCACGGATGCGTCGCGCTGTGGCTGCAAAGTTGCCGGTGGGAACCTCGTGGGCCGGATCCGGATCGTGCATGCGGTGCAGATGCCAGGCCGACACGCTGCGGCCGATGCCCGCCAGCAGAAACAGCAGGGCAAAGCCCTGGAGCGCGATGCCCTGTTTCTCGAAGGCGCCCAGCAGAATGCCGCCCCCCGCAAACACGGCAAACACCGTGAGCATGGTCAACTGGGTCCGGCCGGCGAAGAAGGCGCCGCGCCGCCGGGGCGGCACCACGCTACCCATCCAGCCGCGCCACAGGGGCTGCACAAAGTTGGCGCAGACCTGGTAGACCACCGCGAGGCCGATCAGGATGGCCACGCTATGCGCCGGCATCAGCAGCGCCACCAGCATCATCCCGAATACTGCCAGTGCCTGCACGATCACACCGCTCACGACCACCCGGCGCCTGGAAAAGTAGGGGCTCAGCCAGACCGACAGCAGTTGGGAGGCGGCGCCGCTGAGCTGGGGGAGGGCCGACAGCCAGCCCATCTGCAGCAGGGAGGCGCGCAAGGTCACCGCGAAAGCGCCCAGGTAGTTGTCGCAGGTGGCCGTCATCACCGCGCTGGCGACCGCTTCCTTGCGGGAGATAGCCAGGGTCCGCCGCAGCCAGGTGTTGCGGCGGGGTGATTCGTCTGTGGCGGATTCCATGGGCGGCGACGTCATCGCGGCAGTATGCAGATTCGGCGAAGATATTACACCGGCGCAAGCATAAGGCGAATAAACGATATGCTGTGAGCGGGTTAAAGGCGTCAGAGCCTCATTGTTGCCGTACTTGCAGCCGGAGACAGTGGTCGCGACCTTCGCGCTCAAGCAGGCGATGGCCACGGCATGACTGCGAAACGCCCTGCCGTGCATGCATCACAATTAACGTTTCAGCCTTGGAAATTTCTGAAGCGAGCTGGTAGCGTCGGAGAGTCGTGATTTGAGGCAGACCGCGATGGACGTCAAAACGAGCTCTCGCGGTTCTGCGATTGGCAGCCATCTTGTCGCTGCGCCGGGCGCACAGGCCGAATGGCTGCAACCGGTACTCGACGCTATGCCTATCCCCGTGTTCATCAAGGACACCGCCGGCGCCTACACTGCCGTCAATACGCCGTTTCTGGAGCTGCTCGGACAGCCGCGCGAAAAGGTCGTCAAGAGCGGCGTGTACGAGATCGCAGCGCACCATCAGGCGGTCATCTTCCATCAGCATGATCTGATATTGATGCGAGAGGGCGGTAGCCAGGTCTACGACTCGCATTTGGAGGCTGCGGACGGCACGGAACGCAGCATCACCCTGTACAAGAATGCCATCATGGATGCTGACGGCAACTGCCTGGGCATTATTGGTGCGGTCATCGACCAGACAGAGCGTAATCAACTTATTCAGGAATACCAGCAGGCCAGCTGGTTGGTGGGCGAGCGGGTCAAGGAATTGCGTTGCGTGGCGCAAGCGTCCGAGACCATCGTTATGCATGGGCACGATCCTGAGCTGGTGCTGCGTGGAATTGCAGACGCTATCCCCCCAAGCTTCCAGTATCCAGACATCACCGTTGCAAGGGTCAGTATCGGCGATTTTGTGGCTGCGACGGCGAGCGTGGACGAATCTCCCTGGCAACTGGTTGCACCGGTGGTATCTGACGGCGTCACCATTGGTGAGATCAAGGTAGGACTGAGCAGTGATCCCGGCCAACAGGCGATAGTGCGTCTGGACCAGGAGAACGTCGCTTTCCTGCCGGAGGAGCAAGGGCTGCTGGAGGCGCTCGCCCAATCTCTGGGGACTTACTATAGTGGCTGGCGTGCTGCACGCAGTGCTCGCAGCGCCCGTGACAGGCTTGAGCGCGCCGAGGCCCAGGCAAGGATTGGCCATTGGGACTTCAATCTCACCAACGACGAGAGAGTCGTATCAGAAACGTTCCGTCAGCTGATCGGTCTCGCACACGATG
>JAZBPS010000077.1:0-5009 GCA_036353375.1 Halieaceae bacterium | reverse complement strand
GGGATCCTGTTTCTCCTCTGGTTTTGTATAGATCAGGCGTGGATGCAAACCGCCCGTGGCAGCGTGTCATGTCCGACGGATATTTATTTACGCACCATAGGCTAGGGGTAGAGAATCATGAAGTAAACTGTTGAGGTATCCAGTTCCGCGAGCGTTATCACATGCGTTATGCCTGCCCACGCTGTATCCCGGCCATGACCCTGGCGCTGTTGATGCTCGGCGCCAGCCTTTGCGTCAGCGCGCAAAATGCCCTGGTCTTCCAGTCAGACTTTGGCCTGGAAGAACCCGCTGTGGCGTCTATGAAGGGCGTTGCCTACGGGGTTTCACCCGATCTGAAGATGTTCGACAACACCCATGAAATCCCGGTTTTTGATATCTGGGAAGCGGCCTACCGCCTGAATCAGGTCGCCCGCTATTGGCCCGCGGGCACTGTATTCGTCTCGGTGGTGGATCCCGGGGTGGGGACGGAACGAAAATCAGTCGTGCTCAAAACGGCGTCGGGTCACTACTTCGTGAGTCCCGACAACGGCACGCTGACCCTGGTTGCAGAAACCCTGGGCATAGCGGCGGTGCGCCGCATTGATGAGTCCGTTAACCGCCTCTCGGGCTCGGAGAGGTCGCACACCTTCCATGGCCGTGACGTGTATGCGTATACCGGCGCACGCCTGGCCGCCGGCGTCATCGAATTTGAAACGGTGGGGCCGTTGCTGGAGGACAGCGTCGTGAGCATCCCCTACCAGAAGCCGGCCGCTGTGGATGGCAGGCTGGTCGGCAACATCCCGGTGCTGGATACCCACTACGGTAACGTCTGGACCAATATCAGCGCCGACCTGTTCGACCGCCTTGATGTTGCGGTGGGTGAGCAGGTCTGGGTGAAGATCACGGACGGCGCGAAAGTGCTGTACGAGGCGCGTGTCCAGTTTGTCAGCTCTTTCGGCGGGGTGGACCTGGGCGAGCCGGCGCTGTACGTGAATGATATTTTGAACATTGGGCTCGCCATCAACCAGGGTAATTTCGCCCGTCAATACGGCATAGAACCGGGTCCTGGCAGCAACATTGAAATCTGGCGCTAATGCCATCGCTCTACCCTATGTGAGGAAGACAGCATGAAGTACTTTGGAACCACCGCAAGAAACGCAGCCCTTGCCATCGCGTGCCTGATAGCCAGCAATAGCGTGACCGCGGACGATCATGAAAAGCCGGGCGTGAAGTTTTATAACAAGGCAGACCTGGCCGGTGCCGTCTTCCAGCGCGACGACGTCATCAACGAAAAGGAAATGATTGATGGCGCGCTGTGGACAGCGAAGGACGTCAACATTTTCACCAGCGACGACGACGTGCTGGATATCGGTTTCTATCAGTCGGACGCCGTGCGCTCCCCGGTGGAAAGCTACGATGTGGACGAACTGATGATCTTCCTGAAAGGCGGGGTGAACCTGATACACGAAGATGGCAGCGTCACCGAGGTTCGCGCGGGCGATGCGGTGTTCATCGAGAAAGGCTGGAAAGGCATCTGGGACACCGACGGTTACGAGAAAATTTACGTGATCTACAGCACTGACTGAGACTGGATCGACGCGCCGGAGCCGGTCCCTGGGCCGTGTCATTCCTCACTTCCCAGCCGCGCCCCGCAGGGCGTCGCCCGGATTGCCCAAGGCTTGAGTCAGATCAAGGACTCAGCCACGTTGGGGCGATGGCCGGGGGAGAGCTTACTTATACTGTCACCCGGGTTGTGAAATTCCTCGCTGGCAAGCCGTTTTGAGCGGCTACATGGCCGCCACGGTGTGCATCCACAGTTCTGGTGATTGTACATAGGGCCGTGTCGGGTTACGGGCACCGGCCGGGGACCATTGGAGGTAAGGCAAGTATGGAGTCCGGGATCACCAGCTACCGGGGCATCACCAGTATCGTGGGCGATATCGTGAACCTTCGCATCGGCAACGCCGAGGCCATGAGCACCCCCCCACGCAACCGCGATCTCGCAGTGATTGAACAGGACGGCCAGCCGTTCTCCCTGGCGCAGATCATCAGCCTGGCCGACGATGAGGTATCCCTGCAGGTATTTGCGGGCACCAAGGGTCTGGGCAACCACGCCTCGGTGCGTTTCCTCGGCGAAACCATGCAGGCAATCTATTCCGAAAATATCTTTGGTCGGGTCTTTAACGGATCGGCCCAACCCATCGATGGCGGCCCCGAGCTCAGCCACGAACCCAGGGTGCGCATTAACGGGCCCACTGTGAACCCCACGGCGCGGGTGCTCGCCTCCCGCATGATCCGCACCGACGTGCCCATGATCGACGTGTTCAACTGTCTGGTTGAAAGCCAGAAGATACCCATCTTCTCGGTGGCGGGAGAGCCCTTCAACGCCTTCCTGGGCCGGATCGGTGTGCAGGCCGATGCGGATGTGGTGATTTTTGGTGGCCTCGGCCTGATTTTTGACGACTATCACAGCTTCCGGCAGGTCTTCGAGGACGCCGGGGTGATGTCGCGCACGGTGATGTTCGTGAACCTCGCCTCAGACCCCGTCGTGGAGCGACTGATGGTGCCGGACCTGGCGCTGGCCGTGGCGGAAAAGTTCGCCGCGGAGGAGGGCAAGCGGGTGTTGGTGCTGCTGACTGACATGACCGCCTACGCCGATGCCATGAAGGAGATCGGCATCGCCATGGAACACATCCCGTCGAATCGGGGCTACATGGGCGACCTCTACTCCCAACTGGCGAAACGCTATGAGAAGGCCTGTGATTTCAAGGGGGCCGGTTCGGTAACGATATTGTCAGTGACCACCATGCCCGGGGACGACGTGACCCACCCTGTACCGGATAACACCGGGTATATCACCGAGGGGCAGTTCTATCTGCACAACGGCGTGCTGGATCCCTTCGGTTCACTGTCGCGTTTGAAGCAGCATGTAGTCGGCAAGGAGACGCGTGAGGACCACGGCCAGATCATGAACACCATGATTCGCTATTACTCCGAGGGCGTGGAGGCAGAGCAAAAACAGGCCATGGCCTTTGACCTCAGCGAGTTCGACCACAAGCTCCTCAAATTCAGCAAGGCTTTCCGCGAGCAGTTCATGCGCCTGGACGTCGCCATGCCGTTGGAGGAGGCCCTGGACGCCTGCTGGGACCTGCTGGCGCAATGCTTCGACAAAGACGAAGTGGTGATCAAGAAGGCGCTGAAAGACAAGTACTGGGCGGGCAACGATGGCTAAGCTCGCCCTGAACAAGAGCTCGCTGTCACGGGAAAAACAGCGTCGCAGCTCCTATGAGCGCTACCTGCCCTCGCTGGAAATGAAACAGAAGCAGCTGCTGGCGGAGCGCAAGAAGGCCCAGCAGATACTGGCCGAGCACGAAACCCGCATCGAGTCCGTCGAAGCAGACATTGCCCGGCGCCTGCCCATGCTCACTGTGCAGAGTATCGATCTCACGGACCTGGTGCGGGTGGAGGATGTACACCTGGACGAGGAAAACCTGCTGGGCACGAAATTGCCCCGGCTGCAGGCTGTGAGCTGTGTGGTGGCCGAGTTCGGGCTGTTAGCGCGCCCGCACTGGTTCGACGACACAGCCATGGCGCTGCAGGAAGTGGTGCGGTTGAAGCTGGAGCGCCAGGTCATGCGTATCCGGGTCGCTCGACTTGAGGCGGCGGCACGCACCATCACCCAGCGTGTAAACCTGTTTTCCAAGGTGCTGATTCCCGAGGCGACCGAGAACATAAAGCGCATCGGTCTCTTTCTGTCTGACCAGGAGCGCGCCGGCGTGGTGCGGTCCAAGCTGGCCAAGCAGAAGAACCGGAAGGTCCAGCAGTGAGTATTGCGCGCCAGTTCGAGCTGACCCTGCTGGGAGACGCGGAGCACAAGCGTGCGATTATCGATGGCCTGCAGGGCCTGGGCGCGGTACATCTGGTGCCACTGAACGCGAGCGCTGGAGAACCCGGGCCCGACCTGGCTGACGATGCCCGCGTGGCGTTGACCTACCTGTTGAGCGCGCGCCGCCGGCGACGTGCACAACGCCCTATCGGCGAGCCCGACCTGAAGGCGCTGGTTGAGGATGTGCTGCGCAACAAGTTCCTGCGGGAGGACGCGATTGACCGCATTGAACTGATTCGCCAGCGACGCCGGGTTCTCAAACCCTGGGGCGACTTTCAGCTGCCGGCAATTGAGGAGCTTGATGGCAACCGCCTGTGGTTCTACCTGGTCCCGGTAGGGAAAGAAGCCGGCCTTGAGTCAGTCGACCTGCCCTGGAAAATCGTCAATTCCAACCAGCGATTCCACGACCTGGTCGTGATTGCTCGCGACGAGCCGGACCAGGAGCAGGTGCCTTATCAACGGGTACACACGGGCTCCCGCTCGCTGTCCGAGCTGGATGCAATGCTGGAGGAGACGCTTATCGAGCTGGAAGAGCTTGATGCGGAGCGTTATTCCCTCACGCGCTGGATCGGCGTTCTGCAGGATTCCCTGAACCATATACTGGACCTGCACGACCAGGCGGTTGCCCGGAATCAGGCCCTGGATGCTGACGAACTGTTCGCGGTGCGAGGCTGGATTCCCCAGGCAGCGGAGCCAAAGCTCGAGGAATGGATCGCCACGGTGCCCGCGGCCTACACCTTGCGTGAGCCGGATGCGAAGGACGCGCCACCCACGCTGTTGGAGAATGACGACAGGATGGGGGGCGGGCAGGTGGCGGTCAGCTTCTTCCAGCTGCCCGGGTACAATGATTGGGATCCCTCGCGGCTCATTTTTATTTCCTTCTCCATTTTCTTTGCCATGATTACTGCGGATGCCGGATACGGCTTGCTGATGGGTATGGCCCTGTTGGTGAGCTGGCGGCGTATGTCGGAGCCGGGAAGCACCGCAATCCGTCTGCGCAATCTGTGGGCATCCATCACCGGTTGCAGCATCGTCTACGGCGTACTGGTGGGCAGTTACTTCGGTATGTCTGCACCTGCCGGTACGGTGCTCAACACGATGGCGGTGCTGGATCTCAATGACTTCGACACCATGATGCGCCTGT
>JAZBPS010000076.1:0-22097 GCA_036353375.1 Halieaceae bacterium | reverse complement strand
TTGTCGCTGACGAATTCAATAACGGACCTACAGCCGGCGCTACCGTCGAAGTTACAGCGGATGCCTGCGAAATTCTTGGCGGCACAACGACAGTTCCCAACGCTGCGCCCCGTGGTGGATTTGTGACAACATTCACGGCGCTCAACCAATCAGACAATACCGCTGATCTTCGGGGTTTCATAGAAATAAGCGTTGAGGGATCGACAGGTAGCAATGACATCACTGCCACGTTCCAGTGTGTTGATTTGGCAAACTAGTCGAGCTTAGCGGTTACGTGATGGGGCCTCCAGGCCCCGTTTTTTTGCGCAATAAACTACAAGCTAATAGGCTATAGTTTCACTAACGTCACAGCGCCGAGAGGATTTGACATGGCACAGTGTCCACATATTGACCTTATCTCCCCGGAGACCTTTGTCGGTGGGATGCCGCGGGAAATGTTCGCCTACCTGCGCAAGGAAAAGCCCATCTACTGGCACGATGAACCAGACACGGGCAAGGGCTTCTGGGCAGTTACCCGGCAGGCGGATATCGACTATATATCCAAAAATCCGCAGATATTTTCGTCCGAGGCGGAAACCTGCTTCCTGCAGGAGCAGGACGAGGAGATGCTGCCCATGATGCGGCTGCAGCTGATCAATATGGACCCACCTAAACACCTCAAATATCGGCGCCTGATCCGGAATGCTTTTACACCCAAGGCCGTGGATTCCTACGAGGACCGGTTCCGAGCGATAGCGAGCGACATCCTTGATCGGGCTACCCGCACAGACCGTTGTGAATTTGTGGAGGACATCGCGGCAGAGTTACCCCTGATCGCCATCTGCGAGCTGATGGGCGTGCCGCTGGAGCAACGCCAGCGCCTGTTTGAACTTACCAATATCATGCTGGGCATGGACGACCCGGACCTCACCACCACCGAGGAAGAAGGCATGATGGCGATGGTGGAAATGTTCGGCATCGCCCAGGCCCTCGCGGTTAAACACAAGGACAACCCCCAGGACGACATCGTCCACAAACTTCTGGTAGGCACTGTAGAGGACGAGCCGCTCACGGAAGAGGAGTTCTGCCACTTCTTCCTGCTCCTGATCGTCGCAGGCAACGAAACCACGCGCACGGTGACCAGCCACGGTATGCGCTTGTTGCTTGAGTCCGGCCAGTATCAGTTGCTGCAGAATGATCGCTCCCTGCTGGATGGCGCGATTGAGGAGTTCCTGCGCTTCAATCCCGCGGTTATTGCGTTTCGCAGAACCGCCCTGGAGGACACCGAGGTAGGCGGGCAGACGATCCGTAAGGGAGAAAAAGTGCAGATGTTTTACGGTGCAGCGAACGCTGACGAGGCGGTGTTCAGCGATCCTGATACGTTTGACATCACCCGGGCGTCCCGGGAGGACGTGCGCAACAGTCATCGGGCCTTTGGCGTCGGACAGCATTTCTGCCTGGGCTCTCACCTGGCGCGCCTGGAACTGCGCGTGATTTTTGAAGAGATTCTGGACCGGATCCACGAGCCGGAGTTTGACGGCGAGATCAACTGGCTGCGCTCAAACTTCATCAACGGCATCAAAAAGATGCCTATCCGCTTCAAGACCCTGCCCGCCGAGCAACGCAAGGCCTCCTGAACGGTGCGCGTGGTTGCAGTTTCTGCGCCCGGTGATGCCGACGCGCTGGTAGTCTGCGAGAAGGAAAAGCCGGCGCCGGCAGCGGGCGAGGTATTGATCCGGGTCGTGGCGTCGGGCATCAATCGGGCGGATATTCTGCAGCGGCAGGGGTTTTATCCGGCACCGCCCGGGGCGCCGGAGTGGCCCGGACTGGAGGTCTCCGGAAGAATCGAGGCTGTAGGAAGCGGCGTGCAGCGCTGGCAGCGTGGCGACCTGGTATGCACCCTGTTGGCGGGCGGCGGGTACGCCGAGTACGTCTGCGCGCCGGCGTCCAGTTGTTTGCCCATCCCCGATGCCATCAACCCCGTTGAAGCCGCCGCCCTGCCTGAGACAGTCCTGACGGTCTGGTCCAATCTCATGGACCGGGCTGCGGTGGCTGCCGGTGACCGGGTCCTCATCCACGGCGGCAGCAGTGGCATCAGTACCACCGGCATCCAGATGCTTACAGCATACGGTTGCGAGGTGTATGCCACGGCGGGCAGCGCCGCAAAAGTAGCTGCCTGTGAGTCCCTTGGCGCCCGCCGATGCATTAACTATCGGGAGCAGGACTTTGTGACGGAGCTGCTGGCTTGCACCGACGGCTACGGTATGGATGTGATCCTCGATATGGTGGGCGGGGATTACATTAATCGCAATATTGAACTGGCCGCGGAAGATGGGCGCATAGTGAACATCGCATACCAGGCAGGGTTCCAGGTTGAGGTAAACTTTTTGCCGGTGATGTTGAAGCGGCTGGTGCTGACTGGCTCGACGTTGCGTGCACGTGATCACGCCTTCAAGGCGTCCCTGACAAAATCCGTGCGTGAGCGCGTCTGGCCGTGGCTTGTGTCCGGCCAGCTTCGCCCGGTGGTGCACGCAAGTTTTCCTCCGGAGCAGGCGTCCGACGCCCACAGGATGATGGAAGCCGGTGAGCACATCGGGAAACTGTTACTTGTATGGGAGCCCTGATGGAGTACGCGACAGTAGCCGAGGCGAGAAACGCAGACGGATTGCGCCTTGTTGTCAGCGCAGGCGCGCCCGGGCCATGGGGCGAGGCTATCAAGGCGGTGCTGGCCTGCAAGGGCCTGGATGTCATGATCGCTGCACAAGAGGTGGGTGGTGAGAATCCCGAGCTGGTCGCCTGGACGGGACAGGCCAGTGCGCCGGTGCTGGCGTGGAACGACGACCCGCCGCGCATTGGCTGTCTGGAGCAGATATTGCTGATAGAAGCGGTGGCACCTGAGCCCGCCTTGCTTCCCGGGGATGTCGGCGAACGCGCTTTTGTGCTGGGGATGCTGACCGAAATTGCGGGCCACTACGGCCTTGGCTGGCAGCGACGCTTGCAGATCACCGATGCGGTCATGGCCGGAGGAAACCCGCCTGCCGTTATGCAAACCCTGGCGCAGCGCTATGGCTACTCTGCAGAAGCGGCGGCGGCCAGTACCGCTGCGATCCAGACCCGGCTCGACTGGTTTGCATCGCGGCTGGACGAGCAGGGTGCTCGCGGCAGCCCCTATTTACAGGGTGAGACGCTTACGGTTGCAGACCTTTATCTGGCGAATTTCATCGGCCTTTTCGACCCGTTGCCCCACGAACTGAACCCGATGCCGGCAGCCATGCGGGCATCCTACAGCCTGCCGGGCGCGCAGCTGCCCGAGCAACTCCTGCAACATCGGGACGCGATATATCGCGAACATATAAAAACACCACTGAGCTTCTAGGAGACGTCATGCTCTCACAACAGGAAATATCGGATCGCCTTGAAATCCAGGACCTCTGCTATCGCTACGCAGAGATTATTGACAGCAAGGATTTCGATGCCTTGCGCACGGACGTTTTCACAGAGGACGCGCACATAGACTACGGCGTATTCGGAGGATCTGTGGGCGGACTGGAGGAAACTATCAGCTTCCTCAAGGAGGCTATGGCGGCAACGGTTTTCCCCGCGCACCAGCACCTGAATGCCAATATCCGCATCAGCCTGGACGGCGATGAGGCCAGCGGCCGTGTGATGTGTTTTAACCCGCAGGAAATGGCGCTGCCGGATGGTGGCACCCAGTTGTTCATGCTGGGCCTGTGGTATGTGGATACCTACAAGCGCACAGCGCAAGGCTGGCGTATGACTTCACGCGTTGAAGAAAAGAGCTGGGTGTTCAATACGCCGGACTTTATGTCGCTCTGATGCCGGGAATGGTCTGCCTGGGGCGGGCCGTTTTATATCGCTGGTACGCCGCCCTCAGGCAACCTCACTGCGCTTTTTCCAATCATCGCCGACAGCGGAGAGGTGGATGTTTTTCAGGCAGTCGCCCAGTGACTTCTCGAGATCTCGCAGCGCATCCTCGCCGACCTGTGCGGCATAAAACTCGTGAACTTCGCGCACGGCATCCACACTGTCGCGCATCAGGTCAAGTCCGCGCTGGGTCGGGCGGATTTTCTTGGCGCGGCGGTCTGCGCCATCGATATCCCGCACAATGTACCCTATGCGCTCCATCTCCTTGAGCATCTTGCCCATTGCCTGTTGCGTGACGTGCGCGCGTTCCGCGAGTTCAGTGACACGCACGGCCCCCTGGCTGAGGTTCGCGAATACCGTCGCGTGGGACGGGCGAATCTGGGGGTGTCCGCGCTCCTGCAACAATTCGATGACACGGCGCTCGTAGTCTCTACCAAACTCCAGCAGCATTCGGCCCAGGCTGATCGCCAGGCGGGTCGGGCTGGGCTCTTCCCCGGTTCGGGCTGCATTCTTGTCAGTTTTATTGCTCATGCCAGCAGGAATCTCCTATACCAAAGGCCCGCACATAACCAATTACTGTAGCGTTGAAAACCCGGGTTTACCAGTCCGGATGACCCGCAGCCCATACCGGGGTTATTATCGCGGCTTTTTTCAGGGGCGAACCGGGCATGGCGACGATTACCACCTGCAATACGAATGGCATACGCGCAGCGGCGCGCAAGGGCTTTTTCAGCTGGCTCCAGAACGCGGCGCCGGATGTTGTATGCATACAGGAAACCAAGGCCCAGCGTCACCAACTGGAAGACCCCGTGTTCACGCCCGATGGCTACCACTGTTACTACAATGATGCCGAGCGGCCCGGTTACAGTGGCACCGCGCTGTACAGCAAGGTCAAGCCGCGCAAGGTCATCACGCGCCTGGGCTGGGACCCCCTGGACAGTGAGGGGCGCTACCTGCAGGCAGATTTTGACGGTTTGAGTGTGATCTCGCTGTATTTGCCCTCCGGCACCAGCAGTGAGGCCGCCCTGGAAAAAAAATACGCGTTCATGGACGCATTTTTTACCCACCTCAAAGCCCTGCGCAGGAAGCGACGCGAGTTCATCATTTGTGCAGACTGGAACATCTGTCACAAGGAGATTGACCTGAAGAACTGGCGCGCGAACCGGAAGAACTCGGGCTTTCTGCCGGAGGAGCGCGCCTGGCTGGACCGTGTCTATGACGAACTTGGCTTCATCGATTCTTTCCGGCTGGTGAACCAGGAACCTGACCAGTACACCTGGTGGTCTAACCGCGGGCAGGCCTGGGCCAAGAACGTGGGCTGGCGGCTTGACTACCAGGTCGTCACGCCGGGCCTGCGCGACCGGGTAAAAGGCGCAGACATCTATCGGGATGAGCGCTTTTCAGACCATGCACCCCACACCATGGTGTTTGATTGGGATATACAGCCCTGATACATTTAGCGGCCTTCACACAGGGGTAATCCATGAGTTTCCTGATTCCCAGCGCCCAGGCGCAGGCAGCCAACCCGGCACCGGCCGGTGGCGAGATGTTCCAGATCGTTTTTCTGGTCGGCCTTTTTGTTTTGTTCTATTTCGTGGCCATCCGGCCGCAGCGCAAGCGACAGAAGGAGCACCAGGAGATGGTCGCGGGCCTGGAAAAGGGCAACGAGGTGATGACGGCCAGCGGCATGCTGGGCAAAATCACCCGGCTGGAGGACAACTTCGTCGTGCTCCAGGTCGCAGACAACGTTGAGCTGAAGTTCCAGCGCAGTTATATCAACGCGGTGTTGCCCAAAGGCACGTTGAAATCCATATAAGGCGTTCCCCTCACGTTCCGGGCAACGTTCGCTAGTACCGGGTGCAGCCGTCTGTTATGGAGCTTCCCGAGAGAATACCGCTGGCGCGATTGCCCACCCCCTTGCAGCCCATGCCGCGCCTGGGGGAGCACCTGGGCATCAGGCAGCGGCTGTGGGTTAAGCGCGACGACCTGACAGACACCGCCATCAGCGGCAACAAGCTTCGAAAGCTGGAATTCGTGGCGGCCGAGGCCCGACGCACCGGCTGCGATACCTTGATCACCTGCGGTGGGGTGCAGTCCAACCACTGCCGGGCCGCCGCGCTTGTCGGGGCCAGGCTTGGCTTCAAGGTTCACCTGATTCTCCGCGGCGTGGCACCCGACGACATCGACGGCAATCTGTTGCTGGACCACCTCGCGGGCGCCGCCGTGAGTCACTACGAGCAGCGGGACTATGTGCAAAACCTGCCAGCCTTGTTTGAGCAGTGGCGGCACCACTATGCCGAGCGCGGACACAAGGCGATGTGCATCCCCACCGGTGCCAGCGATGGCATTGGGCTGTGGGGTTACCTCTGCGCGGCGCAGGAACTGGGCAGGGACATGGCGTCTGTTGGCATTGAGCGCGCCCACTGGGTTTTTGCGACTGGGTCCGGCGGCACCCAGGCGGGCCTGACCCTCGGTGCGGCGGTGCACGGCGTTCCCGCCACCGCCTGGGGTGTCAACGTTTGTGACGATGAAGCGTGGTTCCTGAACAAGGTGGCCGAGGATATTGAGGACTGGCGTCGCCGCTATCCGCAAACGTCACCCGTCCCTGACGTCCAGGCCCGGGTACTGGATGGCTATGTGGGTCCCGGCTACGGTCGCGCAGACCCTGTCGTGTTCGACACAATCGCGCTGGTCGCGCGCACAGAGGGCCTTGTCCTCGATCCGGTTTACACGGGCAAGGCCTTCCACGGCATGCTGGAAGAGCTTTCTGCGGGTCGCTTCGACGACTGTGAGGATGTTGTTTTTGTGCACACCGGCGGCCTGTTCGGCGTATTTCCGCAGCGCGCGGGCTTCCGGTTTGCCTGAGTAATTAGTTTGTCTCTAGCCGTGTGCGGTATGCCGCGATGGCGGCTGACAGATCGTCAGAAGCCCCGTTACATCTGCTAAGCTGGGCGAGGGTGTAAAAACAGAGCAACGCCATGGGTTCAGACCGCGAAGACAAACTGGTGATAGCGATATCTTCCCGCGCCTTGTTCAATCTCGATGAGAGTCACGAGGTTTATGAGCGCGAGGGGCTGGAGGCGTATTCCCAGTACCAGATCGAGCGGGAGGACGAACCGCTGGAGCCCGGCGAAGCTTTTCCGATGGTACAGAAACTGTTGCGCATCAATCAGTTGCTGTCCTCCCAGGGTCGTGTCGAGGTCGTCCTGCTTTCCCGCAACAGCGCGGACACAGGACTCAGGGTGTTCAACTCCATCCAGCACTACCAGCTCGATATCCAGCGCGCTGCCTTTTGCGGCGGCGAGAGTCCTTATCGTTACATCGCCGCATTTGGCGCACAGCTATTCCTGTCTACGGAACCCGATGACGTACGCCATGCCCTCAATCACGGCGTTGCGGCAGCCACGCTGGTGTCAAAGCGCAAGGTGGGCAACGACAACGATCAGCTGCGTTTTGCCTTTGACGGGGACGCGGTGCTGTTCTCCGATGAAGCAGAGCGGGTCTACAAGTCAGAAGGGCTGGCAGCGTTCCAGGACAGCGAGCAGGCGGCAGCCCGGGAGCCATTGAGTGGCGGCCCGTTCAAGCCGTTTCTGGCGGCACTCCAGCACCTGCAGCGGGAGTTTCCCGCCAGCGAATCGCCTATCCGCACCGCGCTGGTGACGGCCCGCTCTGCACCCGCCCACGAGCGGGTGATTCGCACGCTGCGTGCCTGGCAGATACGTATCGATGAGTCGATTTTTCTCGGCGGGCTGGACAAGGGTGAGTTCCTCAAGGCCTATCGCGCAGATGTATTTTTTGATGACCAGCAGACCCACTGTGACAGCGCTGGAAGCCACGTCGCCACGGGACATGTACCCCATGGCATCGCTAACCAGGAGCTGTGACTTATTCCTTTTGGCGGCTTGATTTATAAGCCTTAAGCGCTATTCTTCATAAGTCAGCCCTGTCGCTCACGGGGCTTCAGCCAACTGTGGCCGAGGCAAACCAATGGCATCGCAGCGATGAAACTTCAGCAGCTACGCTATATCTGGGAAGTGGCACACCACGACCTCAATGTTTCGGCCACAGCACAGAGCCTCTATACCTCCCAGCCCGGCATCAGCAAGCAGATTCGCCTGCTGGAGGACGAACTGGGCGTGGAAATCTTCGCGCGCAGCGGCAAGCACCTGACCCACGTTACACCCGCCGGCGAAGTGATACTGGAGACCGCCGGGGAAATCCTGCGCAAGGTTGAATCCATCAAGAACGTTGCCCAGGAGTTCAGCAACGAGAAGAAGGGCAGTCTGTCCCTGGCCACCACGCATACCCAGGCGCGCTATGCGTTGCCGGCGACCATCAGAACCTTTATCGAGCGGTATCCCGATGTGTCCCTCCACATGCACCAGGGTACACCCATGCAGATCTCGGAGATGGCGGCGGATGGCACCGTGGAATTTGCGGTCGCCACCGAGGCACTGGAGCTTTTCAGCGACCTGGTCATGATGCCCTGCTACCGGTGGAATCGCTGCATTCTGGTACCCAGGGACCATCCCCTGACCGCATTGTCCGAACTGACCCTGGAAGCGGTGGCAGAACATCCGGTTGTTACCTATGTGTTCGGCTTCACCGGTCGCTCGCGCCTGGATGAGGCGTTCATGGAGCGCGGGCTGGTACCCCGGGTTGTCTTCACCGCGGCAGATGCTGACGTTATCAAGACCTATGTGAGGCTGGGGCTCGGCATCGGTATTGTCGCCAGCATGGCCTATGACCCGGAAGTGGATGACGATCTTGTGGCCCTGGACGCCAGTCATCTGTTCGCTTCCAGTGTCACCAAGATTGGATGCCGGCGCGGCACATTCCTGCGCGGCTATATGTACGAATTCATCGAGCTGTTTGCCCCGCACCTGACCCGGGACATGGTAGAGGCCGCCTTCGCCTGTCCCAGTAAGTCCGAGCTGGACAAACTGTTTGCTTCGGTGGAGTTGCCCACCTACTGACGCGGGAGCTTATAGTGGAGATTGTCTGTCTGGATCTCGAGGGTGTACTGGTGCCCGAGATATGGATCGAGTTTGCCGAGCGCACTGGCATTGACGCGCTGCGAGCCACCACCCGGGATATCCCCGATTATGACGAGCTTATGCAGCAGAGACTGTCTCTGCTGGAGCAGCACGGTCTGGGTATCGACGATATCCAGGCGGTGATTGCGGATATGGCGCCGCTGGAGGGCGCCCGGGATTTTCTCGACTGGCTGCGGCCGCAATATCAGGTAGTGATCCTTTCGGACACTTTTTACGAGTTCTCCGCGCCCCTGATGCAGCAGCTTGGCTGGCCCACGCTGTTCTGCCATCGGTTGTTGATTGACGAACAGGGCAGGGTGACGGGTTACAAGCTGCGCCAGCCAGACCCGAAAAGGGCCTCGGTCAAGGCGCTGCACAGCCTTAACTATCGCATAATCGCGGCGGGCGACTCCTATAACGATACCTCCATGCTGGAAGAGGCGGATGCGGGCATCCTGTTTCGCGCCCCGGAGAACGTCATCAGGGAGTTTCCGCAATATCCTGCGGTGTTCACGTACGACGAATTGCGGCAGGCGATCATTGCCGCGTAAGAGGAGGGCTACTGCCCGCCCTCCAGCGTTGTCAACAGCGCGCCTATCTTGTCCCAGGTTTCGCTGAATTCCAGCGCCAGCTGCGAGTCTGCGACCAGGCCACCGCCGCCCCAGCACTGGATCTGCCCGGCCTCACACTGCAGCGTGCGTATTGCGATGCTGCTGTCCATGCGGCCGTCAGCGCCGGCGTAGAAGACGCTGCCGCAATAGGGACCCCTGGGATGTGGCTCCAGCTCCCGGATAATTTCCATGGCGCGTCGCTTGGGGGCCCCGGTGATGGAGCCGCCGGGAAAGCAGTCCCTGAGCAGGTCAACACTGCTGCTGCCGTCCGCCAGGTTCCCGGCAATTGTGCTGACCAGGTGGTGCACAGCCGGGTAGCTTTCCAGCTCAAACAGGGCTTCGACGCGAATGCTGCCCGGTTCGCAGTTGCGGCCGATGTCGTTGCGCAACAGGTCAACGATCATGAGGTTTTCGGCCCGGTCCTTCACCGATGCCAGCAATTCACTGGCGGCAGATGCGTCCACCTCGGGTTCGGGCGAGCGCGGCCGTGTTCCCTTGATCGGTCGGGTCTCGACCTGGCCATCGGTGACTTTCAGGAAGCGCTCCGGAGAAAGGCTCAGTACCTGGCGGTCGCCACAGTCGTGGTAGGCGCTGAACGGCCCGGCTGCGACGCCCCGCAGGCTTTTATAAGCAAGCCATGGGTCGCCTTCATAGGCGCTGCAGAAGCGCCGGGCAAGATTGACCTGGTAGCAATCCCCGGCCTGTATATACGCCTGCACCCTCGAAAATGCCTCTGCATACTGTTCGCGATTCAGATTTTCCTGGAACGGCTGTAACAGCTGGAACCTGTGGCTACCTGCATTGCCGGGGTCGGGAGCGTCACGCAATCTTGCCAGCAGGTCTCGCCTGCGGCCGGGTGCCATAGAGGGTTGTGTCGCCAGGTAGCTGCGCCGATCCGTGTGGTCGGAAAGCAGGGCCCAGTCATACAGCCCCACATCACCCCGCGCGCCGCCCGCCGCGGGCAGGTAGTGCAGGGGATAGCCCAGTTCGTAGTCGAGGGTGCCCGCGAGGCCGCCTGCGAACGGTAAACCGTCCGGTGCCGGCAGCAGCGTTCTGCAGGCCGCCTGTAATTCTCGAAACCAGTTTACAATATCAGTGTAATTACCTGTTTCAGATAAAATTAGGTTTAGTCGCAGCACAGGGTCCGCGACAATAATGTCCCAGCGTCCCCGCTCGGACCAGGGCCGCGCGGAATCCAGCAATAACCTGCCAGGCAAACCGTGAAGTTGCTCCAGTCGCGTGGTGCTGTCGGGCTGATAATCGAGCTCTTCGATGTGGGGCTGCTGAGACACAGGATGGAATCCGGGCTGATGTTCCCCGCCGCCGGGCGGGCGCGGCGTCTGGACCGTTGTTAACGGCGGTTACATTTATTGCCGCGACCTGCTGCGAACGGCCGCGAAATTGACTTTAACTGGGCGTGAACGTATCGTAATCCGCCGTTTTACTCCAGCAAATCAGATACCCCAATGGCCGATAAAACAACCCGCTCGCCCTCGCTCACCAACCCCTTTGCCAAGGAGGTTGACCCCGAGTTCATTGTGCCCGGCCAGATCGCCAGTGAGCCGGGGCTGTTCGAAGAAGCCATGAAAGCAGGCTTTGCCCTGCAACAGCGCCCGAGACTGGCCGCCGGCGTGAAGAGTATCGAACGCCAGCACCAGAAGCAGCGCATGACGATCTGGGAGCGCATTAATGTGCTGACAGACCCCGGCTGCGAGCCGACCATCCTGTACCAGAACTGGGGGCCCAACCTGGATGGTGCGTCACTGGTTACCGCGATAATTCGGGTCAATGGCCGGGACGTGGCGTTGTACGGCCACGACTTCACGGTCCGTGCCGGCTCCATGGACGCCACCAACGGGCGCAAGCTTGCACGGCTCTTCGAGCTGGCGGCGAAGCGTCGAATTCCGCTGGTCGGGTTGAATGACAGCGCTGGCGCGTACATCCCCGCGGGTGTGGGCGGCCTCGACGGCTACGCGGACGCGTTCACGGCCCTGCGCAAGATCTCCGGTGTCGTGCCCTCAATCATGTGCATGTTCGGGTTCAACGCAGGGGGCGGGTCATATCTGCCGCGGCAGGGTAGCTTTCTTATCCAGCCCAATGACACGTTCTTCGGGCTTACCGGGCCAGGCGTCGTCAAATCCGTGCTGGGCGAGGATGTCACCCCGGATGAACTGGGTGGCCCAGCTGTGCACAGCCAGAGCGGCGTCAATGACTTCGTGGTACCCGACGAGGTATCCGCCCTCAATAAAGTGCGTGAGCTGCTCAACTACCTGCCCAGTCACAACGCTGAGTTCGCGCCGCATCAGCCTTCGTCGGACCCGGTGACACGCAAGACCTGGGACATCGATATCCTGTTGAAGAAGGCGTTCAATTCCCCCACGGGCTTTAACACGCCGATTGATATTTCCATTCTCATCCAGCAACTCTGTGATCACGGCGATTTTCTGGAGATACAGGCGGAGCGGGCGCGCAACACAATTACCGCACTGGGCCGCATGGGTGGCAATGTGATCGGCTTTGTCGCCAATAACAGTGCCGTGGCGTCGGGCCAGATCGATATCGCCGCTGCCTACAAGAACGCGCGCTTCATCCGCTTCTGCAATATCTACAATATCCCGGTGATCTTCCTGGAGGACACCACGGGTTTCCTCCCTGGCCGCGAACAGGAGACCGGCGGCATTGTGCAGGCGGGTCGCGCCATGCTGGATGCTATTGTGGACCTGCGCACGCCGCGCTTTCTGGTGATCGTGCGCAACGCGTTCGGCGGCGCCTATGCGTCCTACAACAACTATCCCACGGGGGCTGATTTTGTTGTTGCCCTGCCAACCACGCGCCTCGCCGTGATGGGCCCCGCCGGTGTTGAATACGTTTACAAGGACGAGCTGCGCAAGATTCGGGGAGAAGCTGCCAGCCGCCGCAAGGCACTTGAGCAGCAGCTTGGGGAAGGCATGGACAAGGCGGAGCAGCAAGCAGCCGAGGCCTCGCTGGCCAACTGGGTGAAAGCGCAGGAGGCAGAACTGGCCCAGCGCTACGAGCGCGAGTTGATGAACCCCAACGAGGCGCTGAGTCTCGGTTCGATCTCGCAGATCGTCATGCCTTCAGAACTGCGGCAGGTGCTGGCTGAGAACATGGCCTTCCACCTGCGCCACTACCAGCCGGAGCCCATGGCCGGCATTCAACGAGAGTTTCACTAACGCCTTTCAGCCTCGCAGCCTCAGGGAATCAACGCGTGTCCAACGATCACTATCTCAAGAACACAATGGTCCACAGGGATCGCCGGCTGGGTCGGCGTCCGTCGGACTGGGTCAAGCAGTTTGCCTGTGAGCACATTCGCCCGCTCATCATCTGCCGCGGCCCGATCCGCAAGGAGGCCATGGACGTTTTCGAAGAGATGGGCATTACCGGCTATGGCATTCTGCTGTCGGAAAAGGATTCGATTACCTATCGCTATGCACTGGCGCCTGAGCTGCGACAACTGACCGACCCGGACAGGGTGCACCGTGTCCCTGATTACACCGGCGCCAACAAGTCGGAACGCGAGGCTCGCATAGGCCAGATTATCGCGATCGCGCGGGACAACGGCTACAACGCCGTGTTTGCCGGATACGGCTTCATGGCGGAAGACGAAACCATGGTGGCGGCGCTGGAGAAGGCCGGCCTGACGTTTATCGGTCCCTGTTCGCGCACCGTGCACGATGCCGGTCTCAAGGACGAGGCCAAGCGCACAGCGCTGGCCGTAGGGGTGAGTGTTACGCCGGGAATCGATAACGGTACCGCGCTGACGCTGCTCAAGAAGCACCCCGACGAGGCGGCCCTGGCCGCGCTGTGCGAGAAACATCAGCTGGATGTAGGCGATGCCCTGGAAGACGACAGTATCAGCCTGGCAGACAAGGCAGACCGGGTGTTGGCCGCCTCATACAGCGCGGGCATCGATCTGTACACCGTGGATGAGCTGGCGGAAACGCTGACCGAAGCGGTCAAACGGATGGCGGCTGACTATCCGCAAAACCGGATTCGTCTCAAAGCGATCAGCGGCGGGGGCGGCAAGGGCCAGCGCATTCTGGGTATCGGTGAAGCCGAGCGTACGCCGGAAATGGTGAGGGAAATCCTCAATGAGGTGAAAACCACCGGCGTCGGAGACAACAAGAATGTGCTGGTCGAACTGAATATTGAAACGACGCGGCATCAGGAAATCCAGGTGATAGGCAACGGTGACTGGACGCTGGCCATGGGTGGCCGCGACTGCTCGCTGCAGATGCATGAGCAGAAGTTGCTGGAGGTATCGGTGACAGCGGAATCCCTGCAGCGCGCTGCCGATGAGGCCGAGCAGTCCGGCCTCGAGGAAGAGGCGGCCGTATTGCGCCAGGATGTCGAGACCCTGGCCGCCATGGAGGCGGAGGCCGAGCGCTTCGGTGAGGCCACGGGCCTGGACTCGGTGTCCACCTTCGAGTGCATTGTCGACCGGGACAAGCATTTCTTTATGGAGATGAATACGCGCATCCAGGTCGAGCACAGGGTCACCGAGCTTTGCTATGCCTTGCAATTCACCAACCCGGACAACCCGGGTGACAGCTTTGTTGTCGAGTCCCTGGTGGAGGCCATGGTGCTGCTGGCGGCCCACGGCAAGGCGCTGCCGCGCCCCACCCGGGTGCCGCGATTTAATGATTCGGTCGAAGCGCGACTGAATGCCACCAACCAGGCGCTGCAGCCACACGCCGGTGGTGTCATAGAGTACTGGTCCGACGCGATCGAGGGCGAGATTCGCGATGACCAGGGTATCAGCCTGCACAACCCTGATACCGACGTGTTCATGAAGTACACACTTGCAGGTGCCTACGATTCGAATATCGCCTTGCTGCTGACGGTGGGCGAAACGCGACTGGACACCTATCAGCGCATGGCAGACGTTATTCGACGCACCAGCATGCGCGGCCGGGAC
The DNA here is from genome assembly GCA_036353375.1 of Halieaceae bacterium. Lineage (GTDB taxonomy): Bacteria > Pseudomonadota > Gammaproteobacteria > Pseudomonadales > Halieaceae > JANQIO01. Next base: position 7,647 of record JAZBPS010000076.1, on the reverse strand, counting down.
CTGGCCACGAACCTGGAATTTCACTACGGGCTGGTAAACTGGTTTATCGGCAACAATATCAACGCCAGACCCACTACACGTTTCATTGTGCCTTACCTCACGGCGGTGGGGGAGCTCAAGGCCGAGGCCAACAGCATCGATCTGGTGTACGCCTACGACGCCTTGATGCAGGCCGCCCTTGGCGAGGTGGCAGACACGCAGCAGGCTGAGTTACGCAGCTGCTTTGAGCGCAAATACTCGCTGTTGCGGCGGCCCATCGAGCGCCTCATGGCCGAGCCGCATGTGCTCTCTGGGTGGCTAAGCGTCAATCGTGACTGCTACACACTGATTGAAGGACGGATTTGCTGGAATGAGAACCCGCTGGAATTGCTGGCGGACACCTATCATTTCCTGGATATGGACCTACAGCCCGGCCGTCCGGCCGCGCATATGATCTGGGATCACGATCATGAACTGCTGCAGTCCGGCATCGATTTTTATAATGAACTGAACAACCGCCTGAATGTTGCGGACTGGGTTGAGCTCGATAACCTGTTGACCGAAGGCGATGCGCCTGAGGGTTTTGACGCTGAACTCTGGGCGCAGAGCCAGGATGCACACGCTGGCTTCCAGGCCGGGCTTGATATCCTCGCAGTACTGCCCGCACTCGCGGAACAGACCGGCTTTTACAGCCTCTCTGTAAACAGTGACCTCACCATCAATATTCCCGAGCGCCTGCTGGACCCCGAACTACAGGAGCGCATGGCGAAGGTGCTGGTGCCACCACCCGTGGCCAAGAGCGACGAGATCCTCGCGGAGAGCGGCGGCATGTTTTATGCGCGGGAAACGCCAGAGCATCCCCCCTATGTTGAGGAGGGCAGCCACTTCAATGAAGGCGATCCGCTGTATATCGTCGAAGTGATGAAGATGTTCAACAAGGTTTATGCGCCTTTCGCCGGCAAGATCGAGAAAGTGCTGGTAGAGGACGACGGCGTGATCATCAGCAAGGGACAACCACTGTTCAAGATCACACCGGATGAAGTCATCGTAGAAGAGTCCGACGAGGACAGGCGAGCGCGCCGGCGCGTCGCTACAGACCAGTTCCTCGCAAGAGTTCTAGCCCAAGGGAGTTCCGCATGATTACAGCCCTGGACCACATCGCGGTGGCGGTACCGGACCTGGAAAAAGCCATCAAGCGATTCATGGAAGACTTCGGCCTTCCTTTCGAAGGTACAGAGGATGTGCAGGCGGCGCAGACGTCTACCGCTTTTTTCCCGCTGCCGCCCACGAACATCGAGCTGATCCATCCGCTGGAGGGCAAGGGCCCTGTGGCCACGTATCTGGAAAAGCGCGGCGGCGGATTGCACCACCTGTGTTTTCGCTCCGATAACATCGAGGAGGACGTAGAGCGGCTGCGCGCAAAGGGTTACCAGTTCCTCTCGGACGGACCCACGCCAGGGGCGCATGGTGCCCAGGTGATCTTTATTCATCCCAAAAGCTGCGATGGCGTCCTGATTGAGATTAACCAGCCGGCTGAAGACCACTAGGCCGGCACACGAGGCTTCCAATGAGCGATCCTATATACGACAAATCCTCCGCGACGCTGGAAAACTGGGCCGCGCTGGCAACCCGCCAGATGAAGGGCCTGACCCCGGAGGAGCTGACCTGGCACAGTGACGAGGGTATCCACGTCAAATGCCTGTACACGGCGGAGGACCTGGAGGGGCTGGAGTACGTCAACACCATGCCCGGTATGTCGCCCTATATTCGCGGCCCCCAGGCCACGATGTACGCGGGCCGCCCCTGGACGATACGCCAGTACGCCGGTTTCTCCACGGCGGAAGCGTCCAACGCTTTCTACCGCAAGGCGCTGGCAGCCGGCGGCCAGGGCATTTCCGTCGCCTTTGACCTGGCCACGCACCGTGGCTATGACTCGGATCATCCCCGGGTTACCGGTGATGTGGGCAAGGCCGGTGTGGCAGTGGATTCTGTCGAGGACATGAAAATCCTGTTCGATGGTATTCCGCTGGACCAGGTCTCCGTGTCCATGACCATGAACGGCGCCGTGCTGCCAGTGCTGGCCGGCTATATCGTCGCGGCTGAAGAGCAGGGCGTAGCCCAGGAGCAGCTCGCCGGCACCATCCAGAACGACATCCTCAAGGAGTTCATGGTCCGCAATACCTATATTTACCCGCCTGCCCCCAGCATGCGCATCATTGGCGACATCATCGCGTACTGCTCGGAGCACATGCCGCGCTTCAACACGATTTCGATTTCCGGCTACCACATACAGGAGGCCGGGGCGAACGCAGCGCTGGAACTGGCGTACACGCTGGCAGACGGCAAGGAGTACATCCGTACAGCGCTGGCAGCGGGTCTCGATATAGACCAGTTTGCGCCGCGACTCTCGTTCTTCTGGGGTATCGGCATGAACTTCTACATGGAGATTGCGAAGATGCGCGCCGCCCGATTGCTGTGGGCCCGCATCGTCTCGGAGTTCAATCCGCAAAACCCCAAAAGCTCCATGCTGCGCACACACAGCCAGACCTCAGGCTGGTCGCTGACGGAGCAGGACCCCTACAACAACGTGGTTCGCACCACCATTGAGGCTATGGCTGCGGTTTTCGGGGGCACCCAGTCGCTGCACACCAACGCGCTGGACGAAGCAATTGCGCTGCCCAGTGAGTTTGCTGCGCGCATCGCCCGCAATACGCAGTTGATCATTCAGGAAGAGACCGGTATCACGCAGGTGGTAGACCCCTGGGGAGGCTCGTACATGATGGAGAGCCTGACCCGGGAGATTGGCGACAAGGCCTGGGAGCTCATCCAGGAGATCGAGGAACAGGGTGGCATGGCAAAGGCCATCGAGACCGGCTTGCCCAAGTTGCGGATCGAAGAAGCGGCCGCGCGCAAGCAGGCCCGAATCGACCGCGCCGAAGATGTGATCGTGGGAGTCAACAAGTACCAGCTTGATCACTCGGACCCCGTAGAGATTCTCGAGATAGAAACCGAGGAGGTTCGCGCCTCACAGATCGCCCGGCTGGAGAAAATCCGTCAGCAGCGCGACCAGGCAGCGGTCGACGAGATACTGGACCAGATTACCCGGGTGGCAGCTGGCGAAGAAGGCAATCTGCTGGCACTCTCCATAGAAGCGATGCGTCGTCGCGCGACGGTGGGAGAGATTTCCCTGGCAATGGAAAAGGAATATGGCCGCTTCAATGCCCAGGCGCAGACGGTATCGGGCGTCTATGGCGCAGCGTTCGAGGAGGACGACGGCTGGAAATCCATCGCCGGCGATATCGAGCAGTTCCTCGAGGCGCATGGCCGCAGGCCGCGTATGCTGGTGTGCAAAATGGGACAGGATGGTCACGATCGCGGTGCCAAGGTGGTTGCGACCGCATTCGCCGATGTCGGGTTTGATATCGACCTTTCGCCAATGTTCTCAACGCCGGAAGAGGTAGCCCGGCAAGCGGTTGAGAACGATGTGCACGTGGTGGGTGCGTCGTCGCTGGCCGCGGGCCACAAGACGCTGGTGCCGCAGCTTATCGCGGCGCTGAAGGCAGAGGGTGCTGAGGATATTATCGTGATAGCCGGCGGTGTGATTCCCCAGCAGGATTACGAGGTGCTGTACCAGGCCGGGGTGAAATGCATTTTCGGCCCCGGCACGCCCATTCCCCGGGCGGCGCGAGAGGTGCTCGACGCGATCAATGCCGCCCAGGGTGGCTGATTTCGATCTGCAAGGACTGCGCGCCGGCAAGCGACGCAGCCTGGCGAAGGCCATTACCGTGGTGGAGAGCGGTCGCTCGCAAGACCGCGAGCGGGCGCAGGAGATTCTGGAAGCGTGCTTGCCGTTTACCGGCAACAGCATCCGGCTGGGCATCACCGGTATACCCGGCGTTGGCAAATCGACGTTCATAGAGCGCTTCGGACTGCATCTGCTTGGCCAGGGCAAACGGGTGGCTGTGCTGGCCGTGGACCCCAGTTCGCCCATCGCCGGAGGCAGTATCCTCGGCGACAAAACCCGCATGGAAGAGCTTTCCCGACGCGACGAGGCCTTTATCAGACCGTCGCCAGCCTCGGGTAGCCTCGGTGGTGTCGCCCAGAAAACCCGCGAGACCATGCTCCTGTGTGAGGCGGCCGGGTATGACGTGATCCTGGTGGAAACGGTTGGCGTCGGCCAGTCAGAATACCAGGTGGCCGGCATGGTCGATTTTTTCATGGTGCTTATGCTCCCCAATGCGGGCGACGAGCTCCAGGGCATCAAGAAGGGGATTATGGAACTTGCTGATGCGCTGGTGATCAACAAGGCCGATGGTGAAAGCATCTCCCTGGCCAACCAGACCCGCACACACTATCAGGCGGCCATGGGCTTGCTGCGCCATGCCGCGCACTGGGAGCCCCGGGTAATGACCTGTTCCTCGGTTGAAGGCACCAGTATTGAAGATGTCTGGTCCATGGTGCTTGAGTATGAGCAGGCCAGCCGCTCAGCGGGTGCGTTTACCCAACGCCGCGACCGGCAGTTGAGAGACTGGATGCATCGGCTGATCGACGACATGCTCAAGGCGCGCCTGCGGGACAATCCTGAGGCTCGCGCCCTTTTGCAGGAACTGGAGCAGCAGGTACTGGCTCGGGAGATTACGCCCTATAGCGCTGCCACCCGTGTGGTGGACTGCCTCTAGCCATATGCGTTTCGTGGCATTGGAAAAGCTGATCAACCTGCACGATGGCTACCGGCGTGAGTTCCGGCTGGATTACCACCGGCTGTTGCTGCTACAGCACGACGGCGACCACCACGTCATAGAAGCGCTTTGCCCGCACCAGGAGCATCCGCTGGAGGAGGGCCGGATAGAGAATGGCACGATGATGTGCCCGCTGCACGGTTACCGTTTTTCGCTACAGACGGGCACCGTGTTACACAGCTCCCGGGAGCCCTGCAGACCGCTCAGGGTTTGGCCGGTCGCTTACGAAGGGGCGGATGTCGGCCTCATGTGGGAGGAGGGTTAGGCGGCCGGGTGCAGCGCCGCTGCATTGCCCGCTATAAGCGCAGCGAGCGCAGGCGCGGATCCAGTTCACCCCAGCGCCACAGTCGATCGAACTGGTCTACAAAGCGGGTCGTTGACGCCCGTGAGTCGGGCTCGTAGAAACCCTGTCTGGCACGGTCATCCGGTTTGTACAGTATCCCGCTGTTATCGCGCACGACGTAGGTGGCCTCAGGCAACTCCGGATGCTCATCCAGGACACGAATGCTTACTGTAGAGGAGAGCCGGCGAGATATTTCCAGCAGCCTGTGGCCCCGGCTGACGATGGGGCGGGCATCACTCACCAGAATTTTGACCTCACTGAGCCGACCGCGTTTTGCCAGGCGGGTCATGGCGGAGGCCAGCGCCCGATTGTCGAACACCTCGTGATCGAGGCGGGCGCTGTAGATGCGAATCTGCCGCCGCGCGGTGTCAGCGAGGGCCTCTGCGAGCACGGCAAAGGGCTGGGGGTAATCGACGCCCGTGATAAAGTGCGTGGCGCCGCGATAGTCCAATTCCAGTGCCATGGCGACGTGGCGGATACCCGCCTCATCGAAGGGCTCACCTTCAGGCTCGAAGCCCGCGTCTGTATAGAACGCCACCGCGTGATCCTGTGCGTGCAGATACAGCCGGCGATAGCCGTGACGACGTGCGTGCGCGACAATCGCCTGCAGCAGCTGGCGACCATAGCCCTTTCCCCGGTGTTCACGGAGTACCGCCATGCGACCGATCCTGCCGTCGGGCAAGAGCCTGCCGCAGCCCAGGGCGACGGTATCAACGGTCAGCAGGAAATGCGTGGCGCTTACATCCAGGCCATCCATTTCTATCTCGGCGGGAACACCTTGCTCAAGTATGAACACGCGCTCGCGAATGCTGCGCAGGGTTTCCTCCGCGCGATCCCAACTGACGTCGCTGACCTCGACATGTTTATTCATCTACGAGTAACCCCGCGCGCCACTGTGCTTCGAGGAATGCGCGCTCAGCTGCTGTCACATGCTCACAGTCTACCGGACTGCCTGCGCAGAGGCTGATGACAAGGTCCAGAACGTCATTGCCCGGCGTGCAGCGTTCCCCGTTGGCATAGACGGTAAGTCCGTCTTCAGCCTGGGACCAGGCCAGTCGCGATGCCGGGTCAAGTCGCAGCACGCGGGGTAACGACGCAGACGGCGCAGGCACCAGTGGATCGTGTCCGGGCTCGGTGACGAGTTCGCCGAACCAGTGGCCGTTTTCCTTGACCAGCGTAAGAGCAGCCGCCACTTGCGCGCGTGCCGCAGCGATCTGTAGGTCGGTAATTTCACCGGGCCTGGCGGCGCCATCTGAGGGCGTGGCGTCGACAAAAAACAGGTCGGGCCCCATGGTTTCAAGCAGGCTGTCCAGCTGCCGCGCGATCAGGTCGCGCAGGCGCGGTGAGCGAAACCCCAGGGAGTAGGTCATGCACGGCCCGTCGGCTATCCCCCAATGAGCGCGCCCAGGGGGCAGGTAGAGGATGTCGCCGGGTTCCAGCAGGTATTCCTCCTGCAACTCGAAATGCTCCAGCAGCCTGAGGCCGGCCGCATCGCGCTGGGGCGTTTCCGGCGTACAGGCCTGACCAATCTGCCAGCGGCGTTTGCCCATGCCCTGCAGCAGGAACACGTCGTAGTGGTCAAAGTGCGGGCCCACGCCGCCGCCGTCCGTGGCGTAACTCACCATTATGTCGTCAAAGCGCCAGGAGGGCAGGAACGGCAGCAGGCTCCTGAGCTCGGCCACCTCCGGCAGGTAGTGGTCCACCGCCTCAACCAGCAGGCTCCAGGGGCCTTCACTGGCAAAACTGCGTGCATCGAAGGGGCCTGTGTCCACAGACCAGTCCGGCTCTGCGCCCACAACCAGCCTTGCGGCGACATCGGGCTCAAGTGCCAGCCCTGCAAGTTCTTCCGGGCTGAGTGTCGGCAGGGCGTCGACGGCCCCGCGAATCAGCAGCGGCTTCTGCTGCCAAGTATCCCGCAGGAACTGCGCCTGGTTGAAGCCTGCAAGCTGGTTCAAATGCCCCTGGCCTGATCCGCCGCGTTGCCAGTGTAGCCCGCCGGTGTCAGCGCGAGCAGTGCCTGCCGGGCCTCCTCGGGGAGCTCCAGCGCTTCAATGAATGCGTGCATGGTGTCGCGCGTCATGGCCTGTCCGCGGGTGAAATCCTTGAGCTTCTCATAGGGTTGCTCAATGCCGTAGCGCCGCATCACCGTCTGTATGGCTTCCGCCAGCACTTCCCAGCTTGCGTCCAGGTCTGCGGACAAGCGAGTCGGGTTAAGCTCCAGTTTGCCCAGTCCCTTGTGGAGGCTGGCACAGGCTATCAGGCTGTAAGCGACACCAACGCCCATGTTGCGCAGTACAGTGGAGTCTGTCAGGTCCCTCTGCCAACGTGACACGGGCAGCTTTGCCGACATATGGCCCAACATCGCATTTGCCAGACCCAGGTTGCCCTCGGCGTTTTCAAAGTCGATAGGGTTGACCTTGTGGGGCATGGTGGAGGAGCCCACCTCGCCGGCCACGGTCCTCTGCCCGAAATAACCCAGGGAAATGTACGCCCAGGTATCCCGGCAGAAGTCGATCAGCACGGTATTCAGGCGTGCCATAGCGTCGAACAGCTCCGCCATGTAGTCGTGGGGTTCGATTTGTGTGG
>JAZBPS010000075.1:0-9543 GCA_036353375.1 Halieaceae bacterium | reverse complement strand
GCCCACGACCAGGCCCACCATCCCCTGCATACCCGGAATAAACAGCGGCCGCTGGTAGTTCAATGACAGGAATACCTGCTGTATTTCGACGTCGGAGGCGTCGGTGTTGGTATAGTCGAGCTGCAGGAACCAGTTGTCGTTGATCTCGTAACCCACGCCGGCGCCAAATGTATCCCCTTCGTCCTCGGGCTCAAAGCCCAGGTTGCCGACAAAGTTAAAGTCCACATCAAAGCTCGAGCCGCCGCCGTAGAGGCTGCCGTATACCGGCCTGCGCTCCTCGGCCACGGCAGCCGGTGCCATCACTGCGGTCAGAAGAACTGTCGTCGCGATCGTCACTGATTTCATAAGAAACCTGTTTACCCGTTTGGTCATTTGGACTCTCGGATTATTACACAGGACAAAGTTGCCGGGGGCGATCCGGTTCACGCTTTGCAGGGCTCAGCTTCGCAGTTGCGGTAAATCTGTGAACAGATTCAAGGCCTCGGGATTGGCCAGTGCATCGACGTTTTTGACCGGCCTGCCGTGCACGACTTCGCGCACCGCGATCTCAACGATCTTGCCGCTTAAGGTGCGAGGGATGTCGGCAACGGCGACAATTTTCGCGGGCACGTGCCGGGGCGTGGTGTTGTCGCGGATTGTCTGGCGTATACGCGCTTCCAGTTCCGCATCCAGGCTGGCGCCAGCGGCTAATACTACAAACAGAATGATTCGCACATCGCCCTGCCACTCCTGACCGATGGCAATGCTTTCCATCACCTCAGGCAGTTTCTCCACCTGCCGGTAGATCTCGGACGTGCCAATACGGACACCGCCGGGATTCAGGACGGCATCCGAGCGACCGTGGATAATGACGCCGCCACTGGGCGTGATTTCCCCGTAGTCACCGTGCGCCCAGATATCCGGCCAGCTGGAAAAATAGGCATCCCGGTAGCGCGCTTTGCCGGGATCATTCCAGAAACCCACGGGGGCTGAGGGAAAGGGGCGGGTGCACACCAACTCGCCCTTCTCGCCGCGCACCGGTTCGCCGCGCTCGTTGCGCATCTCCACCGCCATACCCAGCCCGGGACACTGGATCTCACCGCGGTAGACCGGCAGCGTGGGACAGCCGCCGACGAAACAGGACAGGATATCTGTGCCGCCACTGATGCTGGACAGGCACAGGTCAGCCTTGAAGGTACGGTAAATAAAGTCGTAACTCTCATGGGACAGAGGTGACCCTGTGGAGAGAATGGTGCGCAGGCGGTCCATGTTGTAGCGTTCCGCGGGCGCCAGGCCCGCTTTCTCCAGCGCGGCGAAATACTTCGCGCTGGCACCAAACACCGAGATTCCCTCTGCGTCTATGGCGTCCAGCAACACGCGCCCGCCCCGCGCAAAAGGCGAGCCATCAAACAGCACCAGTGTTGCGCCGGTCGCCAGCCCGGATACCAGCCAGTTCCACATCATCCAGCCACAGGTGGTGAAGTAGAAGAAAACATCGCTGCGGCGCAGGTCCACCTGCAATTGATGCTCCTTGAGATGTTGCAGCAGGGTGCCGCCGGCGCCATGCACAATACACTTGGGCAGCCCGGTCGTGCCCGAGGAGTACATGATGTAAAGCGGGTGGTCGAAACTGAATCGGGGGAACGCGAGTTCACTTGCCCAACTGTCCAGGTAGTCCATCCACAGGCAGGCGTTGGGTATTGCGTCTATCTGCGGACGTTCCGACACCAGTGGCACAATAACAACCCGCTGTATCGAAGGGATCTGCACCGCGACATCCGCTACCCGGGCCAGGCTGTCGCAGGTCTTGCCGTTGTAGAAGTAGCCATCGGCGCACAGCAGCACCCGTGGTTCTATCTGGCCCAGGCGGTCCAGCACACCGTTGACGCCAAAATCCGGGGAACAGGATGACCAGGTCGCCCCGAGACTGGCACATGCCAGCATGCCGATCACGGCCTCGGGTATGTTCGGCAGCAGGCCGGCAACGCGATCGCCCGGCCCCACCCCCTCGGCCTTCAGGCTGGCTGCCAGCTGGGTGACCTTGCGGTAAAGCTCACCGTAGGTCAGTTCTCGCCGTCGACCGGTTTCCAGTAGTGAGACCAGCGCTGGCTGGTCGTCCCTGTAGCGCAGCAGGTTCTCGGCAATATTGAGCTGCGCGTTGGGAAACCAGCGCACGCCCGGCGGGTTCTCAGAGCAAAACCCCGTGCCCTCCAGAACCGTTCCACCTGACTCGCCGATGACCCTGCAGAAATCCCAGACCGCTTGCCAGAAAGCCTCCAGCTCTGACACCGACCAGGCGTGCAGCGTCTTATAGTCGGACAGGGATAATCCGTGACGCTGGTTGACGAAACCCATGAAACGCGTGAGATTGGCTGTGGCCACCCGCTCCTCGGACGGACGCCACATTGGTGCCTCGGCAGGAATAGGTTCGAAGTCGGGCATCGTACTGGAGCTGTCCCAGAATATCGGCGGGCGGCTGCCCGTAGCGTCCGGCAGGATGCAAAAACCCGGCCGGGCTTGCAAGCCATGATGACACCGGCGTGGTAAAGTTCGGTCGGCCTGTGACTGGCGTCCGGCCCCCCTATAATGGCCGCGGTAAGAGCCGGCGATAACAAGAAGCGGAGAACGGAATGTCTGAAACCAAGGCAGACATCGCGCAGCAGACGACGGACACACGCAGGGCCATGGAGGTCACTGTGCGTATCGGTCTGGTCCTGGGCCTGCTGATATGGTGTTTTGAAATTGTCAGGCCCTTTATTTCGACGTTGATCTGGGCGTTGATTATCGCCTCTGCGCTGCTGCCGCTGTACACCAGCTTGCGCAGCAGACTGGGCATCAGCCAGGGCCTTGCGGCCACCCTGTTCACCCTGGTGCTGCTCGCCGCCATCATTACCCCCTCGCTGATGCTGTCCGGGACCATGGTAAGCACGGCGCGAGAGTTCGCCAGCGAGCTGAAGGACGGCTCACTGCAGGTACCGGCCGCGCCTCAACGCGTGCAGGAGATTCCCATTGTCGGGGAACAGCTGTTCCAGATCTGGCAGCAGGCCAACCAGAACCTGCAGTCAGTGCTGCAACAGTTTGAGAAACAGATTCGCACTGCGGCTCGCTGGCTGGTGAACACCGCCGCCGGGGCCGGCCTCGGCATATTGCAGTTCGCGGTGGCGGTGGCGGTATCAGGCATATTCCTGGCGTTCAACGAGGAGGGTTCTGAGTTCGCCCGGCGTCTCGGCGGGCGGCTGGCGGGAAAGGACGGGGAAACCTTTGCCGCCCTGGCTTCCAATACGGTTCGGAGCGTTGCCCAGGGCGTGCTGGGTGTTGCGGTTATCCAGGCCATCCTCGCCGGCGTAGGCCTGCTGGTTGCGGGCGTCCCCGGCGCCGGGCTCTGGACACTGCTGGTTTTGATTCTCGCCACCGTGCAACTTCCCACTATCGTGGTCCTTTTGCCCGTGGTCGCCTGGTATGCATCCGTATCGGATGGACTTGCCACCATCCTGTTCGGCATCTACATGCTTGGCGTGGCGCTGTCGGACAACATACTCAAGCCCATTCTGCTGGGACGTGGCAGCAGCCAGCCCATGGCGGTGATTTTCCTGGGCGCCATCGGCGGCTTCCTGCTGCAGGGCATCGTCGGCCTGTTCACCGGCGCGGTGGTGCTGGCACTGGGTTATGAGGTGTTCATGCTGTGGCTGAACCAGGATCTCCATCCGGGCAACGCGGAGGCGTCCGACAATGACTGAGCCTGTTGAGAACGCCGCCGCGGAGCAGGAGAACCGCGGTATACAGCGACTGACGCTAGGTGTGCTCGCCGTGTGCGGCTTCATGCTGCTTTGCTATCTGGTGGGCGACCGCTATACACCCTATACGGACCAGGCCCGGGTGACCGGGCACATTATTCCCGTCGTGCCCCAGGTGTCCGGCACCGTGGTCAACGTACCGGTGGGAGTGAACGCCATCGTGCAGGAGGGCGACCTGCTGCTGCGTATCGACCCCAGCGACTATGAACTGGCGGTAGCCCGCGCAGAAGCCAAACTCGAACAGGTTACCCAGAAGCTGGGCGGTGGCGTGGAGGAGCTCACTGTGGCCCAGGCGAGCCTGTCCCAGGCCATTACCCAGCGTGACTACGTGATCGCGCAGTCACGGCGGGTGTTCGAGCTTGAGAAACGCGGCGTGCTGCCGGTGACCGACGGCGACAAGGCGCGCGCCGAAGTCGAGAAGGCCAAAGCTGACGTGGATAGCGCCCGCGCCAGGCTGCAGCAGGTACAGCAGCAACTGGGGCAGCAGGATGAGGACAACGCCTATCTGCGTGAGGCGCTGGCGGCGCTGGAAGACGCCCGCCTCGACCTGTCACGCACCGAGCTCCACGCCCCCAGTCGCGGCGGCGTGACCAGTGTGAACATTGCCGTGGGCAACTATGCAAAAGCCGGACAGGCGATAATGACGTTTGTGTCCGCGGAAACCGTGTGGATCGAAGCGTACATGCGGGAAAACAGCCTCGGCAATGTAAAGGCTGGCGACCCGGTGGACGTGGCCCTGGACATGGCACCCGGTCGTATCTTTGAAGGCGAGGTTGTCAGTTCCGGATTTGCCGTGGACTGGAAGAACTCGGCCCAGGCAGGCAAGCTGCAAAGTGTCAGCAGCCAGAACAGCTGGCTGCGGGATGCCCAGCGTTTCCCGGTGGTGATCCGTTTCGACGACGAGGCGGCGCGGGGCCTGCTGCGCGCGGGTGGGCAGGCGGATGTCATCATTTACACCAGCGGCAACATCATCACGAACAGTCTGGCGTGGCTGTGGATACGGTTCATCAGCCTGCTGTCCTACGCGTACTGACCGGTGAGCTGAAACGGTGACCATCACAGGCACTGGGCGCAACGCATTGCGCTACGCCCTGGGTATCACACTGGCCGCCGCCATCGCCTACGCCGTGGCCTGGCAAATGGCCTGGCTCACAACGGTGCTGACAGCGACCTTCCTCGGCAATCGCGGGCCGCGCCCTTCGCTGCAACAGACGCTGTTCATCCTGGCGGCTATGGCGCTGATATTTGCGGTGGGACTGGGAGTCACCCTGTCCCTGTATCGCTATCCGGGTGTGCTCTCGCTGATCGTCACCCTGGCCCTGTATCTCACCTTTTTCTACGCGGCACGGGGCGCCCCCCAGTTAATCGTGCTGTTGTGCGTACTCGCAATCCTGGTATTCCCGCTGATCGCCGGCATCGCCAGCGCTCTGGTACCCGCGATTGCCGGCAGTCTTCTGGTGAGCGCAGCAGTTGCCCTGTTCTGCACCCAGGTCGCCTACACGCTTGTGCCCGGCAGTCCGGCAACGCGGCAGGCCCCGCCGCCTGCGGCCGCCCTGGCCAACCAGCACGCCATGCAGTCGGCATGGTTGAGTTGCGCCGTGATTTTACCTGCCGCCCTGTATAGCCTCTGGTGGAACGCCAGCGACGCCATCCTGCCGCTGGTCATGGTTGCCCTGCTTTCCGTCAAACCCGACTTCTCAACGGGCGCCGCGGGTGGCAAGGCACTGGTGGCGGCAAACCTGGGAGGCGGCCTGGTCGCCCTGCTGTTCTACCAGTTGCTGCGCATGTGTCCCAGCTATCCGTTCGTGCTGACGGGCCTGTTCGGGCTGGGCCTGGTGTTTGGCCAGGGGCTCTTTTCCCAGCGCCGCATAGCCCCGCTTTACGGTACAGCCTTTAACACCGTGCTGGTGTTGATTGGCAGCGGCACCGGACAGTACGGCGCGGAGGCTGACGCCAAGTTCTATGAGCGCCTGCTGCTGATCAGTCTGGCGGCCTGCTACGTGGTCGGGCTGCTGTCCCTGCTGCAGCTGCCGCAACTGCGCGAGCGCTGGATGCGTGCCGGGACCTGGCTGTTTGATAGACTCAGGCCTGCATGAACTGGCAAAAGGGCGGCCCTGTGTCCGATCTTCTTCCCCACGTGGACGAACGCAACAACTTCATCATCCTGCTGACGGCGCTGGTGCTGTTCCTGTTCGGCGACGCCGTTGCCGTGCAGTTCCACTTGAGCGACGCCCGCAGCGCAGTGAACCTGTTGATGCTGGCAACGCTGGTCGTCAACGTCTGGGCGGTGCACAGCCCCAGTACCAATTTCCTGGGTTGGAAGCTGGGCGCCAGCATGGTTATTGGCATGGTGATGGTGGGTGACCTGTTCACCGACAGCGTCGCGCTCACGCGCTTCCAACTCATCATGATGTTCGCATTCTTCTGCCTCACCATCTGGCAGGCCTGGACCCAGGTGATGTTCACCGGTGTGGTGGATCGCAACAAGATTGTCGGCGCCATCTGCATCTACCTGCTGCTGGGGATTGCCTGGGCGCTGGCGTATCTCATTGTCGAGGCCTTTCTCCCGGGCTCCATGAACGGCCTGGACAATGGCGTCTGGCAGGAAAAATTCAACAGCCTGATCTACTACAGCATGATCACGCTGACCACACTGGGCTACGGCGACATCACGCCTGCTGCGCCTGTCACGCGTTTCCTCGCCCTGATGCAGGCCATCACCGGCATTTTCTACACCACGGTACTGGTCGCGAGCCTGATCGGTTTGCGCCTTTCCGGGGTGGACAATCGCCTGCGGCTCGAAGACGTTCGCGTGGCACCGGGCAATAAACAGGAAGACGGCCATGATGGATAAAGCGCCCAGCGGCCTGCTGCACGCGAAACTCCTCGATGGCAAGGGCGGCGCCCGGGAACTGGACTGGGCCGACGTGAACAGTTGGTCAGCGGAACAGGGATGCATGTGGTTGCACTTTGATTTCGAGGACGCCGAAGCACAGACATGGATACAACAGCACAGCGGCCTTAACGACATCGCCGCCACGGGGCTGCTGACACCCGAGACGCGACCGCGCACCTTAAGCCGTGGCGATAACTTGCTCATGTCCCTGCGCGGCGTGGACCCCACGCCCGGCGCTGAACCGGATGACATGGTGTCCGTGCGCATCTGGACAGACGGCCGGCGGCTGATCAGCTCGCGGCGTCGAGCACTGCAAGCGACCCGTGACCTGCTGGAGAATCTGGAGCACGGCAGCGGCCCCTGCGAGGCTGCCTCGCTACTGGTGGCCTGGGTAAGCGGCGTGACCGATCGCATGGGCATGATTGTCGACGCTTTTGAGGAGCAAGTCGCGGACCTGGAGGAGCGGGTGCTTACCGACACCGCAGACACACTGCGCGGCGACCTGAGCCACCTGCGCAAACAGACAATTGTCGTGCGCCGCTATCTGGCGCCCCAGCGGGAGGCACTGAACCGGCTGCACGCCGAACCCCTGTCCTGGCTGGATGAGCTTGATCGGCTGCGGCTGCGCGAGATAACGGATCGCCTGATTCGGCACATCGAGGACATTGATGCCGTACGCGAGCGCGCGGCGGTGACCCGGGAAGAGCTGGCAGGCCGCATTGCCGAGGAGATGAACACGCGCTCCTATGTGTTCACCGTGGTCGCCACCATCTTTCTGCCGCTGGGGTTTTTTACCGGATTGATGGGCATCAATGTCGGTGGCATGCCCGGCGTGGAGAGCGATCTCGGTTTCTGGTTTGTGGCCGGGGCCTGCGCCGGGATCACCCTGGTGCTGGCCGCTTTATTTCGCTGGCGCGACTGGCTGTAGGATTTTTTAGCGGGCGCGCAGCCTGGAACCCACAGCGATAACCCCCAACACCAGGGCGCCGGCCGCCAAACCCACCAGTGCCGCCGCCAGCGGGTGCACCAGGGCACCGGTTACAGAGCCAATAGCTGGTAACTCATGCCCCCACTCGGCGACGCCCGCAACCGCATCCGCCAGGGGGTGCAACCCGTGCACCAGGATACCCCCGCCCACCAGGAACATCGCGGCCGTGCCGAGCACGGTCAGGGCCTTCATCAACCAGGGCGCAAAGTCCAGCAGGCGCAACCCCAGCCAGCGCTGTAGCCGCGGCCAGCCACCGTCACCCCGACGTCCCGCCAGATGCAGCCCGGCATCGTCCAGTTTGACGATACCGGCCACCAGACCGTACACCCCCACCGTCATCAGCAGCGCGATCGCCGACACGGTTGCCACGCGCACGGTAGGGTCCGCGTCCACCACCGTGCCCATGGTTATCACCACGATTTCCGCGGACAGGATAAAGTCGGTGCGAATCGCGCCACGGATTTTCTGCCGCTCCAGCTTCAGGCGGGTTTCCCGGTCCGCCTGCAGGTGCTCACGGTGTGCGCGCTGGGCGGCTGCATCCTCCTCTGGCGAGTGCAGGAAACGGTGAGCAATTTTCTCAAAGCCCTCGTAGCACAGGTACAGTCCGCCCAGCATCAGCAGAAGCGTGATCAGCGGGGGATATACGGCGACGATCACCAGGGCCGAGGGCACCAGGATGAGCTTGTTAATGAAGCTGCCGCGTGCCACTGCCCATACAACCGGCAGCTCCCGGCTGGCCTGCACGCCGGATACCTGCTGCGCATTCAGGGCCAGGTCGTCTCCCAGAACCCCCGCCGTCTTCTTGGCGGCCACCTTGGTCATCAGGGAGACATCGTCCAGCAGGGCGGCGATGTCATCGAGCAGAATGAGCAGGCTGCCTGCAGCCATGGAATCCTCCGGCGCTAAACGTTACCGGCGATTAAAACACGCCAGCAGTGTGCAGCGTTAGGGAGCAGCAGGGAAAGCGCGGTGACGGCTACCCCACGGAGGGGCCGACCCTAGATACGATCCAGGTCGATGCGGGTGCTCAGCATCAGACCACGGGAACCCTCTACCAACTGGTCACCGTAGCTTAGCGTGAACGCCATATTGCGCTGGGGATACCAGGACAGGGAGCCGCTGCCGAACAGGGCATCCTGTTCCTGCAATCGCGACTCGTCCAGCTTGTTCACCTTGAAGGCGAGTGAGTAGAAGCGCGAAGGGGCCCAGGCGAGCCCGGCGCCGTAACGGGTCTGGTTGTACAGCGCGTTTTCAAGCCCGGCCTCAAAATGGATCTCGTCCATACTGCGGCCGGAAAGCTGCAACTCGAGATCAGGCGCAAGCTGCAGGGATGTCGCAAACTCCAGCAATTCAATGCTCTGTAGCTGTTCCACGCCGCCGAACACCTCTGTCGAGCGGTAGCGACCGTTCCAGGTCAGCAGCCCGCCGGGCGACGCGCCATTGAGGCCCATGTAATACCCCACCCGCTCCTGCGCTTCGGCTTCTGCGGCGGGACGGTCCAGCAGGTATTCATACTGCAGGCGCAGCTCGGCAATATCCGCGAGGGATTTGGAAATACCGGGGCGGATACTGTACTCAAAGGCATCGCCCGCATCGCGGATGACGCTGCCTGCGCGGATATCCGCATTGACACCCAGGATGTCATTCAGCGCCGAACTGTAGATCGCCGCGCCCAGTTGCTGGGAGACCTCGGCATCCGCAGTCTCCTCATGCAACTGGCTTTCCACACGATAATCCAGGGCCAGTTCGACCAGGTTGTTGCGCAACCCCAGACCCAGGCCACTGTTGAAGCGGGCCTCTTCCATCCCGTCTTGCGACCCCTCACGTACGTCCATGCTGAAAAAGCCAGGGGTAAGCTTGAGGGACGTATCCAGTGACTCGGCCAT
>JAZBPS010000074.1:0-6778 GCA_036353375.1 Halieaceae bacterium | reverse complement strand
GCCAGGGGACAGGCCAGAATAACGATGAAAAGACTGCTGAATAAGGGCTCCTTAGCGCTGGCGCTGCGATCTGTGCGGCCAGCTTTCATGACCGCAGCCATAACTGCAGCGCTGGCGTTGGCGCTGGCACCAGGGCTGTCCGTGCCGGTTATGGCCGACGAGGTTCGTCTCGCGCAGGACGCGCCGGAAATCTACAGGGTTAAGGAAGGCGATACGCTCTGGGGCATAGCCAGCCTGTTCCTCGAGGATCCCTGGCGCTGGTCCGATATCTGGGAAATCAACGCCCAGCTCGACAATCCTCACCTCATATTTCCCGGTGATGAGATCTACCTGGTGTGGGTGGACGGGCAGCCGCGCCTCCGGGTGCGTCGCGGGGAAGCGTCCAACACTGTCAAGTTGACACCGAAGATGCGCATAGAGCCTCTGGATCGCGCCATTCCGGTGGTTTCGCTTGAAGATATCGGTCCCTGGCTGAGCGATCACCGGATCGTTGCGCCGGAGGATCTCGAAAACGCCCCCTACATGGTCGCCGGTGGCGGCAGGCGTTTGCTGAGCAGCGCGGGCGATGAGCTGTACGCGCGCGGCGCGCTGCCAGAGGGTGAGACTGGTTTTGGCATCTATCGCCAGGGCCAGCTGTTCAAGGACCCGGAAACCGGTGAGCTGCTGGGCCAGGAAGCCAGGGACATCGGCAGCGCCCGGCTGCGCTCCGCTGAAAACGGTGATGAGGGAGACATCAGTCGATTTGAGGTCACCCGCATAACCGAAGAGGTGCGGGTGGGTGATCGACTCCTGCCGCCGGAAGAGCGGGAGATCTCTGCCACCTTCCAGCCGCGAGCGCCCATGAACAATGTCGAAGGCGTGATGATGGCCGTAGACGCCGGCGTCAGCCAGATTGGCACCATGGATGTAGTCGCCATCAACCTGGGTTTGCGCAACAGCATTGAGGAAGGCCACGTACTGGTTATCTACCGGCGCGGCGAGTTGGTGCTGGACCGCATAAAGAACGAAATGGTGCAAATTCCGGACTCCCGCGCGGGCCTGCTTATGATATTCCGTTCCTTCCAGAAAATGAGTTACGGCATCGTACTGAAGAGTGACCGTCCCCTGGCGGTTATGGACCGCGTTGTCTCACCCTGATCGTGGCGCGCTAGGCTTTGCCCGCCCGCGGTGTTCCTGACGCGCTAGCTGCCAGCGCCCCGCACCCCGGGGTCGCGGCGGGACTTCAGGCATCGGCGCCGGGGACAGGGACGGTCCATGGATGCGGATACACAACGCCAGTGGTTGGTGCTGGCACACCTTCCTCTATCCGGTCGCAGCTTCAGCAGGCTGGCGGCCTCTCATCCTGACGCGGGTGATATCCTGGCGCTCCCCGGTTCCGCGTGGCGCGCAGCAGGTGCGAGTGAACAATGCCTGGATATGTTGCGCCGCTGGCAGCGCGGCCGCTGTCAAACGCTGGCTGCAGCGGTGGACGCTGCCCTGTCGCTTCTGCAGCAGGATACGCTGCACCTGATCCCACTGGGCGATGCCCGCTACCCACCCTTACTGGCGCGCATCGACGATCCTCCGGCGCTTCTCTATGTGGCGGGAAATCCGCAGGCGCTTTCCCTGCCCCAGTTTTCCATTGTCGGCAGCCGCCGGTGCAGCGCCGCGTCAGCGCGCGCAGCATCGGAGTTTTCCGCGGGGCTGGTCGGGGCCGGCTACAGCATTTGCAGCGGTTTAGCGCTGGGCGTGGACGCCGCCGCCCACCGTGCGGCACTGGCGGTGGGTGGCAGCACGGTGGCCGTGATTGCCACCGGCATCGACCGCTGCTATCCCGCGCGGCATCGCGCCCTGTTCGATGAGATCTGCAATGCCGGCGCCGTGGTGACAACCTTTAACCCCGGGGTGGCGCCGCGGCGCGAGCATTTCCCCCAGCGTAACCGGCTGATCAGCGGGCTCAGCGTGGGTGTCCTGGTGGTAGAGGCGGGGCTGGGCAGCGGTTCGCTGATTACCGCGCGCAGTGCGCTGGAGCAGAATCGCGAAGTGTTCGCCCTGCCCCACTCGATATACGACCCGGGCGGTGCCGGCTGTCACCAGCTTTTGCGGCAGGGGGCGGGGTTGGCGGAGACGGTGGCAGACCTGTTGGCAGAGACCGGAGCCCTGCGTACAGCGCACGCAGAGATACGTCGTGAGAGAGCCCCGCCACCCCCGCACCTGCGCAAGGTCTGGGGCCGTCTGGGTCACGCTGCCCTGTCGGTGGATGAACTGGTTGCCGCTGGCGCAGGTAACGTTGAGCAGGTTCTGGCGGCGCTGGTGCAGCTGGAGCAGGACGGTTTTGTTGAGCAGCGCGGTGGCTTGTACGAGCGCAAGCTGTGATAGACTCCGCGGCGTTGCGGGTCCGGCCTATAACACAATGACAAAGCGCCGAACCGGTTATGGCCGTCACACCGATAGCCCCTCTGCGGGCCTCAGCGGCATCGAGGATATTCACGGGGAAACCACAGGGTAGCCACATGCAAGAAATCTCAACGGGGGCGGTGCAGGATTATCTGCTGGGTCTGCAGGACTCTATTTGTGCGGGACTCGAGAACGCCGATGGCGAGGCGCGCTTCCGCGAGGACGGCTGGGAGCGAGAGCAAGGCGGCGGCGGACGCAGCCGGGTAATCGTCGATGGCGCGGTTATCGAGAAAGGGGGCGTGAACTTCTCTCATGTGACGGGCACCGCCCTGCCTCCTTCCGCGTCTGCGGCACGGCCAGAGCTGGCCGGCAGGGGTTTCCAGGCCATGGGCGTGTCTCTGGTTATTCATCCCCGCAACCCCTACATACCGACGTCACATGCCAATGTGCGCATGTTCATTGCTGAAAAAGAGGGCTCGGAGCCGGTGTGGTGGTTTGGCGGAGGTTTTGACCTGACGCCCTTTTATGGCTTTGAAGAAGACTGCCGCCACTGGCATGAAGTAGCGAAAGCAGCCTGCGATCCCTTTGGGCCCGATGTCTATACCCGCTTTAAAACCTGGTGTGATGAGTATTTCTTTTTGAAGCACCGGGGAGAGCCACGGGGCATAGGCGGACTTTTCTTCGACGATCTCAACGAGTGGGATTTTGATACCAGCTTCGCCTTTATGCGGGCTGTTGGCGACGCATACCTGAAGGCCTACCTGCCGATCATGGAGCGCCGCCGGGACACGCCCTACGGCGAGCGCGAGCGCGAATTCCAGCTGTACCGGCGCGGCCGTTACGTGGAGTTCAACCTCGTCTACGACCGCGGCACGCTGTTTGGCCTGCAGTCAGACGGCCGCACCGAAGCCATCCTTATGTCGTTACCGCCGCTGGTGCGCTGGGAATACGATTACCAGCCGCAGCCCGATAGTGAAGAAGCCCGGTTGACGGAGACTTTCCTCAAACCGCGAGACTGGCTGGCGGCATGAACCACGCAGATGCCAGCCCGCCGAAGTTTGCGGTGTTTGGCAACCCGGTGCGCCACAGCCAGTCGCCCTGGATACACCGGGCCTTCGCCGATCAGTGCGACCTGCCTATGCAGTATCGAGCCGTGCTGGTCGAGCCGGCCGACTTTGCCGCTTCTGTGGCAGGATTTTTTGCCGATGGCGGGCGCGGCCTGAATATCACGCTGCCGTTCAAGCAGCAGGCTTTCGAACTGGCGGATACCTTAAGTGAGCGCGCGCGCGTCGCTCGCGCTGTCAACACCTTGTTGCCGACGGCCTCGGGACTGGCCGGTGACAACACAGACGGCATAGGCCTGGTGCGGGATATGGTGGCCAATCTGGGCTGGCACATACGCGACAAGCGCGTGTTGCTGTTGGGTGCCGGTGGCGCCGTGCGCGGTGTGCTGGAACTGTTGCTGAAAGAGCAGCCAGCCCAGCTGACGATTGCCAATCGCAGCCCCGGCAAGGCGGTCACTCTGGCGCAGGACTTCGCCGGCCTCGGCGTTGTGGCGGCCGGGGGCTACGAGCAACTGGCGGGTGACAGCTTCGACCTGGTGATCAACGGCACCAGTGCCAGCCTTAGCGGCGACCTGCCGCCGTTGCCGGATGCGTTGCTGAATGACCGAAGCTGTTGCTACGACATGATGTACGCTGCCGAACCGACGCCATTCATGCGCTGGGCGGCCCAGAATGCGGCCTGGGCGGTGGCCGATGGGCTGGGCATGCTGGTGGAACAGGCGGCGGAATCCTTTTATCTCTGGCAAGGCGTCAGGCCCCAGACCGGTCCGGTATTGGCGGCGCTGCGTACCCGACTGGCAGGAGGAGCATCGTAATGCGACGTTTTATAGCCGGTGCGGTATGTCCGCGCTGCGGCAAGATGGACAAACTGGTGGTCGATAGCGACACCGAACAGCGCGAGTGCGTGAGCTGCGGCTTCACCGATGCACGCCCCGGCGAAGCCCCGGCAGAAATCAGGACCCGCGTAAACCAGCCGGTGCGCCGCGTCGACACCGCGGCAGAGCCTGTCAGGCTGGTTCAGCCCTCGACCTCCGACGACTGAGCGACACGCTTTGTACGGCCGGGTCCGGAGAGGTCCGCGTTGGAGAAACGCAGGTCTACGCCTACCTCCCGGCTCATACAGGGCAGATGGATCGATGCGGCCATCATGCCGGGTTGACTGAAGCCGCTGCTACCGGCCGGGGGCGTGACCAGTTCCAGGCTGTGCCGGACCAGCCCCTCCAGTCGTGATGCAAGCGGTTCCCCGATCAGATGCATTGCAATGATATTGGCGCGTGTCATGTCCACCGCCACCAGCCGCCCGGCGCCACTCCGCTGGTAGCGATCATCCAGCTCCTCAATCAGGCGCTGCGCCAGGAAAGCCTCGTCCATCAAGGCTTGCAGACCGCCCTCTCCCGCGAGTGCATCCGGCGGTGCCAGGAAAAAATCCTCGGCCATGTGCAGCAGGGGAGACAGGGCGCTTGCCGCGCTGCCGTTGCTGGCGCTCTGCTGGATTTGCAGCAGGAAATCCGGCACGTAATCGACGTAGCGGTTGCAGAATTCCAGTAATGCGCTGACAGGGTCTTCTTCGGGTAACAGCAGGCGCTGCTCCAGCGCTGGCAAGCGCCGTAACAGCGATTGCTCCATGGCGCGGGTTTGCGCCTCGACCTGTTGCGCACCCTGGATAACACGACGAATGGTGGCGATTCCCATCGCGGCCTCGGTCCGGGTTGGTTTGCTATAACCCTAGACCATGGGAGGGAAAGCGCTAGTCCAGCCATCCCCCGTGCCTATTCAGCCGCCGGAAGTAAACCCACAGTGTCAGCCCGCGGGCGGCATTGAATGCCGTGAAAGCCAGCCAGAGGCCGTGGTTGCCCAGCGTCCTGGTGAAATACCAGCAGGGCAGGTACACCAGCAGCAGCGAGATCAGCATGCCCTGCATCATGTAGCGAGAGCGCGCGGTGCCGATAAAGACGCCGTCCAGCAAATAGGAAGGCGCCGATAGCAGGGGAAGCATAACGAGCCATAGCTGGTGGCGCTCTATCATTGCCAGCACATCGGCATGGTCGGTAAACACCGGATATATGACGTGTCCGGTGCCGAAGAAAAACACGCTCAGCAGTCCCGCAGTCGCCAGCGACCAGGTCCAGCAAGCACGCACCGCGCCACGAAATCGCGCCAGGTCCCCCGCACCCGCCGCGTTGCCGGCCAACCCCTCGGCGGCATAGGCAAAGCCGTCCAGGCCGAATGCTGCAAACATCAACAGGTTGAGCATGATGGTGTTGGCCGCAAGGGTCGTTTCGCCCAGGCGCGTGCTCATCGCGGTGAAGAAGGCGAAGGCAAACAGCAGGCACACGGTGCGAATAAACAGGTACTGGTTGTTTCGCAGCAATCCACCGTAGGCACTGAGATTGCGCAGCCGCTGGCGCACCGCGGGCAGCGGCGCCCAGTCCAGTTTGCGCCAGGCCAGGTATACCGCCAGCCCGCATCCCGCGTACTCCGCCAGCAGGGTCGCCCAGGCGGCGCCGGCGCTTCTGCCGTCCAGTACGACGATAAACAGCACGTCGAGCACGATGTTGAGCAGGTTCGTCGCGATCATTATCAACATGGGCCAGCGCGTGTTCTGTCTGCCGATGAACCAGCCTGTGATGGTGTACGTCAGCAGCACCGCCGGCGCGCTGTACACGCGGATTGCGACATAGTCTGCCGCCAGCGCAGCAAGCGCCTGCGGCGGCGCCATCAGATAAAGCCCCAGCGGCAGCCACGCGAACCGGGAAGCAATCACCAGCGCCGCCAGCAGCAGCGCGAGCAGGGCCGACTGCAGTACCACGGTGAGCTCCGTGCCGCTGTCACCGGCACCGGCGGCCCGGGCGACTGTTCCGGTCGTGCCCATCCGCAGGAACCCAAAGCCCCAGTACAGAAAGGAAAGGATACTGGCGCCTATGGCCACTGCGGCCAGATACCGGGTCGAATCCAGGTGCCCCAGCAGGGCTGTGTCCACCAGCCCCAGCAGCGGCGTAGAAATGTTGGACAAAATTGCCGGCCAGGCGATCTGCCATATTTTGTGGTGAACAGATTGGCTCATCAATATATCTTGTGGTTGCGGGGAAAGCGCTGTGGTCTGCGCAAAGGCGCATGCGGCGCGGGTTGCGAGGCTACAGGGCTAGTGTCCTTGCCTGTCAATTCGAGTATACTTCCGCGGCGTTTTGCCGCACCCGGTATAGTCCCGAGGTTTCCCTCTTCTTCCACGATTGGTCGCGAGATCAGCATGGCGATGGCAGGAGCTTCGGCCGGCATGTGGCAGCGCACTAATTTTAATGTCTACATAGAAAGGCAACGGGGGAAACGCGCTATGTTGC
>JAZBPS010000073.1:0-4412 GCA_036353375.1 Halieaceae bacterium | reverse complement strand
TGTTGAGATAATCGCCGCGCACCGCCAGGCTCAACGCCTGCCGGCTGTCGATGAAGTTGGGCGCAGGAGAATTGCCTTTGACATCGTGTGACCAGGCAACGCTGGGAATCACGTTCACCCCGGCAATCAGGTCGTTGTACTCGAGGCTGGCCCGCACCCGGTAGCCCCAGGAGAAATCATCGGTGAAGCCGTCGTCGGTACAGTTGCGCACCTCGGAGTTAGGCACCACTCCCAGGGGTGCCAGCGCCGGATGGGTGCTGCAAGTGACCGGAACGCCGAAGCGCGCGCTGGTGAACGGATCGAAGTCGCCAATGCCGAACGTGGCGGAGCGACCGTAGTTCTGGTTGCCGTCCATCCCGTCCACCCAGACGCCGCCGACTTCAGCGGCGAAGTTCAAGCGGTCGGCGCCCCACACCTGTTCAAAGAAACGGATCAGGGTGACCTGCGCCTGGGTGTATTCCACTTCATCGTAACCATGGATGATGCCGCCGGCACCCGCTTGCTGGGCGCGCTCGCCCATGCGCGACCACTCGGCGAAGCCGCCCAGGGCCAGCGCCTGCGCAATTTCCACGGTGTTGATCTGCAGCGGGAAATCGGGCCGGTAGCTGAGCTCGCCGGACACCGCCCAGAAGCCGACATTGGTGGCGAAACTCAGGGCAAAGGTCTCAATGTTCTCGGGGAACTCAAAGAAGTACTGCGGGTTGGAGCCAAAAATAAACGGCTGGCCGAAGTTCTCCGTCGGGTTGATGCCACTGAAAATCGGCGTCCGGCTATGGGTATTGATGTAGTAGAAACCCAGCTCGGTGCCGTTGAGCTGTTCCACGAAATAGCGCGCGGAAATACCCCACTGTCCGCCGTCCTCGGGGTTGTCGTTCGGGCCACGGGGGATAATTTCACCCGAGGCGAGCTGCTGTCCGTCAGGCTGGGAGGTGCGCGGCGTCAACGCATTGCAGCCGCCGCCAAACACGTCGCCGGCACTCCAGTAGGTGCCACAGGGATCGACAATCGTCGGATCCCATTCGTACTGGTAAAACGCCTCTATCGACAGGTCCGGAGTGACACCCACGTTAGTGTACACCAGGCCGGTGGGCAGCAGGGCCTCGCGAATCTCTGAGCCCGGGCGCCGCAATGCCGTCACGTCGAAGGGATTGATAACGTTGATACCGTTCTGGATAAACGTGTTCTCACCCCAGCTCAACACCAGGTTGCCGGCGCGCAATTCCACCGGCATCTCCGCCACCTCAGTGTTCCAGAAGAAGTAGTAATCCAGGGGCACAATGCCGGAGCCCTGGGCAAGATCCTGGAAGTCGCCCATATCGAGGGTGTCTTCGGTGTAGCCATTGGGCACGTGGCCGAAATCAACATGCCGTTCCTCCAGTACGTAGTCGTACCACCACTTGACCCGCGTGAAGAAGCCGAAATCCTTGTACATCAACTCGAGATCGTGAAGACCTCGAATCTGCATGGAGTACATGTCGCCCTTGTCATAGTTCAGGTTGCCGTCGTCGGTGGTGCTGGCAGAGGCCCGCCCTTCCCCGTTGGTGTTGCCGGGGCTGAGAAAATCATTGTCAGGGTCCTCTGTCCGCCAGCTGGCGCCGACGGCAATGTTGGAGATAAAGGATCCTTCCAGTTCTCCCAGGTTGAATTTTGCCGCCTGGGCAGGCAGCGCGCCCAGAACCAATGTTGCCGCGGCAGTGGCGGCGGAAATTTTATTGAGGTGACGCATAGCAGTGCCCCCTGAGCTACGTGCGGTGGAAGCCGCTATACTGCCCGCGGCCGTTTTGAAACGCTGGTTTTTGTAATAGCTGCAACTCATGCTGCCTGCTCCGTTGCCTGCAGGGCCTTTAGCAAAAGCTGCTGATACAGTCTGTCTTTCAGTGATTCCGGTGCTTCCAGTGACATCCGCTGCAGGTGCGGCTGGAAGTGCCGCCGGGTCTGCTCATCCACCGGTCCGCTGCGCGCCATATCCAGAAGGCCGCTGGGCTTCACATGGGCCTTGAGCCAGACCAGTGCGCGCAGCAGCATTTCCTCGATGTAAGTGAAATCGCTACCCAGCGGAAACTCGGGGAAACAACTGCGGTCAGCGTCGTAGACTTCGCGCAGCCGCTCCGGTGTATTGTGGGTATAGGCCCGGGGCAGTCGGTAATCCGCCGGCAGCTTGCCCGCAGACTTGGCGCGCTCCATCAGCTCGCCCTGGAAGCGCGAGTCCGCCACACTGAGCATGGCGCCGATCACCTCGGCATCGGTCTTGCCGCGCAGGTCTGCGACACCGTACTCCGTCACCACGATGTCCCGAAGGTGCCGTGGGATGGTGGTGTGACCGTAATTCCAGACAATATTGGAAGAGATCTCGCCGCCTTTTGCACGGGTTGCCCGCACCAGCAGGATTGACCGCGCACCATTCAGTTCGTGGGCCTGGGCAACAAAATTGTACTGGCCGCCCACCCCTGACAGCACGCGTCCGTCCTCCAGGCCGTCCGCCACTGCCGCACCCAACATGGTGACGGTGAACGCTGTGTTGATAAAGCGCGCATGCAGACGCTGTTCCCGCTTTTTTTCTTCCTGGCCGTGCAGGCCGTTCACAAAGCTGATGTTGGTCATTTCAATGCGCGCGCGGTCCGCCGGCGACAGGTCACGCAAGGCGTCGTAAAACGCCTGGGGACCGAGGAAAAAGCCGCCGTGCATACACACCGGTTGTCCGTTGCTGCCGGAGACGTCGCGGTTGATGACCCCGGCTTCAAACAAGCGGTAAAGACCGTAGGTGAACATCTCGCTACACCCGTAAAGACCCTGCTCAAAGCTGTCTCTACCGCCCTCCTCATAGGCGTCGAACAAGGTGCTGTTGAGCTGGCAAGCGTCCATCAGCTGCCGCCAGGTAGCATTGTCGCGCTTGCGCAACAGCAGGGCGCTGGCGACGGCGTCGCCCAGCGCGCCGATGCCGATCTGCAGGGTGCCGCCGTCGCGTACCAGGCCGCTTGCGGCGAGGCCGATGAAGTGTTCCGCCATTGCCACAGGCAGGTTGGGCGTGCTGATCAGCCTGCTGCGCGCTGCCGGGTCATCGATCAACAGATCGAATATGTCGGTGGAAACCTCGGCGCTGTTGGTCATGTAGGGCAGCTCCGGATGCACCTGGCCCACGGTGATCAGAGTCTCCCCCCGCGCCCTGGCCTCGGCGATGACAGGCAGCATATCCAGCGTCATTTCCGGATTGCAGCTGAGGCTGACTCGCGCGCTGTCGCCATCGGGGTTGGGGGCCACGGTCTGCGCCAGCACGTTGATACCGCGGCGCATCATGTCACGGGCGATATGCGTGTAATTGGAGCAGATGAAATTCTGCTGGGCGTAGACGTTGCCCAGCTCCGCCGCGGGCTGGACGAAAAACTCTATGACCTGGACGTTGTCAGGCAGGCTGTTGCTGCGGGACGCGTGCAGATAGGCCAGCTCTTCATAGTCGCCATAAACGCGCTCGACAAACGGATCAAGGAAGCGTTTTTGCAGACCCGGCGGTGCCTTGGGCCGCGTCAGAGACAGCGCTGTGGCGATCGTCAGCGAAATCCGCGGGTCGTCAACGGCGCGCTGGTACAGCACATTGGCGAGGCGGTTGGGCTTGCCCAGCCCAAGCGGCATACCCAGCACGATATTGCCCCCGGTCTGCTCGATAATAGCGTCCGCCGCCGCCTCGGTGGTGTCAAAGCGCTTTGTCACTACGCCGCCCTCGCCAGTGCGCGATAGCTTTCGCGCAGGTATCTGCCAAATTGCTCGATGCCCGGTTGTTCTGTCGGGCAACTGGTCACCGCCACGCACAGCTTGTTGAGGTAACTGACCACCGTAATATTGATACCCAGCCCATCGGTCACCACCGACAACGGGTAGATGGCCTCCAGCCGGGCACCGTCAAGGTAAAGCCGCCGCCGGGAGCCGGGCACGTTGGACACGATCACATTAAGCGCAGGCTTGACCTGACTGGCCCGCCCCGACAGGGTCAGCAGGATACTGGGCATCATCAGCATGTTGGTGAAATCCTGGGCGGCGGTGCGGGACATGCTGCGCATATTGCCCTTGGCTTTCTGCATGACCCTGGCGATGCGCTTCAGCCGGGTCAGTGGTCTGGACTCCTCGGTGAACAGTGGGCAGATGATGAAGCCCACCTGGTTGCCCGCTGACTGGCTGGCCTTGAAGGAAATCGGCACCCCCGCCTCCAGGCTGATACCCGGCAGGGCATCCTGGCTGCGCAGGTAGCTGCGCAGGGCGCCCCCGCAGACCGCCAGTAACACGTCGTTGACGGTCGCGCCGTGGCGCTCCCCGAGCTTGCGCATCGCCCCCAGCGGCAGATCACCTATAACAACCTGCCGACGCTTGTCGACGTCCGTATTGAAAAGGGTGCGGGGCGCGGTGAAGGGCAGGGGCGGGAC
>JAZBPS010000072.1:0-3401 GCA_036353375.1 Halieaceae bacterium | reverse complement strand
TAAAAGACATCAGCGGCTCCCCAGGGACGCCAGGTCCGCTTGTTCAGCCTGCAGGGGTACCGCCGCGCCGCGCACCACCTCCAGCCGCAGCAGGGTCTTCAGGCCTACCACGCCGTCCTGCTCCAGTCCGTAGCGGCGCTGGAATAACCGCACCCTTGTTTGCAGCGCCTCGTTGAACTCGGTGTCCGCCAGCGGCCGCGCCTGCCCGTCCAGTTCGGCGAAGGCGTCTGCCAGCCAGCGCACCAGCGGGCCGCGATCACCCACCCCGAGGGGGCCCGCATAATCCACCGGGGGCTGCCAGAGCAGCTCGAAGTCCCCCCGCCACAGGCTGCCCAGCCTGGCCAGCGCGACGGTTTCCGTTCCGGAAGCCGTCGCCAGCAATGCGCGATCCCCCTGCAAGCCCACCAGCACCGCGTGGGTCAGGAAGCGGTCCGGCGTCACCAGCGTCAGTACGGCAGGCCGGTTGTACGCCAGCAGGTCCTGCCAGCTACTCGCGCCCAGCGCCTCGCAGCGCCACCCGGACTCCCGCAACGCCTGGCAGGTATCTGCGGCAGGCACCAGCAGCCCCAGGTGACCCGCCAGCAGCGCCAGGGCCTCGTCTCGATCAGCCACCAGCAGGGATGCCATGGTGTCTTCGACCGCGGCTGCGGGTTGCGGTGCTGCATCCGCGCCACTGCGACCGCTGGCCACCCAAAGGCCCAGCCCGGCAAGCGCCGTAAGCACCAGGGTGAACGCCAGCGCGGCGGGCCAGCCCGTCCATCCGCGACGCCGTGCCGGCAGCTCGCCCATCACTTCCTTGACCGCCTGCCGGAGCATATCGCGGCTCACCCTGGGCTGGTTCTGCCCAAAGGTGCCCAGCAGCAGGCGGTCGCACAACACGTTGATCAGGCGGGGAATCCCGCCGGTGCTGCGGTAGATCTCCTTGACCACCCCGGCAGGAAACAGCTCCTGGTTGCCGGGCAGGCCCGCGACCTGCAAACGGTGGCGGATATAGGCATGGGTTTCCTGCAGGCTCAGGGGCGTCAGTTCGTAACGCGCGGTAATGCGCTGGCTGAGCTGGCGCAGCTCCGGGCGGGCCAGCATCTCAGCCAGCTCAGGCTGGCCCACGAGGATAATCTGCAGCAACTTGCGCGTGTTGGTCTCGAGATTGGTCAGCAGGCGGATCTGCTCCAGTACGTCGAACTGCAGGTGCTGGGCCTCGTCAATCAACAACACGGTGTTGCGACCCTTCTGGTGGTTGTCCAGCAGGAAGCGATGCAGGGTGTCGGTCAGGGACTTCAGGGTGGCCGTGTCGGCGTCGTAGCTGATACCGAACTCGTCACAGGCCGTGGCGAGCAGCTCCTCGGCATTCAGCGCCGGATTGAGAATAATGGCGATATCCGTATCGGCCGGCAGTTGTTCCAGCAGGCAGCGATTGATGGTGGTCTTGCCGGTACCCACTTCACCGGTTAACAGGACAAAGCCACCCCCGGCACCGACGCCATACAAAAGGTGCGCGAGTGCGTCGCGGTGCCGGGCACTCATGAACAGGTACCTCGGATTTACGGCGATGGAGAAAGGCTCTTCCTTCAAGCCGAAGTAGCGGTAGTACATGCGCGTCCGATGGGTGCGAAAACGCCGCCATTATGCCCAGCGCCGCCAGTATGTTCTATAGTAGAGCCTTTCGGACTGACACTGGATCTTCTGACATGGGCAAAACCGCAAAAATCCTGTTGGGCGTATTTTTCGCAGCCATCGTGGTTGCGGTGATCGCTATCGTACTGGTATTCCAGAATCTGGACGCAATCATCAAGCAGGTGATTGAAGACGTCGGCAGCGAGGTGACCAAAACCCAGGTTACCGTCAGTGACGTGAAATTCACCCTGCAGGATGGCCGTGGCGAGATCTATGGCCTGCGGATTGCCAACCCGGCAGGCTTCAGTTCTGCCAGCGCCTTTGCCATGGACAAGATAGCGGTACAGGTCGCACCGGCATCGCTCACCGGCCCGGTGATTGTTATCGAGGAAGTGACCGTGGACGGCGCCGCCCTGACCGCCGAACAACGCGGAGCCACCACCAACCTGCAGGCCCTGCTGGAGGGTATGAAGCCGGCGAATGCAGAACCCGCGCCGCCCGCCAGCGGTGAAGCGGCCGACATCAAGCTGGCGCTGGAACAGTTCGCCTTCGTCAACAGCTCCGCCACGGTGATCACCCAGCAGTTCGGCGACAAGACCCTGGAACTGCCCGCGATTCGCCTGGCCAATATCGGCGACCGCAACGCCGGCCTTGCGCCGGAGGCGTTGGCTAACGAGATGCTGCGCACCGTCATCAAGCAAACCCAGGACGCGGTGAAGGACTACCTTGAAGACATGGTCAAGGACAAGGCCAAGGAAGCCGCCGAGGAAGAACTGAACAAAAAGCTGGATGAAAAAATCGGCACGGAAAACCGCAAGAAGCTCGAGGGGCTGAAGGGGCTGCTCAAGCAGTAGACGAAAAAAAGAGGGGTAGAGCGAAAGAAAAAGGGGGTCAGAGTAACTTTTCCGCGGGAAAAGTTACTCTGACCCCCTTTTTCTACTCTGACCCTGTTTTTTCCGCTTTTGCACTCTCCACAGCCGCATCCAGCTCGGCCTCCAGCCGCGCAATACTGGCCTGAAGGGCCTCATCCTCAAGCTCCAGCGCTCGCTCGTCCGCCGGTCCCGCCTTCTTCAGCTCGGCGATTTCCTCCCGCCGCAGCTGTGCCTCCCGCAGTGACTGCTTGAGGGTTTCCCGTTGCGCCGCGGTTTCCGCCTTGTCGAAGATGACCTCCTCCGGGGACGCTTGCTCCGCCACCGGCACCGCCACACGGTCCGCTTTCGGAATCACCTTGTCCGCGGGATCCAGCACCCGCTGGTTCATGAAATTCGGGGAAACGATCTCCACGCCCGCCGCGTGCATGGTGGTGAGTATGGACCGGCGCAGGTTTGACTTGGTGGTGAGCAGCCTGGAAACGTCCTCGGCGAAGCCACCCACCCGGTAGATCACGGAAAAGTCACCCAACTCTCCCACCAATACAAAGGCGTCGGACAGTCCCGCGTCCGTCGCCGCCTGCTTGAGCAGCTCCTCCACCCGCTGGTGTGCAATGTCATAGCCCAGCGACAGCTCCGCCGAAATGATGGTGCCGGATTCGTGCACCACGGTAAGGGGGTTGTTCACCAGAAACAGGTTGGGCACGGTGGCAAGGTCGCGATCCGGGGTCTGTATCTCAGTGTGGAACAGACCGCGTTCAGTCACCCGACCGAAGTGTTGCTCACAGCGAATATAGTCGCCCGGGCGAAAGCTGTTCACGGCCCGCAGCATCAGTCCCGCCATGATATTGGACACAAAAGTGGTGGAGGACAGCGCGATCACCGCGGTGATGATGATGCCCAGCAGGCTCAGTATCT
>JAZBPS010000452.1:0-1725 GCA_036353375.1 Halieaceae bacterium | reverse complement strand
GATTATGGGCACGTGGCTTACTCCCAGGTGATGTTTGTCAGCCGGGAAACACTCGAAACCCACCGCACGGAACTGGTCGAGTTTCTTGCGGTTCTGGACCGCGGTTGGCGTGCCGCCACGGCCGATACCGACGCCGGCGCGTCCCTGACCGTCGCGCAGTTTGAGCCGCAGCTGGACCTGCGCTACCAGCAGGCCTCGCTGGCGGGCATCACCGACCTGCTGTGGGCTGAGAGCGACACCACCTCCGCCATGAAGGAGGCCACCTGGCAGACCAATGCGTACACGTTCCTGCGCACGCATCCCGGGGCAAGCCTGCCGCCGATGTCGGCGTGGGCTGACTTCAGCCTGGTGCGGGATGCCGCGAAAAAAATGGGGTCAGAGTAACTTTTCCTTTGGAAAAATTACTCTGACCCCATTTTTTACTCTGACCCCGTTTTATTCTTACGCAGGTCGCGCACGAGGAACATGTTGCCCTGGCCGCGCTTCACCTCAAACAAGTCTATGGCCTTGATCAGGCTGCTCAGGTTTTTGAAGCCGTAGTTCTTTGTGTCGAAGGACGTGCGGTTGGAGATGTGTGACCCCACGGGTCCCAGGGATGCCCAGCCGTTTTCGTCTTCCGTGGCTTCGATGGCCTGCCGCAGCAGGTTGATGAGCTTGGCATCTGATTTGATGTTTTTCGGCTTACCCTCATTGGCGTCGCCCTGGGCGCTTTTCTGGTCCAGATACAGAAACTTGGAACAGGCGTTCACAAAGGGTGAGGGCGTTTTGCGTTCGCCGAACCCCAGCACCACCTTGCCCTCGGCGAGTGCCCGCGTCACCAGTGGGGTGAAGTCACAGTCAGAGGATACGAAGCACATCACGTCGATGTCCTTGGTGTAGAGCACGTCCATCGCATCGATAACCAGCGCGATATCCGACGCGTTCTTGCCCTTGGACAGGTCGTACTGCTGTATGGGCTGGATGGCGTATTCGTGCAGCAGGTCCTCCCAGCCCTTGATGGACTGCTTTTTCCAGTTGCCGTAGGCCTTGCGAATGGTGACAACGCCGTACTTGGCCACCTCGCTTAGCACGTCCTCAAACTTGCTGGCCGGGGCATTATCGGCATCAATAAACAGGGCGATCTTCTGTCGTGTTTCGTCCATGGGGGGTTGTTCCCTGTGCTAGAAGCTATTGCGTACCGTCACTGACAGCTGCAGATTATCAACGCCCGGCCCTCCCGTAACCAGAGGTGCAGCCAGATCTATGTGGATCATGCCGCTGGTGGGCAAACGCGTGGGCATCAGCCGCAGGCCGATGCCGGCGTTGGCCAGCCAGCCGTCGATCTCGTCGTTTTCATCTCCGGAGAACCAGGCGCGCCCGGCGTCTACAAACAAGGCCGCGCCCCAGCGGAACAAGCGCAGGGGCTCAGAGTCGGCGTACCACCGCTCTTCCATCCGCAGGCGCAGGCGCCGGTCACCCTGCTGGTAGCGCTGGGGGTAGCCGCGCAGGCCGCTGCTGCCACCGAGCTGTAGTTGTACGTCATCGGTGAGGCCCTCCGTCCAGGTACCATCCAGGGCGAAGAAAAAGCGCCAGTCATCGGTTTGCAGCACATGCAACTCGCCACCGGTACTGATGAACAGGTTCTCTGCCTCCCAGTCCGAGGTGGTGAGGGCGCCGTTCAAGGAGAAAAAGCCGGTCAGCAGCAGCGACTCGCTGAGGCGCTTGCCGTCGCTCCAGCTGCCGTTC
>JAZBPS010000071.1:0-3138 GCA_036353375.1 Halieaceae bacterium | reverse complement strand
TTCTATACCTGGCTCAGGGCTGTCTATACTTGGCTCAGGGCTGTCTATACCTGGCTCAGGGCTGTCTACACACGGCTCAGGGCTGTCTATGAGTCGCTCAGGGCTGTTTGCATATTCTGGGCGATGGTGCTGGCAATGCGCTTGGCGCGCTCGGCTCGAGGACCACGCCAGCCGCTGTCCACCGCACTGTGGAAGTAGCCCAGCCAGCGCTGGAAATCCTCTGGCTGCAGTGCACGCTTGCTGTGGAGTCGGCGGTGTATGTTCATGGTATGACGGTTGTAGTCCGGCTCGCCCAGCAGCAGCTTGGCCCAGTAGTCCACAATATGCGGCATGTGTTGGTCGAGGTCGACGGCGGCCACGTCGATGAACAGCGGGCCCAGCGTTGCATCTTCCAGCATGGCGCCATAGAAGCGCCGGACGAAGCGCTCCAGCTCCTGCCTGGAATCGAGGTCGGGGTAAACATTGGACTGCGTCGAGTGCATGCCGCGATTATAGCGACAGGTAACCGGGGCGAAAGGCGAGCGGTCAGCGCTTCTTGTTTTTCTTCACGTGTGACATGAGTCGACGCTTGCGCGCCATCTGCCGCCGGGTGAGCTGATTACGCTTCTCAGCATAGGGATTTTCACCGGTGCGAAACTCCACCTTCACCGGTGTGCCCGCGAGCGCCAACTCCCGACGGAACACCTTTTCCAGGTACCGCTGGTAGGACGAAGGCAGCTTGCCGGTCTGGTTGCCGTGCACCACGATCAGCGGCGGGTTGTGCCCGCCGGCATGGGCATAGCGCAGTTTTATGCGGCGACCATTGACCATAGGCGGTTCGTGCTCGGCCACTGCATCCTCGAGAATGCGCGTCAGTCGACTGGTGGTGAGCTTACGGGTGGCGGCACCGTAGGCGGCGTTGATGGAGGGATAGAGTTTGCCCACGCCCGAGCCATGCAGCGCAGAGATAAAATGTATATCGGCATAGTCAATAAACCGCAGCCGCCGCTCCAGTTCCGTGCGCACCCGCTGTTTCTGGTCACTATCCAGGCCATCCCACTTGTTCAGCGCGAGTACCAGTCCGCGGCCGGCGTCTATCACCTGGCCGAGCAGGTGCAGGTCCTGCTCTACCAGGCCTTCACTGGCATCCATAACCAGCACGACCACGTGGGCATCATCGATGGCTCGCAGGGTTTTGACGATAGAGAACTTTTCCACGGTCTCGCGCACGTTCTTGCGGCGCCGCACACCGGCGGTATCGATCAATGTGTACCACTGCTCTTCCCGCTGGTAATCGATATAGATACTGTCCCGGGTTGTGCCGGGCTGGTCGTACACCACAACCCGCTCTTCTCCCAGCAGCCGATTGATCAAGGTGGACTTGCCGACGTTGGGTCGCCCCACTACCGCCACGCGTATAGCCCCCTCGCGATGTGCGGGCGCCTCGCTGTGCTCGAACGGCGCCAGCACCACCTCCAGCAAGGACTTCACCCCGCGCCCGTGGGCCGCCGCCAACGGGTGCAGGTGGTCGCTGCCAAGGGTATAGAAATCAGCGAGGGCGGCATCCTCATTGATACCGTCGATCTTGTTAACGGCCAGGTGAAAGGGCCGGTTGCTGCGCCGCAGCATTGCAACCAGTTCCTGGTCCCCGGCGGTGAGCCCGTCCCGGGCATCGGTGATCAACACCACCGCATCCGCTTCGTTAATGGCCGCCAGGGACTGGGCAGCCATAGGCGAGTCTATACCCTCCTCATCACCGGTAATGCCGCCGGTGTCTATAACAATAAAGTGATGCTCCTCGTAACGGCCCTCGCCGTACTTGCGGTCCCGCGTCAAACCGGGAAAGTCAGCCACCAGCGCATCGCGGCTGCGGGTGAGACGATTAAAGAGCGTTGATTTGCCGACGTTGGGGCGCCCCACCAGGGCGATGACGGGTATCACTCGGCGGACCGGGGTATCACCTTGAGCGCGGTCAGCTTGCCGCTGTTGCCATAGACATACAGTACATCGTCCTCCGACAGCATGTTCGCCCTGACGCCGTCACCGTCCACCTGGGTGCGCCCGACGATGCGGCCATCCAGCTGGGACAGGAAATGCAGATACCCTTCAAAATCGCCCACCACCACGTAACCCTTCACGGCGCGGGGCGTGCTGAGGCGGCGGTAGGTGAGGTCACCCTGCTCCCAGCGGATACCGCTGCTGTTGCGGAAAAAAGCGATAACAGTGCCGCTTTCCTCGACAACGTAAACATTGCCAAAGCCCTGCTCCAGGCCCACATAGCTGGAGACCTCTTCCTGCCTCAGCTTGCGCCCACTGGCGACATCAATCACCACCAGGTAGCCCTGGTAGCTGACGGCCCAGAGCACCGGGGGTAACAGCAGCATGGTGCCGTCAATATCCACCAGCCGATCTATTTCCGATCGGCCCTGGGCGATGGCAACCCGGGCTTCCCAGCGCAGGGCGCCTGTTTTCAGGTCCAAAGCGACCACTCTACCGTTGCCAAAGCCAGCTATCGCAAAGCGTTCGAAAATAATCGGCGTGCTGTTGCCACGCAGTGTGAGCACGGGAACGTTGCTGTCATAGGCCCACAGATGCGTGCCATCGCTGGCGTCCAGTCCGTGCAGTTCGCCGTTATAGCTCTGCACCACCACCACCCGGCCATTGCTTTGCGGCGGGGCCAGTATCTCGCCGGGAATCTGCTGGGCCCACAGCTCACTGCCGTCCTGCTCGGACAGCGCATGTACCTGGCCGTCGCTGGTGCCGACCAGCACCAGTCCGCCGCCAACGCCCACACCCGCGCTGATCTCACTGTCGAGATCGACACGCCAGATTCGTTCGCCACTGGATTTATCCAGTGCCGCTACCTCGCCGTCGCTGCCCGCCGCGTATATCGCATTGCCCTCGATGACCGGACGCAGATGGTAGTAACCCTTGCCCTGCCCACCGGACAAGGTGGCGCTCCAGAGACGTTTCGTATCGACTTCCGGCACGATGTCGAGCAACGGCGCCGGCTGATTGGCCTCCTCGTCATCGTTGCCCATCCAGCCTGTGAGGGTGCTGCACCCCGACAGGCCGGCCACCGCCGCCAAAAAAAGAGCTGCACGCCAGGCGCGACCAGGCCGGGAGCTATTGTCCATCACTGCTGCCGCTTTCTGCTGT
>JAZBPS010000070.1:0-4698 GCA_036353375.1 Halieaceae bacterium | reverse complement strand
CGGCGATGATTTCACCGACAGCGCTGTCCGCATTGGCAGAGATGGTGCCCACCTGGGCAATGGCTTTGCTGTCCTCACAGGGAATGGAGGCTTCCTGAATTTTGGCCACGGCTGCGGCGACAGCCTTGTCGATGCCGCGCTTCAGGTCCATGGGGTTCATACCGGCCGCAACTGACTTGAGACCTTCGTTCAGAATGGACTGTGCCAGCACGGTCGCCGTGGTGGTGCCGTCACCGGCCTGGTCTGACGCCTGGGACGCCACTTCCTTCACCATCTGGGCGCCCATGTTCTCGAACTTCTCTTCCAGCTCGATTTCCTTGGCCACAGACACGCCGTCCTTGGTCACCGTGGGTGCGCCAAAGGACTTGTCCAGGATAACGTTGCGGCCCTTGGGGCCCAGCGTTGCTTTTACTGCATCGGCGAGGGTGTTAACCCCTTTCAGCATGCGGCTGCGTGCGTCGTCGCCGAAAAATACATCTTTAGCTGCCATGATTCTAATCCTCTACGTCTGATAACTATGCTTTATGCGGGTGCAGGATGAGTGGGATTACTCCACGACCGCGTAGATTTCGCTTTCGCCCATGATGATCAGCTCTTCACCATCCACTTCGATGGTGTTGCTGCCGGCGTATTGACCGAAAACGACCTTGTCGCCCACTTTCACGGCCAGCGGGCGAGTTTCGCCATTATCGAGTACCTTGCCATCACCCACGGCTACCACTTCGCCCTGGTTCGGCTTCTCCTTGGCGGAACCCGGCAAGACGATGCCGCCTGCGGTGGTTTCTTCCTCTTCCTTGCGACGGATGACGACTCGGTCATACAGCGGACGGATATTCATCTGTTTTACTCTCCAAATGACGGTGTTTTTTATTTCGAACGGCCCGAAACATCGTTTCGACCGACGGATGAACGCTGAGTTGGGGACAGAATTCGAGGTTTCAAGTCCCGTCTAGCACTTTTTACACGGGAGTGATAAAAAATTAGCACTCTCGGGCGAGGAGTGCTAATCATAGTGAGCAAATTCGCGAGGTCAAGGCCCGCAAGAGGGGTCAGCCGCAGTTAGTTGTCCACGTGCATCGCCGGTAGCGCCTCGCCGGTAGCACCTCGCCGGTAGCGCCTCGCCGGTAGCACCTCGCCGGCAGCGCCTCGCCGGTAGCACCTAGTCGTCCAGGCGGCGGTAGTCTCCTTCCAGCGTTACATTGTCCCGGTCGTGGCCGTCCCGGCTCTTGTCACCGCGCTCATCGCCGGGCCTGTCGCCGGCTTCGTCGCCGGGCGACCGGTAACTCGCCCGGGTATGAACGGTTACGCGCTCTGTGCCGCGAGAGCCCACCAGTCGACGCCGCAGCGGGCCTATCAGCACCAGCAGGGCCATCACATCGGTGATCAGGCCCGGAACCATCAGCAACAGGCCGCTGGTCACCACAGCAAGGTCATCGCCCAGCATCCGCGCACTGATCAAACCTGACTGCGCGTCGCGCTGCATCTGGCGAATCATGCTGAGTCCCTGGCGCCGAATCATGGCCATGCCCAGGAACACACCGAGCACTACCCACGCAATAGCAGTGAGTGCACCGTATTCATCGCCGAATACGATCAAGGTGTAGAGCTCAAGCAGGGGGAATAGAAAAATAAACCAGGGCATTGCTCTATACTGAGGCCTTATGGCCAATTTTCAAGGTGCGGCGTCGACGAGCCGCAAAGACCAGCAGACGAAGGCACGGGAAGAGCGCCTGCAGCGCCTTTGGCAAACCATCAGCGCGATCCCCTCGGGACGGGTCTGCAGCTACGGCGAAGTGGCGAGACTGGCGGGTATTCCCAACGGCGCCAGACAGACCGCCTGGGCCCTTCGGCAACTTGCACCGGACTCACGCATTCCCTGGCACCGGGTCATCAATGCCCAGGGTCGCATCGCCATGCCCGAGGGCTCCGCCGGCTGGCGCGAGCAACGCCGACGACTGCTTCGAGAGGGGGTAAAGTTTGCCGGCAACGGTCGCATCCTTGACGCGTCCTACTGGTGGCGCGGCTAGCCCGGTATCTCCCCTGATCTTTCCTGGTGCCACACGTCGCGCCACGGCGCAACCCAGTGCAGCAGCGCCATGCCCGGGAGGGCCACCAGCGCGCAAAACAGGAAGAATTCGGTCCAGCCCACAGACTCCACCAGAAACCCGGTGGCCGCATTGGCAAACGTCCTGGGTACAGCGGTAATCGCGGAAAACAGCGCAAACTGTGTGGCCGCATACTGTACTGACGTTTCGCGGGCGATAAACGCAACAAAGGCTGCAGTGCCAAGGCCAACGCCCAGGTACTCAAAGCCGATCACCAGGGCGAGCATCCACAGCACCGGTCCCGACTCCGCCAGCACCGCAAACCCGAGGATGCTGGCCAGCTGTACAACCCCGAACAACCAGAGCGCCTTGTTGATGCCGAGCCGTATCATCAATACACCGCCAAGCAAGCCGCCGAAAATGCTGGGCCACAGGGCCGCGTTCTTCGCCACCAGCCCGATTTCTGTCTTGCTGAAGCCGATATCCAGGTAGAACGGGGTCGCCAGGGCCGTTGCCATGCTGTCACCCAGCTTGTAGAAAAACATGAACCCCAGCACCAGCAACACCCCCCGCCAGCCGCGCCGAGCCAGGTACTCGCGGAACGGGGCCACCACAGCCTCGCGGAGACCACCGACAATGCGCGCCTCCGAGAAGGGCTCGCGGGTTACCAGGGTCAGCGCGATACCGAATCCCATGAAACCGGCCGTGATCCAGAACACCGCGCTCCAGGCGAGGTGATCGGCCAGCACCAGTGACAGCGATCCCGGCACCAACCCGGCGATGCGGTAGGCCTGCACGTGCACAGAATTGCCCAGCCCCAACTCGCGATCGGGCAGGATTTCCCGCCGATAGGCATCCAGCACGATGTCCTGGCTGGCACTGAAAAAGGCCACCGCCAGCGCCAGCGCCGCAACACTGCCGAGGCTCACGGAGGGCTGCAGCCAGCCCAGTGAGCCCACCGACACTACCAGCGCAAGCTGCGTCAGTAGCATCCAGCCACGGCGCCGCCCGAGTATCGGCAAGGCGTAGCGGTCCAGCAGCGGCGACCACAAAAATTTCCAGGTGTATGGCATGCCCACCAGGGCAAACAGGCCGATATCCGCCAGGCTCACACCGTGGTCGGAGAGCCAGGCAGGTATGAGCTGGATCAGTACGAAAAACGGCAGTCCCGAGGCGAAGCCTGTGAACACACAGGCCAGCATGCGGCGATTGAAGACTTCCCCGAGCAAGCTGCTCCCGGCGGGCGTCACAGAACATGATCCATGGACTGGTGACGATACGCCCGGGGCCGGTGCCCGGCGTGGGCTGCCTCGAACACCGCCAGCGTTTCCTCCGCCGCTCGCTGCCAGCTGAAACGCCCTGCACGCGCCAGTGCGCGCTGTGACAAAGTGTCCCGCAGTCCCGGTTCATGCAGCAGCGCGCTGATAGCATTGGCAATTTCTGTTTCTGAATACGGATCGACCAGCAGACCTGCGTCCCCAACCACCTCGGGCAATGCGCTGGTTGAAGAGGCAATGGCCGGCACGCCATGCTGCATGGCCTCCAGCACAGGCAAGCCAAAGCCCTCATACAGTGATGGCATCATCAGCCCTGTGGCATGGGCGTAGAGCCACTGCAGGTCCGCCTCGGACACGTGACCCGGGCGGTGCACACGGCTTTCTATGCCCAGCTCCTGGATCAGCGCGGGCAGATTGTCGTCGCCCCAGCCACGGGCGCCCACCAGCACCAGGTCTGGCAGCGCGGCTGCCTCACGCAGGCTGGCGTAGGCACGCAGCAACCGGGGCAGGTTCTTGCGCGGCTCGGGTGTACCGACAAACAGCAAAAAGTGCTCTGGCGCAGGAAAGGACGGCGTGGTGTTGATCGCGACCTCTGTGTCAGCGGCACAGGGTATCACCTCGCACTTGCCCACAGCGGAAGGGAAATACCGCGATACCTCACTCGCAGTGAAGCGTGACACACAAATCACTTTGTCAGCCGCACGCACCGAGGGCCCCATCAAGGCGCGCTCAAGCCAGAGCCTGCGGCGCGGCATGGTTTCGGGGATTTGTCGCCATACCATATCGTGAATCGTGACCACCCTTGCAGTCTCCCGCGGCAACAAAAAGGGGAGATGATGTCGGGGCGACCAGAACAGATCCACCACATCCTGCAATGTCCAGCGAGCAAAGGAGAGCTGCGACCAGCGCAGTCCTTTAATGGAACCTTCCAGGGCATGGCCCGTGCGCTTCCACACCCGCGGAGAGTCCACCAGCGGTGAATTGAAGGGCCGCTCACTGTAGAGCAACCACTGGTGGCCCATCGGGATCATGTGCTCCAACAGGGCTGCGGTGTAGCGACCTATTCCGCTGCCTGGGTTGGAGAGCAGCTTGGCATCAACGGCGATGCGCACGGTCAGGCCGGTGATTCCAGCGCGCGCGATCCGGCCGTGCGGCGGCCCAGGGTGCTGCGATAGATCTCGGCGTAGCGCTTGCCCATGAGCTGGCCCGTGAAACGCTGCTGAAAGCGCTCGAGAGCCGCTTTGCCATAACGGTCCGCCATGGCAGCATCGGCATGCAGCCGCTGCATTGCCACGCGCAGGGAGCGCGGGCAGCCTGGTGTGACTACCAGCCCAGTGGTCTCATCGATATTGATATGGCTGGAGCCAGAGCCGACT
>JAZBPS010000069.1:0-8218 GCA_036353375.1 Halieaceae bacterium | reverse complement strand
CTCATCTACCTGTTCGGCTTTTTGATTGGCTTCTCCACCACCATGGCCGAGCCCGCGCTGATCGCTGTCGCCGTCAAGGCACGAGAAGTGAGCAACGAGAAGATCAACGACCTGCTGCTGCGCATCTTTGTAGCAATAGGTGTGGCCATAGGAATTGCGCTGGGTTGTTATAGAATCGTTCATGGCGACTCTATTCACTATTACGTGATTGCAGGCTACTCCATCGTCATCGTGCTCACATTTCTGGCACCACGCTATATCATCCCTATCGCCTACGACAGCGGCGGTGTTACGACCAGCACGGTAACGGTCCCGCTGGTGGCTGCACTGGGGCTTGGCCTCGCCAACAATATCCCGGGACGCTCCGCGCTGATCGACGGCTTCGGACTGATTGCCTTCGCGTCCCTTTTTCCCATGATTACCGTGATGACATACGGACTGATCATAGAATTCATTACCCAACGCAAAGAGGAACCCGCATGAAATTCTCTGCATTGGTTGTCATTGTCGCCAAGGAGTACGAGGAAGAAGCGCGCAAGGCGGCGGAAGATGCCGGCGCCGGCGGTGTAACTATCGTTTCAGGTCGAGGCTCCGGCATAGAGCACAAGAAGTCGTTTCTGGGCCTGCAGATCGAAGGTCAGCAAACGCTGCTGCTGTACGTACTTGAGCGTCGACTGGCGGTGCGTGCGCTCAAGGCAGTCGTGAACTGCTCCGAGTTGATGAAGTCGGGCCACGGGCTGGCGTTTACTGTGCCCATAGAGCACATAGGCGGCATCAATCTGAAGGAGATTGCCCAGTTCGAGGAGCGTATTCGTGAAGATATCTGAAAAGAGGAAGCTGCCATGCTAGTTAAAGATGTGATGCGTACAGACGTAATCACCGTCTCGCCCTTTACCAGCCTGCGTGATGCGATAGCACTGATGCGTGAGAAGAACCTTCAGTCCATCGTGGTGGACAAGAAGGACAAACACGATGCCTACGGCATGCTGACCTACACCACCGTGCTGCAGGAAATCGTTGCTGACGACGGCGATATAGATCTGCTCAATGTCTATGACGTCTACGCCAAGCCTGCCCTCACCGTTTCCAAGGAACTCAACATCAAAGTGGTGGCAAAAATGATGGTGAACCAGAAATACAAGCGCCTGCTGGTCACAGAGTCCAATGAACTGATCGGGATCATCTCCATGACCGATATCGTGGACACAATTTTTGACATGGTCGACGCCGGGAACACCTAGTGTTTATCTCCGCCCGTATGCTGCGGCCGGCTGGACCGTAACAGCGTGACGATGACAAACGACCAGCTTCAGTCGCGAAGGGATCTGGTGTTCGGCCGGGGCGCCGAGCTGTTTTACGACGAGCCCATAGAACTGGTGCGCGGGGAAGGCGCCTATCTGTACGACCGCGACGGCAGGCGTTATGTGGACCTCTACAATAACGTCCCCTGTGTGGGTCACGGCAACGTCGCCGTTGCGGAAGCCATGGCGGCGCAACAGCGAACGCTAAACGTCCACAATCGCTACCTTCACGGCGCCATCCTCGACTTCGCAGAGCGACTCTGTGCGACCCACCACGACGGTATAGAAAGCGTGGTATTCAGCTGCACTGGCACAGAGGCCAACGAGGTCGCGCTGCGCATGGCCCGGGAGGTGACCGGTGCAAGGGGTATCGTATGTACTGACGCGGCGTACCACGGCAGCAGCGGCCTTGTAGACACGCTTACCTACGTGGGCCAGAACCAGTCGCCCACACACATGGTTCGGGGCTTTCCTTTCCCCGACCTCTACAGACCGCTCACCGCTGGCCTCACAGAAGAGGCGCTAACGGGGGTATACCTGAACCGGGTGGACGACGCCATTAACGCCCTCAGGAAAGCGGGCCATGGCTTTGCCGCGCTTATCATCTGCCCCATTCTGGCCAACGAGGGCCTGCCTCGCGTGCCAGCAGGCTTTATGTCCCGGCTCTCGGCCCTTGTCCGAGACGCCGGAGGCTTGCTGATTGCTGACGAGGTGCAGTCTGGCTATTGTCGAACCGGTACCTGGTGGGCCTATACACAGGAACATATTGAGCCAGACATTGTGGTCAGCGGAAAACCCATGGGAAACGGGCTGCCGCTTGCCGCCACCGCCGCTTGCAGGGACTACGTCGAAACGTTCCGCAGGGCGACCGGCTATTTCAATACGTTTGCCTCCACGCCGCTGCAGGCTGCAGCAGGTATGGCAGTGATGGACGAGATAGAGCGCAAATCACTGGCAGACAACGCCGCCGTCGTGGGGCAGTGGCTCAGCCGGGAACTTGCCGCCATCAGTGAAGGTCACCCTTATGTCGGCGACGTTCGCGGCCGGGGTTTATTCGCAAGCCTTGAAATGGTTACGGACCGGGCAACCAAAACACCTGCGCCGGACGCAGCCAGGTGGATCGCCAATGCGATGAAAGACGCAGGCTTCCTCCTTTCCAATGCCGGAACAAGCGGTCATGTGGTAAAGATTCGTCCGCCGCTGGTGTTCTCGCAGCAGGACGCAGAGGCAACCGTGTCAGCAATGCAGCAGACACTGCAAAAACTACGTGACGCCTGAAGCGACCCGCCTGGCCTATCACAAGGCGGCACAACAGGCGCTGCGACACTTCCCTTTGCGCGTCGCCGCGCTGGAACTGGTATCGATCTCGGAAAACATCACCTTTCGCATTACCGAGGCAGACAGCGGTGCCATTTACGCATTGCGTTTGCACCGGCCCGGCTACAACAGCCTGCAGGAGCTCATATCCGAGCGCCGCTGGACCGCGGCGCTGGCAGCCAGTGGCATACGCGTGCAGCAGGGAGTCACGGCGCTTGATGGCAAGCTCTTCTGCTCAATCGACCTGCCCGAATTGCAGGAGCAGCGACTCGCAGGCATTACTCACTGGCTGCCCGGCGCGCCGCTGAGCGAATCACTGGAGGCGTGCAACTATCAAGGCGAACGGGTTGTGCAGGCCTTTACCGACATCGGCCGTCTGGCTGCCCACCTGCACAATCAGTCATCTGGCTGGGCCTTGCCGGCAAACTTTCAGCGCCCTTACCTCGACGCAGAGGGTTTGCTGGGAAATAACCCACGCTGGGGTCGCTTCTGGGAGCACCCGGACCTGGATAACAAGACGCGGGCATTGCTACAGACGGCGAGGCAGTACCTTGGCACGGTGCTGGAAAACTACGGAGCCAGGCCCGACAACTTCGGGCTTATCCACGCGGACCTGCACCCAGAGAACCTTTTGCTATCGGGAGATGCGCTGAGCATCATCGACTTCGACGACGCAGCCTTTGGCTGGCACCTCTATGATCTCGGCACTGCACTGATAGAAGTATGGGGTGCCAGGGCCTACCGTGACTTGAGGAGTTCACTGCTGTGCGGGTATCGCGAGCTGCGGCCCTTGAGCGCTGACGATGAGAACATGCTCGAGACGTTTGTCCTGCTGCGCGGGCTGGCCCTGATCGGCTGGTTCGGGCAGAGGCCGGAACACGGTGAGTC
The DNA here is from genome assembly GCA_036353375.1 of Halieaceae bacterium. Lineage (GTDB taxonomy): Bacteria > Pseudomonadota > Gammaproteobacteria > Pseudomonadales > Halieaceae > JANQIO01. Next base: position 4,712 of record JAZBPS010000069.1, on the reverse strand, counting down.
CGGGTTCTTTCAGGATATTTGCCGCCAGGTAGTAGCAGCCTGTGAATCGCTCCCCACGACCTTGCCTGTGTCCGGCTGACGCCAGCCGTCTGGCCCGACAGTGTGATGTTGCTGGCACGAGCACATCCGCAGTCCATTGGCGTGTTTACAGACATCACGGATTCGCCTGCGCCGGAACAGTATTTCAACCTTCTACCGATTTTTATCGCTGTTCCCGATACAGAACTGATGCACCATAGAGCCACGCATCCCGAACAGGTCGATCGCCTGAAGAAATATAAGAGGAGGTAACGCATGGCCAACCCCGTTGCATTCATCACCGGCGCAAGCCGGGGAATCGGTGCTGAAACCGCTGTCGCCCTGGCCAGAGACGGCTACGACGTGGGTATTACTGCACGCAGTCTGAACGATGGCGAAGTGTTTGATCACAACGGCATTCTGGCGCCGCTGCCCGGCTCCCTTCATGCCACGGCGGCCAAAGTGGAGGCATATGGCCGCAGGGCTCTGTGCCTGAAAGCTGACATCCTGGATGAGAAAGGTACGGTAGACGCCCTGCGACAGACTCAGGAAACCTTCGGGCGCATAGACGTTCTTTTCAATAATGCGACCTACCAGGGCATCGGCAACATGGAGCCGGTTCTGGAACTAACGCGTGAGCATTTCGACGCGATCTATCAGGCCAACATTTTCTCCCCGCTGGCCTTGATAAAAACCGCTATCCCATTGATGCAGCAGCAGGGCGGCGGCACCATTATCAATATGCTGTCAGCGACGGCATTCACGGACCCGCCCGCCCCCCCTTCCGCCGGTGGCTGGGGCTTTGCCTACGCCTCGTCCAAAGCGGCTCTGGGGAGGCTGGCGGGTTGCTTGCTTGCAGAGCACGCCGGTGCAGGGCTTCGCATTTTCAACACCGAGCCCGGCACTGTTATCACGGAAGTCATGAAGCAAGCGGGCATTGCGGAGATGATCCTGAAATACGCCAATCCCTGCCCCGCGGTGGCCGTTGCGGAGGTGATCGCCCGACTGTGCCAACGCGACCCGGAACCGGACTGGTTGAGCGACGGAGTGCTGCACCTGCCCGCAATCGCGCGCGAGCTGAACTTGCTGGACGCCCCCTCACTGCTAGATGAGAGTTTGGAGACAGGTCACGGCGGTGACTGAGGGTTCTGCAAGACGGGTCGCGCTTGTCATGGGCGGTGGCGCAGGCACCGGGCGAGCGACAGCGCTTGCCTTCGCCAACGCCGGGTATGCAGTCGTTGTTGCAGACATAGATGGCGACAGGGCGCAATCGACACTCGAGCGTCTGCAGGCAGCGGGCAGCGACGGGCTTGCGCGGGAAGCGGATATGGCGTCAGCCGAGGACGTCGCGCGAATCATCGCCGATATCCGTAAGCAGTTCGGCGCCTTGCACGCGGTATCCAACAACGCCGCGGCCAGCCCTCGAAATCTTCCTATCACAGAGATTACCGAAGCGGAATGGGACCGCTGTCACAGCGTTACGCTGAAAGGCGTGTGGCTTTGCATGAAGTACCAGTTGCCCTTGATTGAATCGTCTGGCGGCGGCGCGATCGTCAATATCGCTTCTGTATCCGGGATGCGCGGCGAAGTATTTCAGTCGGCTTATGCGGCAGCAAAAGGTGGCGTAATTACCCTGAGCAAGGCTGCAGCGGCGGAGTACGCAAAGCGCGGTGTGCGCGTGAATACCGTCTGCCCCGGCGGTATCAATACAGGGGGCATGCAGCGTTATCTCAAGCACCTCGAGGCCGAAACACTCGAGAAGGTGCTCAATGCGCACGCGATGGGACGGCTTGCGGAGCCTGAAGAAATTGCTAACGCGGTTGTATGGCTTTGCAGTGAGCAAGCCTCATTTATCACAGGCCACGACCTCGTGGTGGACGGCGGCGTGCTGGTTCGCTCCAACGTGGTAGAGCTCTAGCGCCCTTGCCAGAGCCAGAGCGAGTGCCCTGGCTTCCTCGCAAGCGTCTTGGTCAGGGCTATCAGCCCGGCGCTGCGCTATCTTGCTAAGACAACCAGCGACCGATGGGCGTCTTGACCCAGAGGATCTGCATAAACTTCAGCATTCCCTCTGCCGATTTAGCCGAGTAAGGATATGCATTCGGCATTTTCCCGCCTCGCTTCTCCACAATGACGGGCATCTCATGACAGTAACCGCGCAGGCCTTTCTTGCCGTTGACCTGCCCTACGCCTGAATTTTTCCTGCCGCCAAAAGGGGCTTCCGGAATACCGTAGCTGACCGCCATATCGTTCACTGAACAGGAACCCGTATCGATCTGCAGTGCCAGCGCGAGACCCCGATCCTTATCCTGCGTCCACACATTTCCATTCAAGCCAAACTCTGAGTCGTTGGCCAGGCGAATCGCCTCTGCCTCATCTCGCACTTTCTGGATACAGAGCACAGGACCAAACGTCTCCTCGCACATGATGTCCATCGTATTATCCACGTCAGTGATCACGGTAGGCAGGTAATAGAGCCCTTTCAGGGCGGGATTGCGGCCGCCACCCATAAGCACTTTTGCGCCTTTATCCCTGGCATCCTGCACATGACGCTCGATGATTTCCATCTGCCGGTCCCAGAAGACCGCACCTACGCTTTCGTCGAAGCCGAGTTCCGCGCCCTGTTGCAGGTCACGTCCCGCCTCCAGCACGCGCTGCACAAATTCGTCGTAAACCTCTTCAACCACGTAGATTCTTTCGGTTCCGCAGCAGTAGTGCCCGGTATTCATACAGGATCCCAGCCAGGCGCCCTGCACAGCCCGTTCCAGATCGGCATCTGCACAAACAATCATGGCATCGTTGCCGCCCAGTTCCAGCGTGACCGGGATAAGCTGGCGGGCGCAGGATTCCGCGACCTTGCGGCCGGGGGCAACGCTGCCCGTGAATGAAACCTTGTCCACGCCGCCTTCGACAATCGCCGCGCCCGTTTCGCCATCTCCCAGGAGCACCTGAAGTACGCCCTCAGGCAGACCGGCTTCCCGAAAAATATCTTCGGCGAGCTTCGCGGAATAAGGCGTTACTTCAGAGCCTTTCGCCACCACACAGTTACCCGCCATGATCGCCTGGCAAGCCTGGTTCATCAGAAGGACAAAAGGCCCGTTCCAGGGAGTTATCAGGCCCACCACACCCAGAGGCTTGTAGGAAATGTGAAGCTTCTTGGCGAAGCCCATCACGCCATGCACCTTGCGGGTTCGCGGGCGCAGGAGCTTCTCGGCGTGCTTGGCGTAATAGCAGAGCGAATCTGCCACGGAAAAGACCTCCATGCTCAAGGCGTCAGTCCTCGCCTTGCCGGTTTCCGCCACAACAACATCCATTATTCTGTCTGCCTGCTGTACGACGAGCCTGCAGGCCTCATGCATAATTTCCGATCTTTCCCGAAAACTGGTTGCAGCCCAGGCAGGCTGCGCAGCCCGCGCTGCCGCAATTGCCGCTGCAACATCCTGCTCGTTCGCACAGACAAGTTCGCCGGTCGGCTCAAGCGTTACCGGGCTGATGAGCTGGAGATGCCTCCGACTGTCACTGGACGGCAAGGTTTCATATATCGACATAGCTGGCTCTCGGTTTTCGTTTCGTGTTCATGCACTGAATAATCGGTGCGCCGTAGGCGTCACAGCCACAGGGCGAGCGCGTCATCGCTTCTCTCCCCAATCCCCCAGTCTAGCTGCGTACGTGGAGCTACGCCAACAGACCTCGGAAAACAGGTCTCCAGCTCCCCCGGGCTGCTCGCAGTCCGATCACTGAGCATCTAGCCCGACGCCTAAGCCGAGGGCATATCCTTGACGCGCATTCCTGCAAACCAGCCACCGTCTGCCATGAATTCACTGCCGGTGCTGTAGCTGGCCTCATCGGTAGCGAGAAACAGCGTGACATAGGCGACTTCCTCGGGCCGACCCACGCGAGGTATCGGGAAATCACTATAGAAGTGACTGCTCATCTCCTCTTCAGTCATACCTCCCTGGGAACCGCCCATCGCTGTCCAGATGCCCCCCGGGTGGACGCTGTTGACGCGAATACCGTACTGCCCCAGTTCAATGGCCGCGTTCTTGGTCAGGCCACGCACTGCCCACTTGGTAGACGAGTAGGCCGCCAGCCCGGGTTTGGACTGGAATCCATCTATCGAGGAGACATTAATGATGGATCCACCGCCGGCGGCTTTCATGGGTTCCACCACCGAACGAATACCCATGAAGGTTCCCAACTGATTGACATTTACCACCCGCAGATAGTCTTCCGGTGTTGTATCGGTAATCGACGCCACGTGTAGAATCGCTGCGTTATTGACCAGGATGTTCAGAGGGCCAAAATCGCCGGCTGCAGCCACAGCGGCATTCCAGTCCTCCTGGCGGCTCACATCCATACGCACAAATATCGCGGAATCTCCTAACGCGTCTGCAAGCGCTGCGCCCTCCTCCTCAAGCACGTCTCCAATGACAACACGCGCGCCCTCCCTGACAAACAAGCGCACCGTAGCCTCACCCATACCCCGGGCACCGCCCGTCACAATTGCCACCTTGCCTTCCAATCTACCCATCGATTAAGCCTTCCCTTGTCAGCGCCGCGTGGCGTGTCAGCCCACTACGACGGTTGATACTTGCTCTTCAGACGAAGCTCTTCTGCCTCGCCATGCAACACGCAGACAGGCCCCTACGAGGCACTAACCCAAGGCCGTCATTCGTCGGGTCAAGGTAACACGAGTT
>JAZBPS010000068.1:0-3106 GCA_036353375.1 Halieaceae bacterium | reverse complement strand
CGCTCAACCGATGGCCAGGCGCTTCACATTACGCCCGCCGTAGATGAGATTGATCAATGCCCGCGTGCCGACGATGGCTGTGAACATGGACGTGAGGATGCCGATGGAGAGCGTCACTGCGAAGCCCTTCACCGGTCCGGTACCGACCGCATAAAGAATCACGGCCACCAGCAAGGTCGTCAGGTTGGCGTCCAGAATAGTAACCACCGCCCGCTCAAAGCCTGCGTGAATCGCCATCTGCGGTGACAATCCGCCCTTAAGCTCTTCCCGGATTCTGGCAAAGATAAGCACGTTGGCGTCCACCGCCATACCCACCGTCAATACGATCCCCGCAATGCCCGGCAGGGTCAGCGTCGCCCCGAGGATAGACATACAGGCCAGCAGCAGCACCAGGTTGCAGGACAATGCGACCACAGCGGCCACGCCAAAGACGCGGTAGTAAAGCACCATGAACAGGACCACCGCAGCCAGGCCGATCTGTACCGAGGTGACGCCCTTGGCGATGTTTTCTGCGCCCAGGGATGGGCCCACCGTGCGCTCCTCAACAAAGTCGATGGGAGCTGCCAGGGCGCCCGCCCGCAGCAGCAGCGCCAGCTCCGACGCCTCCTGGGTGGAGTCGAGGCCGGTAATCTGGAACTGGGCACCCAGTGCTGACTGGATGACCGGTGCGGTAATCACCTTCTTTTCATCGTAGGGCTGCTTGACGACAATCTCCTCGCCATCGGGGCCGGTCTCATAGCGGGTACGCGTCTTGCGTTCGATAAACAAAACCCCCATACGCCGCTTGATGTTGTTGCGGGTCGCCCGGTGCATGGCCGTGCCACCTTCGCTGTCCAGGCTGATATTCACATTGGGGCGGCCGTTCTGGTCAAAGCTGGCCTGGGCATTGGCAACCCGCTCGCCGGTGATAATCACTTCCCGCTCAAGCCACTCGGTGGCACCGCCGTAGTTTTCACTGCGGTAGGCGAACTCCTGCCGCTCAGACAGGGGTGCATCGGAGCGCGCGACCAGGCGAAACTCCAGGTTCGCTGTCTTGCCGAGTATGCGTTTTGCCTCCGCCGTATCCTGGATGCCGGGCAGCTCGACCACAATGCGATTGCGGCCCTGTGGCTGCACCAGCGGCTCTGAAACACCCAGCTCATTGACCCGGTTGCGCAGGGTCGTGAGGTTCTGGCTGACGGCGTAGCGCGCGATCTCCGTGCGGCTGGCATCGCTCAACTCGGCGCGAAACTGGAACGCAGCGTCCTCATCTCCGGGGCGCTCCTCGCGCCGCAGCTGCAGCTCGGGGAATCTCTCCCGCACCGCTGCCATGGCTTGATCCCGGCTGTCGGCGTCGCGGAAGCGCCCGATAATCTCGCGTTCATCTTCCAGGCCCACGAAGCCACGAATGCGCTCCTCCCGCAGCAGCTTCTTGGTGGCGGTGGTGTAGTACTCCAGGCGCCGCAGGATCGCTGCGTCCGTGTCCACTTCCAGCTTGAAATGTACCCCGCCGCTCAAGTCCAGCCCCAGCTTCATGGGCTGCGCACCATAGTCGCTGAGCCATGCCGGCGTGGTGGGGGCGAGGTTCAGGGCCACGATAAAGCCGTCCCCAAGGGCGCGCTGCACCACGGACTGGGCAGCCAGCTGTGCGTCGTTACTGCGCAGCCTGATCAAGGCATTGCGTCCCTCTTCCTGCACCTCCGCACCGAAGTGCTTGATGCCTGCCTGGTCCAGGGCCTCGGTCGCGCCGGCAAGAATACGGCTGGTAATCTCCTGCGCACTGCTCTCGCCACTGATCTGCAGCGCGGGATCCGGCCGGTACAGGTTGGGGGCTGCGTAGAAAACGCCAAGTAACACAATGGCCAGTACCATCAGGTACTTCCACAGTGGATATTTATTGATCATGAGATACCTGCGTGAGAAGCCGCGCCATTATAAGGAAACCAAACCCCGCGACAAGCGAACTAGGCAAGCCAGCGCCGCGCGTTTCGGAACAGGCGCATCCAGCCGCCGTCTTCTCCCCAGTCGTCCGGCGCCCAGGAACATTGCACAGTCCTGAAAACCCGCTCCGGGTGGGGCATCATGATGGTGACACGGCCGTCTTCGTTGCACAGCCCGGTGATGCCGCCCGGACTGCCATTGGGGTTGGCGGGGTAGCGTTCGGTGACGTGCAGGGCGTTATCGAGGAAGCGCAATGAAATACAGCCCGACGCTTCTGCCGCTGCCAGCCGCTGCCCGCTGGCAAATTCGGCCCGGCCTTCGCCATGTGCTACCACAACCGGCAGGTGCGACCCCGCCATGCCCTGCAGAAACACAGAGGGTGAAGATTCTATGCGCACCAGTGACAACCTCGCCTCGAACTGCTCCGAACGGTTGCGCACGAAGTGTGGCCAGTATTCTGCGCCGGGAATAAGCTCACGCAGGTTGGACATCATCTGGCACCCGTTGCATACACCCAGGGCGATCGTGTCGCGGCGCTCAAAAAATGTCGCGAACGCATCTCGCAGGGCGGGGTTGAACAGAATGCTCTTGGCCCAGCCCTCTCCCGCACCCAGAACATCGCCGTAGGAGAACCCGCCGCAGGCGACGAGGCCTTTGAAGTCTGCCAGGGACACCGAGCCCGCGGCGAGCTCGCTCATGTGCACATCCACCGCCGAGAAACCGGCCCGGTCAAACGCAGCGGCCATCTCGACATGACCGTTGACACCCTGCTCCCGCAGCACGGCCACGCGCGGGCGCACGCCGGTGGCGATAAAGGGTGCAGCCACATCCTCGTCGGGCGCAAACGTGAGGGACGCGCTCAGGCCAGGTGCATCTGCGGTAATGGTCTCGAACTCTTCCCGGGCGCAGTCGGGATTGTCACGCAGCGCTTGCAGCCGCGAGGAGGTCTCTGCCCAGGCGCGCTGCAATGCGCTGCAGGTGGACCGCAGCAGCACGTCTCCGCCGCGCTCTACCGTAATGGCGTCCCCCGGCTGCGCCGACCCGAGTTCGTACAGTGTCAGCCCTGCCGCTGCAGCCTGGGACAACACCCCGTCAACCGCCTCGGCGGGCACCTGTAGAACAGCGCCCGCCTCTTCGTTAAAGAGCGCCGCTACCGACCCGCCCGGGACATCGCTGATGTCAATCG
>JAZBPS010000067.1:0-3825 GCA_036353375.1 Halieaceae bacterium | reverse complement strand
TGTCCAATACGTAAAAGACCACCCCGCCGGTGTAGGCCAGGCCGCCGATCAGAACCCACAGGTATCCCGCCGGTGGCAGTCCCTGGCGCAAACCATCCAGGTCCAGCGACACAGCCCAGCCCATGCCGATGAACAAGGCGACCTGGGCAATTTTCACGGCCCTGCCAAAAAGGAAAATCTCTGAAAGGGTGCCCAGTACAGCCAGGGCCCACACCAGCGCGAGAATCCGCAGACCGCTGTCCGAGGGCATGCTGATCAGCATGAAGGGTGTGTAGGAGCCGGCGATTAACAGATAGATGGAGATGTGATCCAGCACCTTGAACACCGTTTTGACCCGTGGATAGGGAAAGCTGTGATACAGGGTGGACATGGTGTATAGCAGTACCAGCGTACCGCCGAACACGCAGAAACCGGTGATCACCAGCGGCCTGCCTGACTGAATGGCCACAGCCAGCAGCGCGCCCAGGCCCACCAGGGCCAGCACCGCGCCTACCAGGTGGCTGATGGCGTTGAGTCGTTCTCCATAATACATGCGGGGAAGTTTATCGCAGTCAGATGACAGGCGCTTTGAAGCGGCGTGTTGTTTTGCAGGCAGCTAGCGGTAGCGTCCCTCGGCTGCGCTGACTTTTTCGAGGTAGCGGCGCGTCTCGGCAAAGGGATGCCGCAGCCGCAGCTGATCGTAGACCTGCGTGGGCTGCAGGCTGTTGATGCGCCGCAGCGCCAGGGAGCGGTCTTCACCGAAGGCGCGCAGCGTGCTGCCGGGCCCGCCGTTGTAGGCAGCGATCATGGCAAAGTGCCGGCTGTTGCTGTTCTTGATCTGGTTGAGGTAAATGTCGTCCAGCAGGTAAAGGTAGGCACTGCCAATGTCGATGTTGAAGTCGGGCCGGAACAGTTCATCCCGGCTGGGCTCGCCGCTGCGCTTTTTGACCCGGGTGTACACATCCCGACCCGCGGTGGCGGGCACGACCTGCATCAGCCCGTACGCCCGGGCCGGACTCACGGCATAGGGGTTGAAGGCACTTTCTACCTCGATCACCGCGTATATCAACGCGGGGTCCACGTTGTAGCGTTGCGCAGCTGCGAGTACATCGGCCGAATATTCCAGCTCTCGCAGATGCAGGTGGTCGTCTACCAGGTCTGTACGCACACGCAATAGCGGCTTGCCTGAGTTGACGCCGCGAGTCAGTGCCGTGGCGATCAGGTGGTCGGCGAAGCGCTCGGCGCGCCAGCGCCAGCGGATCGGTTCGCCGTCCTGGTCCAGCACCTGGCCCAGCAGAAAGGGCTCGCCATCGGTGTCCGGCTCCGCGTCAGTAAAGATGTCTTCCAATCGCATGTCCCGGGTGCTGAGCAGGGTGGCTATGATGGCGTTGCGCAGCTTTTCCTGAGCCTGATCCCTGGCGATGGTTTCCACCTGCAGCCAGCCCGCCTCGAAATCAACGATGGCCCGGGCCTGGTAGGCATTGCTGTACTTGACGTAGCGCTTCTGCGAGGCAATCTCAGGCTCGCGCTCCCCCCAGATGTCCTGCAACACGCCGCGCACGGCGCGTACCAGGTCTGGCAGGTTTTCCACGCGGGTGGGAAGTCCCTTGCGCTGAAGTTCCGACTCGATCACCGACCGCACTGCGGCTTCCGGGTCCTCGCTGAGCGCGACATCGACAATCTGCTCCGGTGAAATGGCGCAGCTACCCAGCCCCAGGGTTGTGAGCAGCAGGCAGCCCTGCAGCAGCCCCCGTTGCGCCCGGCGCTGCCACGATGGGGATCGGCGCATGAGCCGCTCGGCGAGGCGTGTGTCGGGCGCCGGCACGCGGGGACGAGTCACTGGGATCAAGGTCTGGGTCTCCTGCAGGGTGTATCCCGGTTTTGGCGCGTTGCACCGCGTGTCGGCTTCAGCGTGCCTAAGCGACCCGAGGGGGCTGTCCCGTGGCAATAGGATAGACTGTCCACGGTCCGGTGTTTTCACGCTCTCACCGGACTGCCCTCCAGCTGCCGCTACCACGGCATCCGGCCATTCTACGCACGGTCGCTCGAACGAGGCGGCGCGATTTCACCAGGACCACGCCATGAATATTCGCATTGGTTTCGACATTGAGTATACCTGCTCCCAGCCCACGCCCATGATTCTCACGCTCAATGTGCACTCTTCCCGGGCCAGTTTTCTGCTGACTCCCGACCGGATCGTAACCAACCCGGCCATCCCGCTAAGCGGCTACCGGGACCTGTACGGGAACTGGGTCACACGGCTGGTGCTGCCCCCCGGTGACACCCTGATATCCAACGAGGCGTTGATTTTTGACGACGGTGAGCCCGATCCGGTAGACCCGGAGGCTCAGCAGGTCGCCGTTGAATATCTGCCGGAAGAGGCGCTGGTCTACCTGCTGGGCAGTCGCTACTGCGAGACGGATTTGATGATGAACGAGGCGTGGGCCCTGTTCGGGAGCGGCCCCTCGGGTTGGGCGCGGGTGCAGGCGATATGCGATTTTGTGCATCAGCATGTCAAGTTCGGCTACGAGCATGCGAGCAATACCATGACGGCGTCGCAGGTGTATCAACAGCGGGCGGGTGTATGTCGCGACTATGCCCACCTCGCGGTGACGTTCTGCCGCTGCATGAACATACCGGCACGCTACTGCACGGGCTATCTCAGTGACATAGGACAACCGCCGCCCCACGGCGAGATGGACTTTGCGGCGTGGTTTGAGGCCTATCTGGACGGGAAATGGCACGTGTTTGACCCGCGCAACAACCGGCGGCTTATCGGCCGGGTGCTGATGGCACGCGGTCGCGACGCGACCGACGTGTCGCTGAGCAACAGCTTTGGCGAGACGCTGCTCAAGCGCTTTGAGGTCAGGGCGGAGGAGGTGACGGATTCCTGATAAATCCCCTGCAGCTTGTATGCCGGGCCCTGCGGAGCCGGGCAGTTACCAGTGCATCAACAGCGGCGGCAGCAACGCGGTCGTACTGGTCTGCGATCACGCCTCGAACCGGGTGCCGGCCTGCCTCAACGGCCTCGGTCTCAACCGGCGCGCGCTGGCCGGCCATATTGCCTGGGACCCCGGCGCGGCCCGGGTAGCACGACGCCTATCCACGCTGCTGGATGCACCGCTGCTGCTCAGCAACTACTCCAGGCTGGTGGCCGACTGTAATCGCGCGCCCTCGGATCCGCAGTTTATAGCCCGCAGCAGCGATGGCGTGTCGGTGCCCGGGAACCAGGACCTCGGCCCTGCGGATATCGCCCAGCGGCGAAACATCTTCTTTGAGCCCTATCAGCAGGCGATCACCCGGACGCTGGATGCACGCCGGGCCCACTCGCCTTTACTGCTCAGTATTCACAGCTTTACTGCACGGCTTGCAGGCGGCGAGCTGCGTCCCTGGCCTATAGGCGTGTGCTACCGGCGCAGTGCCCCGCTGGCCCAACGCTGGCTCGAGGCGCTTCGGGCACGCGTTGACTGCCCCGTGGGAGACAACCAGCCCTACGCGGTTGAGGTGGACTGCGACCACACCATCCCGGTGCAAGCCGAACAGCGCGGCCTGGACGGCATCATGCTGGAGCTGCGCCAGGATTGCATTGATACACCGGCGAAAGCAGAGGCCTGGGCAGGGCTTATCGCCCGGTGCTGGGCTGCCACGGCGGGTACAGCCGCCCCGTGACCGACTCGCAGGGTTTGCTTTTACATCCCCGCCTCAGCTATCGCGGACTACCGGCGCGGCCCGGCTTGTCAGAAACTTGCACAGATGTATACTTTTCCGCCTCACGATCAGGCGCGCGGGAACGCCGCCACCCACTGACAGCAGGAGATCAGCATGGGCCACGTCGAATCACAGCTT
>JAZBPS010000451.1:0-1117 GCA_036353375.1 Halieaceae bacterium | reverse complement strand
CTTGGAGTGTGTTAGCCTCCTTGGCCGCCACCTGTCAGCAACGAGGCGACTCGTTCATCGAACAAGTCGCCCACGCCATGAGGCTGCAAAATCGTGCTGTCTAGCTATACGCTAAACACGTACAATTTTGATTCAAAATTGGCAAGATCGCTGAAACGACCGTATATCAAGGCTTAGTTCATTTGTTCGCCTTGACAGGGGTAGGCGCACAGGCGTAAACCGTACCGTCAACCGCACGGCATGAGCCCTACGGTTGCTTCGCGGCTCCGCTGGAACGTCGCAGCGATATTGCCCCGCCCTCGGTTGGCTGGATAGGTAGCGGAACAAGGTCGCGTCTTGGTTGTAGAGCTGTCGGTCACGGCAAGCGCGAATTAGTAGATGCCCAGAGGATTGGCGAATCTGGACCCACGGCTCGTAGATGTCGGATTCACTATCGCCAATGTAGGTCACCGGCGCGGAGGCAGCCAGGAGCAAATCGTCGTTAGACCCGGTGGCGGCCTTGATCCATTTGTACGACTCCTTGGCCTCAATCGGTTGAGACTTGTAGTCGCGCTCGGCCTTACTAACGCGATGTGCAACTAATGATTGAGAACAGGTTCCAACTCTAGAAGCTATAGCTATCAACAGTTCTAGGACTTTCTAGGAGGTGAAACCATGTTTGATATCGAAGAGTTTATCATTGCGGTCTTCTTAACGATTGAAGCCCGCCTCAAAGTGTTACTGACGCTCTATCCTCCCCGGCGTCGTGGCTTTGCTCCTCGCCTCAGCGACAGTGAAGTCTTGACGCTCGAAATTGTAGGCGAATGCTTGGGACATCATCGCGATAGCGATATCTGGCGCTACTTCCATACCCATTGGCACGCCTGGTTCCCAGGCTTAAAAGGCCGCACCACGTTCACCCGACAAGCCGCTAATCTTTGGCAATACAAGCAGTTACTGCATCAGCAGCTCTTGCCGGAACTCGCGGCGTGGCAGGGCGATTTATATCGCGTTGATGGCTTTCCGATGCCGGTCTGTGGCTTCAAACGCGCGGCCCAAGCGAAAACATTTGCTGGATTAGCCAGTTACGGGAGTTCCGCGACGAAACTCGGCACGTTTTATGGCTTCCGGGGCCATT
>JAZBPS010000066.1:0-2076 GCA_036353375.1 Halieaceae bacterium | reverse complement strand
GGGCGCTGCAGCCCACCAGGCTGGTGACCGGACAAACCGCTGTGACGTTGTGCTAACGGTGAAGTGTTCCATGGGGTTCTCCATTGCTGCCGTCTTCGTTGCAGGCGATTGCGGAAAAGGGGGCTGCGGGTTTGACCTGAACGCAGCGCTGGAACACCTAGAATTGCCAGGTCAGGCCCAGCATGACCCCGTGTTGCTCAATGTCGTAGAGAAAGCCATCGTCCTCATAGTCGACGTCAAAAAACCGGTATCCCACTGTGGTGCCTATGCTATCGGTCCACTGATAGCCGAGATTGAGCGACAGTTCATAGAGCAGGTCAGCGCCAACATTCAGGCCACCCAGCGCTGCCCAGCCGTTAAGATAGAACCGGGATGCGCCAATATCGGTGCGGCCCTTGATGCCGAATACCGGGTCTATCCAGTCATCGCTGTTCTCAATACGCCTTCCCGCGAGCAGGCCCTGTCCCCCGCTAAACCGCAGGCTGGTATCCACATTCCAGTACCGGGCGCCGGCAAAGGCATCCAGGAAGGCGCTGTCGCTCTGTATTAACTCGTAGCTGTACGCCAGCGTGAACATCTGGTTTTTGGAAACACTCTCCAGGCTCAACCCCAGCGCCGGCGCGAAATCCTCATCTGAGCGGACATCGGTGTAGAGGAAATCTGCCATCCATCCGTGACGACCTTTCTTCCCCGTCAGCGTCAGCATATAGCTGACATCGGTGTCGTCTGCCGCATCACTGGGGCTGATGTCGATGGGCGCGGGCGGCAGGGGAGGCACCGTCGCGGACTCGCCCTCCACCCCGGCCAGCCACATGTAGGGGCTCAGGCTGTAGTGCCAGCTACCTTCCGCACCGGCGGTACCCGACGCGGTTAGCAGGACTGCAAGGGTTGTTAATGTGATTTTGGCGTTCATGCGCCGAGTATAGGATAGCGGCGCAGTTGCGCTTGTCATTTCGCGCCAGAGGCTAGTGCGGGATACTCACCGCCGCCCGGAACTCGACGGGGCATACGCCGGTCCAGCGCCTGAAGGCGCGGGTGAAGTTGGAGGGGTCGGTGTAGCCGAGGTCGAAGGCAATATCGGTTACCGGCTTGTCGCTGCCGGTCAGTTCATTGACGGCTGTGTGGTAGCGGCACTGGTCGTGCAGTTCGAAGAAAGACAACCCCTCGCGGCCCAGATGGCGCTGTATAGAGCGCGGGCTCACGCCGAGGCTTTTGGCCACCGCGGGTAGCGAAAGGTCGCTGCGGTCTATCATGGCCTGAATCTGCTGCTTTACGCAGTCTGAGAGAGCTCCTGTTAGCGGCTGCAGCTCCTCGTGAGTGCTGCTACCGTAGCTTCCCCACAGGGGCAGGCCCAGCAGATCTATAGGGATGTCGCACCAGGTGGCTGCGTCTTGCCGCCTTAACTCCGTGCTGACAAACAGTCCGCAATAACTCATCGCAGGTTCGCAGTACTTGCTGATGTTTGCAGTCGGAGGACACCATGTTTTTCCCGCGGCAGCCCTGCAGCTGTTAATCGTAATTGCCAGCGTGTTGAGGTGTGCCAGCGCCTGGCCCCTGCGCTCAGTCAGTTGAGGCGCCCAGGGTTGAATCACTCGCCAGTGGCGCTCGTGGCGTTGCAGCTGCAATGAAAGACCCGAAGTGTGCCGATTATACCGCTTTACACCTTGCAGAATGTATTCCGCCAACGTCTTGCAGCCACGCAGGCCGCGCCCGTAAGGACCGAGGGCTTCCAGGGGCGTTGCCAGCCCCACCTCAATACCCAGGGACTCGGTGCCCGCCTCCGCGGCTGCCATATCGAGGAACTGCAGGCAGGAATCCAGTGGCAGCAAGGCGCTGTCGTGACCCAGAAGTGCGGCATCAACCCGCGCTCTTTCCAACAGGGCTTGTGTTGCCACGCCTTTCGATTGCAGTACCGCCAGGAAAGGCTGCAGGGAAGCAGCCCGGGTGGTCGGAAGGGGTCTCGCCTTGCTGGTGCCTGGCATCTTGCGCATGGCCCTGACCTCGTTGTTTTACCTGAGCCTAGGCTCATGAAGGGGTTTTCGCAACCGGTCTTCCGCCCAGGGCGTGAAGCATGTC